>CAYOYU010000001.1:0-3375 GCA_964408265.1 uncultured Syntrophorhabdaceae bacterium
CCCATCTCCTACACGGCCGTGATCCCGAAAAAGATCTATACCGGCGTCGAGGTGGATACGGCCGTCTCTGCCGTGGGAAATCTCCTCATGTGCCATCAGGATCTCGACGAACAACTTGGATACAACACCGTCAAGACCATTTTCGAACACCTGAAGGAACTCGTTGCCATCCACAAGGAGGCAAACAACATTAACCTGAAAGACGGCGGCTCCAACAGGTTCGTCCCCTACCACAAGGGGGCTGCAAAGTATTTCAAGGAAAAAGGCATCAACGTTCTTGTATAGCAGGAAATCCGACACAGGGAGGGGGGGAGTATCCGCCCCCCCCCTCTCCCGGCTTCACGTACAGACGGGTATTATATAAAGAAGAAGGCCGGTATCGGGGCAGCGGCATTGGTATACCCGGGAATACTGTCCCTCCGGCGTATATGTTGAAATAACTCTTGGAGGTCCATAATGGCAGAACAGGACAATAGTTCAGCCGGCGCCCCTGCCGGAGAACTAACCGAAGAACAGAAGAAGAAGATTGAGCAACTCATAGAGGAAGAGGAAGGCGTTACGCGGAAGGTAACGGGGTTCTGGGATAAGACGATCACCGTCCTTGCCGTGGCTATGTCGCTCTTTGCCATATACACTGCAATCTTCCCTGTAACTACTCAGATGGTCAGAGGCATACACGTGGCGTTTCTTCTCGTCCTATCCTTCCTCTACTATCCCATGGCAAAGAAGTTCAAAGGAAAGATCAACATAATCGATATTTTACTCGTTCTGGTGAGTATTGCCTGTATTGCGTATATGCTCATCGATTTCGAGGATTTTATTTACAGGGCCGTCACGCCGGAACTCTGGGATAAGATATTGGGTATTGCCTTTATAATTCTCATCCTCGAGGCTACAAGGAGAAGTTCCGGTCTGATCATGCCTATCTGCTGCCTCGTGTTTCTGGCCTACGCCTATATGGGGCCGATGCTCCCCGCACCCTGGACCCACAGGGGCTATGATGTGGAACGCATCATAGGCCACATGTACATGACCCTGGAAGGCATCTTCGGAGTGCCTGTCGACGTCTGCTCCACGATTATTATCATGTTTTGCATATTCGGCGGCTTTCTGTCTGTCTCCGGCGCCGGAAAGTTCTTTGTGGAATTCGCTTTCACTGCAATGGGAAGAAAGCCTACAGCTGCCGGCAGGTCCGTTGTGGCAACATCCTACCTTCTGGCCATGGCATCGGGCTCGGGTGTGGCCAACACCGTTGCCATCGGTTCCGTCGCATACCCCATGCTGAAGCAGGCAGGCTATGACAAGAGCAATGCAGGAGGATTCCTCGCAGCAGGCGGGATGGGAGCGATCACTACACCGCCCGTCATGGGTGCCGCCGCATTCCTTATTGCCGAGTTCCTGAAGATAAGCTATGTTGACGTTATATTCCTAGCTACAATCCCGGCTGCACTGTATTACTGGGGTCTCCTCCTCATGGTTGAATTCGACGCCAAAAAATTCGGATTGAAAGCCGTTCAGATCGAGAAGAAGTATACCCTCTGGCAGTTGACCAAGCTCAATGGTTATCAGTTCCTACCCCTCATTGCCATCGTCGTCTTTCTCGTAAAAGGCTACACTCCTCAGGTATCGGTTCTGGCTGCCATCATCACCTGTTTTCTTGCTTCTTTCATCAGGAAAGAGACGCGTTTCACAGTGCCAAAACTGATCCGAGCGCTGAAAGAAGGGTCCATCACCGTCCTCAATGTGGCAGCCATCTGCGCTGCGGCAGGCCTCATCGTGGGAACGGTGAGTCTCACCGGACTGGGTCTGAAACTTTCAACGATCATCATCGGCTATGCCGGTGGAAGCCTGGTCTTCACCGCAATTTTCGCGGGGATCATCCTCTGGATCATTGGACTGGCAGTCCCGATAACCGCTACCTATATCATCGCAGCGGTCATCGTGGCCCCGGCCCTGACAAAGCTGGGTGTACCGGAGTATGCGGCCCATATGTTCATCTTCTACTACGCCCTCCTCTCCGAGGTTTCACCTCCAACAGCCTTGTCGCCCTTTGCCGCAGCGGCCATAACCGGCGGTGATCCGTATAAGACTACCTTCATGGCATGGAAGTACGCCATAACGGCTTTCCTCCTGCCCTTCGTCTTCGTGCTGCTGCCCGGAGGCAGAGCGCTTCTTCTCCACTGGGAAGGGATTGGCCCGGCAGCAGGCATCTGGACAATCTTCACCGCTTTTCTCGGCATCGGTCTTCTCGCCTCAGGCTGCTCGGGTTGGCTCTTTGAGAGACAAATCATCTTGGAGCGGGTTATCTCGGTCGTCGGTGCCCTGGCTTTTGTCTACCCCCATACGCTTGGCGATGTAATAGGTTTCTGCTGCCTTGCCTTCGTCATAGTGTCGCAAAAAGTTTTTAGAAAAGGGGAAAGCCTCCCTGTTGCAGCATAGGATTTCAGAAAACAGCGGTACCGCCCCTTTCCGGATGGGATGGTGCCGCGGTTTCAAATGGCCCTCCCGCAGAAAATGCAAATTTCCGGAGAAGAGACGCGAAGGAGACCAAGAAGATGAACAGATATCCCGAAATCGAAGAAAAATTGATGAGCCTTCCAGAGGCGGTGAAACGCTTCGTGAAGGACGGATCGCAGATAGCGATAGGCGGGTTTACCATCACCCGCAATTCCATGGCCGTCGCCTATTAGATCGTACGGCAGCGGATCAAGGACATTCACCTCGTCTGTCACTCCCATGGCCAGGCCCTGGACGTTCTCATCGGCGCAGGCTGCGTGAAGCGGCTTGAAATAGCCTACGGGGGAAACGGCCGGTATGCGCCTACATGTATCAGGTTCAAGAAAGCGATACAGAACGGTCTGATCGAGTTTGAAGACTACTCCAACTACCAGATGAGTTTACGTTTTCTTGCCGGAGCTTTGAGCATACCCTTTATCCCCACCAAATCAGGCCTCGGCACAGACCTGATAAACCTCGAAGGTTTTGCACCGGAGATACGAAAGGAGCGGAAGGTGGCCCCAAAGAAGTACGTGATCACCGATAATCCTTTCAGCGAAGTTGAAGACAAGGTGGTTCTCCTCCCCGCGCTCAACCCTGACGTGGCTCTGCTTCACGCCCAATATGTCGGGGAAGACGGAACGGTCCGAGTTAAAGGACTCTCATTTGCCGACATTGAACAGGCGAAGGCCGCGGATACGGTCATAGTCACCTGCGAGGAGATCGTTCCCCGTTCCTTTATCCGCCTCGACCCTGATCAGAACTCCTTGCCGGCTTTCTTTGTGGATGCCATAGTCCGGGTGCCTTACGGCGCTCACCCCACAGCCTGCTATGCTTTTTACGATTCCGACCCAAAACACCTCAACCTCTACAAGAAGA
>CAYOYU010000001.1:3385-28223 GCA_964408265.1 uncultured Syntrophorhabdaceae bacterium
GAAGATAGCCGGGGACGATGCCCTGTTCAAAGAATATCTTGATGAGTGGGTCTACGGCGTTGCCTCCCACGAGGAGTATCTCGAAAAGGTGGGGGCAAAAATGCTCCTCGAGATCAAAGCAAATTCAATTGTGGGTTATGCCCAGGGCTTAAACAGGAAATAAAGATCTATCCCGCGGTGTCGACCCGCGGGTCAATTAAGGGAGGTTGACAGACAATGGCAGACTACACGGACAATGAAATGATGGCCCTCAGCGCGGGCAGATTCATAAAGGACGGCGATATCGTCTTTGCTGGCACCGGCGTATCGATGCTTGCAGCCACCGCAGCGAAACGAATATACGCGCCCAAGGCAGTCATATTCTTCGAAACCGGCGGCATCGATCCCACCCTGGACGAGATACCCATGGCTGTTGCCGATCTCAGGGTCATGAGCGGCTCAGCCCTCAATTCGGGCCTCATTGAGGCATTCTCCATCGTGGGCCACAGAAAACTTCACACAATGGCATTTCTCGGGGCTGCCCAGATAGACCGGTACGGCAACCTGAACACCACCGTCATAGGGGACTACCACAGGCCGAAAACCCGCTTCTCCGGAAGCGGAGGAGCTTGCGATGTAGCTACCTTTGCCTCGGGCGTGATCACCTTCATGCAGCATCAGAAACGAAGGTTCGTAGACAAACTCGACTATCTCACCAGCATCGGCTGGTACAAGGGGGGCGATTCGAGGAAGGAACTCGGCCTCCGGCGCGGAGGTGCCGCAGCAGTGGTCACAAATCTGGGAGTGATGAAGTTTGACGATATCACGAAAGAGATGTACTGCGCGGAATACTATCCAGGAATAACCCTGGACAAGATCATTGAAAACACCGGTTTTCCCATTGACGTCTCGAAGGCGGTCGAGGCAAGGCCGCCATCGCTTGAAGAGCTTCGTATCCTCCGAGAAGAGGTGGATCCCCAAAAGCTTATCCTTTAGGGGTCACCCGGAAGCTCCGTTGAAGCCTCGGCCGGCACACCAAAGAAAGACCGGCGCCCGCCGTCGCGATGTATTAGTTTAAATAAGAACCCTCAACGTCTCGGAGGAGATGAGACCCTGGAAACCGCATCTGCCCTTGTCACCTTTTTGCTCAACCCACGGAATTACCCGGAAGACACCGCCGGGGTTGTCCACATCGAAACCCACACTGCCCACGTCTTCCTCTGCGACAAGTTCGTATACAAGGTGAAAAAGGCAGTCAATTTCGGCTTCCTCGACTTCTCCACACTCCGAAAACGACATTACTACTGTGAGAAGGAGGTCTCTCTCAATTCACGATTAGCCGGAGAGACCTACCTTGGTGTTATACCCATCTTCGGCGGGAGTAACGGCAATTACAGTTTCCTGCCCACGAGGGGCAGCCGGATAAAGGAGTATGCCGTTAAGATGAAGATCCTTCCCGAGGGTTGCATCCTTTTCAATCTCATCAAGGAAGGCAGGCCGCTCCATCGTGAACTCCCTTCGGCAGCGGCCCTCCTGGCCGCTTTTCACCTGCGTTGCCCAGCTTACAGGGGGCGGGTGTACGGAGGTATCGATACCATCATAGCCGCCACGGAAGAGAATTTCCGGCAGATCCTGCCCTTTGTGGGCAGCCTCATCGATGAACCCGTCTACCGGGACCTTATGGAATATACCCGGAGTTTCATAGATGCCAATAGCATCGGGTTCGCATCAAGGAGAAGGGATGGATGGATCCGCGACGGACACGGCGACCTCCATTCGCAGCACGTATGTCTTACGACACCACCGGTCATATTCGACTGCATCGAATTCAACGAAAAATTCAGGATAATAGACGTCCTTGAAGATATAGCCTTTCTCTTTATGGACCTTGAATTCAGGGGGAGGTTCGATCTCTCCACGAGCTTGTGCAACTCCTATTTCAATGCTTCGGCTCAATGCCGCAATGATGATCTCCTAAGGTTCTACAAGGTATACAGGGCTGTGGTTCGGGGTAAGGTGGAGGGGCTCCTTGCCCGGAATGCCGACGACGAGGCTACGAAAGCCGAGGGCAGGCTCATGGCCATGCAGTATTTCCATCTGGCCCAGTACTATATTACGGATGCGACGAGACCCTTTAACCCGGTCATTTTCATGGGGCTTTCGGGCTCCGGTAAGTCGACGGTAGCCCGTGACCTTGCAGACGGCTGGACAGTGCTCCATTCCGATGAGGTGAGAAAGAGTATGGTGGGGCTCGGGAAGACAGAACATTCCTATACCGACTACGGTGAGGGTATATATAACGAGAGCGTCACTAGCGCTGTCTACAGCAGACTTTTGGAGACAACCGTCTCAGAAGCACTTCGAGGAAGGAAAATGGCCGTGGATGCCACATTTCTCAAGTCCAGCCAGCGTATCGACTTTTATGGAGTCTGCAGGTCAAAAGGGCTCAACCCCTTTTTCGTTCACCTCTTCGCCGAGGAGGGAATTCTCCGTGAACGGATCGAGAAAAGGGTAAGAGAAGGTGCCGATGCCTCCGACGCTCAGGTGAAAACTCTGGAGCGACAGCTGACCGAGGCCGAGGAACCGATAGAGTTGCCTTTCTACCGGGTCCTTCGCCTCAATACTCAAGCCGAGTTTCATACTATTCTCGACAGCCTGAAGGAATTTCTCTAAGTCTGCCACGTCCCAGGCCCTTCGGAAAACAGGAACCCGACATGGAAAGTCTGCGCCAGGCAACGATGGATTTGATCCCACCCACGTACCGGCTGCCGGCTATTGGCCGGAACGGCAAGGAAGAAATAAGAATAATCATTTGACATGAGACGCTGCAGTTCATTATTCTTGCTTAACTCTTAAGGGAATAGAACCGTGAACAGCCCCGTTTACCGCAAAGGACAGATGGTCGCCTGGGCTCTCTACGACTGGGCCAATTCTGCCTACGCCACCACCGTCATGGCCGGCTTTTTCCCTATTTTCTTCAAGAAGTACTGGAGTATAGGCCTTGACGTAAATGTGAGCACTTTCAACCTTGGTTTAGCCAATTCGGTAGCCAGCATCATTGTGGCTGCCATGGCCCCTGCCCTCGGCTCCATCGCCGACCGGGGGGGATACAAGAAAAGGTTTCTTTTCCTCTTCGCTTTTCTTGGCGTGCTCATGACGGGGGCCCTCAATTTCGTGGCCCAGGGGAGCTGGGGCGTGGCCATGATCCTCTACATCCTCGGTAATATAGGATTTGCCGGCGGGAACATCTTCTACGATTCCCTCCTCGTGGGCGTGGCACCGGAGGAGAAGTTCGACGTAGTGTCCGCTCTGGGATACTCCCTGGGGTATCTCGGTGGAGGGCTCCTCTTCGCTCTCAACGTCTTCATGGTGCTCAACCCGGCGGCCGTGGGTCTTTCTTCGCCGGACCAGGCGGTGCGAATCTCTTTTGTCACCGTCGCCATCTGGTGGGCCCTTTTCTCCCTGCCCATCATGTTCTTTGTAAATGAACCGGTTCCCGAAAAGAGAGCCTCCGGAAAATCGGCCATAAGGGAGGGCTTCAAGGAATTGGCCGCAACATTCGGCCGGATCGTGAGGATCAGAGAGATATTTCTCTTCCTCATAGGATACTGGCTCTACATCGATGCAGTCGATACCATCGTTCTCATGGCAGTGGACTATGGAATGTCCATCGGACTCGATTCCAACGGGCTCATCAAGGCCCTGCTCATAACCCAGTTTGTCGGTTTTCCCGCTGCCATCGTATTCGGGAAAATAGGGGAGAAGATGGGCAGCAAGACGGGTATTCTCATAGGGATAATGGTCTATGTGGGCGCTTCCGTATGGGGCTTCTTCATGAAGGAGCAGGGCGAGTTCTACGGTCTTGCCGTCACCATAGGCCTCGTCCAGGGCGGAGTACAGTCCTTGAGCCGGTCTTTCTATGCCAAACTCATCCCACCCGAGAGCGCGGCCCAGTTCTTCGGGTTCTACAATATGCTCGGCAAATTCGCGGCGGTCATCGGCCCTGCCCTCATGGGCTGGGTCAGCGTATTGACAGGCAATCCGCGGTATTCAATATTTGCCGTGACTGCGCTCTTCCTGTCGGGAGCCATAATTCTCTGCTTTGTGCGCCGCAATGCCAGTTCCGGAGAACCTCCGTGACAGCCCCGAGGCATTTGACACCCATTCCGGTCTCTGCTATTGTTTAGAACGTTTGCTAACCGGCCCATGAACAAAATCGCACTGAAAGACATATCCATCCACGACAGAAGATATGCCACCTCCTACCCTCTCGCGGACGCCCAGGTGGTCTCTTCCATCAGCAGGGTGGGGATCATCGAACCCGTTATAGTCACCGGCGCTCCCCCCTATATTATAGTGACGGGATTCAGGCGCCTAGATGCGGCCTTGAGTCTTCACTGGACCGAAATCCCCTGCCTCGTGGAGGAGATGAGCGAGCAGACGGCACTTCTCTGCGCCATTCACGACAACATCCGGCGCGGACTCAATATCGTGGAGAAGGGACATGCCCTTGAGCGAATGCTCCATTTCGGATTTTCCATGGATGAAGTTTTCGAGGTTATGACACTTCTCGGGCTCCAGCCCCATGAAAAACCCCTGGCGACCCTCATTGCCCTGGCTAATTCGGAAGAAGCCCTGAAGGTCTTTATCCTTGACCATAAAGTCAGTCTCCGCGGCATCGACCAACTTCTCAGGTTCAACGTATCCGAGAGAGGCCTCCTCATCTCTCTCCTCTCCCGCTTTCACCTGACCGAGAGCCATCTGAGAGAGATTCTGCAAATCCTTGCTCTTCTCAAAATCAGGCACGGTGCCATACCCTTTGAGTCTCTCCCCACAGACGACGGGACAGAGGAACTGAGAAGGCATCTTAAAGAACTGGTCAACCCGAAACTGACCGATCTCAAAGATGAGTTTGCCGCACTCAAGAGGGCCTGCGCCCTGCCCCCGGCCGTCGATATTAAGGTAGACCCTTTTTTTGAAAAGGAGTATATTGATATATCGATCAGGATAAGAACACCGGAAGACCTTAAGCGCGCTATCCAAAAGCTCGAAGAACTGCTGGACGCTTCACACATAAGGAGCATGCTTGGGCTTACAAAAAGTTAACTTTGTGGAGACCAGGGGCAGCATCGTTCGGGATTGCCCCGGGACAAAGAATCACATCTGCTGCGGCTACAAGACCATCGATCTCATTGAAGGGTGTCTACTCTCCTGTTCCTACTGCATCCTGAAAGAATACATAAACTCCTCTGAAATCAAGATACACTCCGATATACCATATATCCTGGCCCAGGTTGAAGAGGCCATAACAGCCGAGAAGCACCACACCCTCCGCTTCGGTACAGGGGAACTCTCGGACAGCCTCGCGCTGGATCGCAGGTTTCGCCTCAACGAGCCCATCGTAGAATTCTTCGGCCGGAAGAAGAAGGCCATACTGGAACTGAAATCAAAATGGGCCTACATTGACCACCTCCGGCCGATCCTCAACCCATATACGGTGATATCCTTCTCGCTCGCTCCCGAGCGCGTTATAGGGAGCGAGGAGAAAAGGACAAGCCCCCTCTACAAACGCCTCAAAACAGCCAGAAAGGCTCAGGAAGCAGGCTGTTTGGTGGGTCTTCACTTCGACCCCATCATCATCTACGACGGGTTTGAGAAGGATTATCAGTACCTCATAGATGACATCGGCAGGATTATCGACCTGGACAGGGTGATCTGGTTAAGCATGGGGCTTCTGCGCTTCCCACCGAGGCTCATGGACCGTTTCATCGATGAAGGCCGGAAGCGTCTCCTCCAGGGAGAATTCATCCGCGGGGAAGATGGAAAGTACCGGTATCTCAAGAAGGAGCGGGTCAAGGTCTACAGGATGATCTATGATCAGCTGAAAAGCAAGAACCAGGACCTCTTCATCTATCTCTGTATGGAAAGAAGTGATGTCTGGGGAGATGTGACGGGCATGAAGCTGCAGGATAATGAGGGCCTTATAGAACTCTTTGATAGAAGAATCAAAACATTATACGGAGGTAACATATGAGATTCCAGGGCAAATCTGTCTTCATAACAGGCGGTGCGAGGGGAATGGGCAAGGCCATGACAAAGGCATTCCTCGGCGAAGGGGCATTTGTGGCAATCAGTGACAGGGATACCGAGGCTGTCAATGCGTTCCAGCAGGAGTTCAAGGATCAGCCGGTACTCGCCTTTGCGGCAGACATAACCGACTACCCGGCCATGGAGCAGGTGGCAGCGCAGGTCTGGGAAAAATGGGGCAAAGTGGACATACTCATCAATAACGCAGGCATCGTCAACCCTCTTGCACCTCTGGAGAAGATGAAGAAAGAGGATTTCGACAGAACAATCGACGTGAACCTGAAAGGCACCTTCTACGTCTCCCAGATTTTCGGCAAAAAGATGATCGAACAGAAGGGCGGAAGGATTCTGAGCATGATCACCCAGGTGAGCCTGTTCGGAGAAAAAGGGTTTCTTCCCTATGCGGCGAGCAAGGCAGCACTCATGGTACTGACCAGGACCCTGGCATACGAGTGGTCCAGATTCGGCGTCACTGCCGTGGGAATCTCTCCCGGTTTTGTGGCCGGCGGCATGAACGAGGCGATGGTGAAGAGACAGCCTTTCGTCGACTTCCTCTCCAAAAAGACGCCTCTCAACCGGATGGCAACCGTTGATGAGATAATCTCCCTCGTCCTCTTCCTGTCCTCCTCCGAAGCTCAGTATATCAACGGCGAAACTATCGTCATAGACGGCGGCATGACAGGCTACACTTCCGAATCGCTCCTGGACTTCATCAGTGCCAGCCGAGGCAAATAGATGGACCTGATCCCCTTCGTCCAGTTCACATTCAACACGGGATACATATCCCGCTGGATCGTTCCCGGCCTCATCCTCGGAATACCTGTACTCAATTTCTTCTCACTGGGCTACCTGTCCAAGGCTTCAAGGATCCTCGCACTCGGCAGCATCGGGTTGCCCACCTGGCAGGAAAGGTATGAGATCTGGATCGAAGGGGTCAAGCTCCTTTTTATATTCATTCTTTACGAAGCGGTGCCATTTTTTCTCTTCTCCTGCGGTTTCTTCCTGACGACATTAAGTCCCTTCACCGCCTTCTTCGGAAACATCATCATCAAGGCTTCCTATCTGGCACTGCTCCTCTTCTCCTTCTTCCTTCCCTTCGCCTTTGCTACCTTTGCGGAACAGGGTGACTTCAGGAAGGCCCTGGAATTTGAAAAGGTGCTGGCAGCCATCAAGGAAACCTTTGTCCCCTACGCAGCAGGCTATATTGGAACCCTGATCGCACTCTACATATGCAAACTCTTCATCGGAATTCCCTTTCTCGTGGGGCTTGCCCTGGCATCGGTCATGGCCTATTATGTACTCCTGGTAGCAACGTATTACTTCACGCAGCTCTTCAGGAAGACAACGCTTTCCGCGGAACCTTCGGAGAGCGAGATAAGCGACCAGTGACCCTCATCCTCTGACCGTGGCCTGTAGCCCGGGCCAAGGCTAACATTGACTTTTCCCGGCGGCTGTGCTAAAAATGCTCTCTATACGGTGGGTGTAGCTCAACGGCTAGAGCATCAGGCTGTGGTCCTGGGGGCTGGGGGTTCGAGACCCCTCACCCACCCCATGTAACTTAGCAGACTCATTAAATATAGATAGTCAAAAGGTCGTTCGGTACCCGTTCCGTGGTCTTTCCACGGCACGGGTCTTTTCGTATACGGCAAGACGTTTCTAATCGCCCCGGAGCGCAGTTATGGGATCAAGCCGCGACGCCTGGCGGGCGGGGTAGTAGCCGAAGAAGACCCCCACAACGGTGGAGACCACGATGCCCAGGATCACGGCACCGTAGGAGAGCATGAAGTCCCATTTCGTGAAGTAGGCAAAGCAGTAAGAGATGGCAATACCCAGTACAACACCGATCAGCCCCCCTGCCATGCAGAGAACCACAGACTCGATGATGAATTGGATCTGAATATCTTCCCTCTGTGCGCCAAGGGCACGACGGATGCCAATCTCTTTTCGCCGTTCCGAAACGGAGACAAGCATGACATTCATCACCCCCACGCCGCCGACGATGAGGGCAATGCTTCCGATGGCACCAAGAAGGAGGGTAAAAAGCCGCATCTGCTTTTCCATGTTTTCGATCAACTCTTCTGCGGAACGAACTTCCACGTTTAGCCCCTTCACCTTCCTGGGAAAATAGGATTGAATCTGGGGCTTCAGGGGAGCAATGGAAACGTTCGGGGCTGCACGTCCCATGATGGTGCCTATCTTAAAAGGTGGAGAGAGGCGCGATGCAGTCGTGGCATGGACGATGAGGGCTTTGTTCAGTCCCGGCGGTCTCATACCTGCTCCGGTGGATGTCTTTTCGAGCACGCCGACAATGACGAGGAGGTTGTTTCCGAACCTGATTTCCGTTCCCACCAACTCTTTGCGACCTGCCTGTCGAAACATGTCGGCTACTTCGCTGCCCAAAACGCAAAAAGGTGCATACCGGTCGAGGTCGCTGATCAGTCTGCCGGAATCAACTTTCAGCTTGTTCATACCAAAGAATGTCTCTGTTACACCCAGGAGATTGAGATATTCCTTTTTCCCCTTTATAACGACCTGGCTTCCCCCGGTGGCATAAGGTGCCACCTCAAGGATGGCAGGTATGGATGAGGGAAGATCGAAAATGTCCTCGAACCGGAAGTTTGCTTCGCCGCCAGGCCCTCCCTGGCCTCCAAAGGACTTCTGGATCTGGTATATGTCTACACCCATTTCGTTAAACTGCTTCATCACCTGCCCCTGTATGATTGTCCCTATGGAGACCATGGCGATGACGGAGCCTATGCCTATGACGATCCCGATGAGCGCCAGAAGGGAACGCTGTTTGGAGGAAAAAAGGCTGCGGAGAGCCTCTTTAAGGTTCGCCCTGATTATCATCTTCCACCATTAAACCACAATTCTTCCATCTACAATCTCTACCTGTCTCCGGCACTGCGCAGCGATGCTGCGGTCATGGGTGATAATGATCGTCGTCAGTCCCTCGTCCTCATTCAACTTCTGAAAGAGGCTCACGATTTCGTGTCCTACGACCTGGTCCAAAGCCCCTGTGGGTTCATCGGCGAGAACGATGGAGGGACTGCCCACCAGTGACCTCGCTATCGCCACCCTCTGCTGCTGACCTCCAGACAGCTCCGACGGTCTGTGATGGCCCCTGTCACCCATCTGTACCTTACGGAGAAGTTCTCTCGCCTTTTCCCTGCGGTCCTTCTCCTTCATGTCCCGGTACACGAGGGGCAGTTCCACGTTTTCCTCTGCAGTAAGCCGGGGAAGGAGGTGATATTGCTGAAAGACGAAGCCTATTTTCTGGTTTCGTATCGTGGAAAGACCCCGGTCATTCTCATAGGTAATGGGCGTACCGTCAACGGAATAGGACCCATTCGTGGGCCTGTCCAGAAGACCGATGATGTTCATGAGCGTTGATTTCCCGCTGCCCGAGGGTCCGATTATGGCCAGGAGTTCCCCTTTATCAACGGTCAAATCGATACCCTTCAGTATCTCCAGTTGGGTCGGTCCAATCTGATAGGACTTGGTGATATCCTTGAGAATCAGCATGGGTTCACTTCAAGTGGATGCATGACAACCTTATCCTGTCTCTCAGAAGACAACGACATCCCCCGCTTTCAGCCCTGCTTTCACTTCCACTGCATCTAGGGTTGTAAGACCCGGCTGTATCTTTACCTGTTTCTTCTCGGTGCCCTGCCTGACCTCCACGAAGGGACCGTCCTTTCCGCTTCTCACCGCAGGTATGGGCACCATGATGGCGTCGGCCTTTTCATAGAAGATTATGGAAAGATTGGTGGACATTCCGAGAAGAATGCTTGTACGCTGTTCCGGTTTCAGCTTGTTTATAACCGTAGTAACTTCGAAGGAGGCCGCCTCTCCCCTCCCCGCCTCGCTCTTTGCCGCCTGTGAAGAGACATGAAACACCTCACCGTCCAGCGTGGTGCCGGGGAAAGCCTCTCCCGTGATCCGCACCTTCTGCCCCTTCTTTATGCTCATAACGCTCATCTCGTCCACCATGGCCTTCACACAGAGCACATCCAGATCGCCGATAGAGACAAGTGTTTCCCCCTGGCTTACGCTGGTACCCTGTCCGAGCTGTTTGCTCTTCTTCTCTTTGTCACCGCCCGATTCGGCCAGAAGTATAGTCCCCGTAGTAGGTGACTTGACCAGGGCCTGACTGATCTGCCGCCGGAGTTCGAAGAGTTTAAGCCGGGCATTCTCCAGCTCAAACCTTGCTATCTTCAGGTTGTCCCCGCTCCCCTTAGCCAAGGTCTTATCCAGGGAATGCTGTGCCGATTCGTAACTCATCCGGGCATTGGCATACTGGCGTTTCGAGTTCTCATACTCCGTAGCGGGGATGATCCCCTTCTTGTAAAGACGTTCAGCTTCTCCGGCAGCCTGTTTTTGGGCATCCAGCTCCATTTGGGCCTTAATAAGGCTGCGTTTCGCCTCAGAGACCTCTCCTCCGGCGTCCCATGTCTCCATCTCCTTTACCTTTTCGACTGCTTTGATATAGGCTGTTTCAGCGTCCCTGCCCTTCACTTCTACTTCATTGGTATCGAGCTTGAGGAGAGGATCACCTTTCTTTACCGTCTGACCATACTGAAAATACATCTCCTTTACATTGCCCGCGAAGGGGCTTACTACGTGGACAGTGTTGAGCGGCCGCAGGTCCCCTGTGAGAGTGATGGACGACGATATTGTTCTCGGGGTCACCGTGTAAGTCTGCTGCGTGCCCTGACCACTCGCTTGTGGACCTGGCCCGGGCCCTGTAAACTTGGCCGCCCTGGAGGATGGCTTGCTTCCCCAGTAGAAAAGCCCCATAGCGATGAAGAATACCACTATGAAACCAAGAGCGAAGAGACGGGTGGATTTCGTCTTCTTCACCGCCATCTCCAGGTTCTTGTTCGACTCCTCCATAGAGAGGTATGCCCCCTGGAGTTCTCTATGCTTCGCCTTCAGCTCCACAGACAACCGCTCCTGCTCGGCTTCCATCTTTCTCTTCTCAGTGATGTCGTCCAGAACGACTATCACGGACCTTTCCTTCTTGTCGGTGTGCTCCAGGTATGAAGTAGTCACGTTGAGGAAGAGTTTCTCCGCTCCCCGGCTGTAGCCGATGACCCGGTTGTGGATTTTTTGGGATTCGTATACGGCGTGCAGAATCGTTTCGTTCAACTCATCGCTACCTTCATGGACGAGGAAGACCTCTCCGAACCGCTTCCCCAGCGCCTCATCCGTTTTCAGACCGAGAATCTCCTCGGCGGCCTCGTTGAAGGTGACAATGACGCCATTCTGGTCGATCGTCATGACCCCGTCGCTCATGTTCTCGAGGATATTCTTGTAGATCACATGTTCGGCCATTGTCTCATCTCCCTGATTCTTGTCCAAAAACACCTGGCTTTTCTGCAGGCACCGGCGGCACATCGTCTTTAGAAGTTATCCTGATACCCCAACTGTCCAGGGTTGTACCGAGGCCGTTGTCAAGCGAGTTGAGGGCATTGAGGTAGCCTATCCGTGCGGTAAGTTCGCTCACGCGGCTCCTGGCAAGATCGTTTTGGAATGTGAAGAGCTGGAAATTGCTGCTCCGTCCTACCGCCAACTTTTCCTGCTCTGTCTCATACCGTTTTTGGGCCAGCACAAGGGCCTGTTTTTGCAGCTCCCACTGCTTATGGTTGTAAGCCACATCTCTCAGTTTGTTTTTGATATCCACTTCGATGGTCATCTGCAGCTTTTTGAGGGCCAGCTTTTCCTTTTCTAGCGACACCTTGGCGTTCACGTAGGTCTGTTCGTAGCTCAAATCAAGTATGGGTATGTTGAGGACCAGCCCCGCAGCCCAATCGCTCTTCCCTGCGCTGCCTGTCCGGTCCCACACGTCTGCGTACCTGTCTCCCGCTGCGGCGCTTCGGGCCGCACCCAGCGCAAAAGACAAATCCCATAACAACCCGTTCTTGGCCACCTTATAGGTGAGGTCAGCCGACTCAACAGCCCGCAGTTCCCTCTCGTAGTCAGTCCTTTTGGCAAGGGCAATGGCCCGGGCCTGATCCATAGATGGTGCGCTAATGGTGGGTGCCGCCTCTTCTTCCACCTCAAACTGCGTGCTCGGGCTCAGATCGAGAAACTGGATCAGATCCAGTCTCGCCGAATCGACGCTGGCAGTGGACGACTCCACGCTCGACTCCTGATTGGCAATATCGTACTGCGCCTGAACTATCTCCGATGGAGCCATCCGTCCTGCTGCAATGAGTTCCTTGTTGATTTCGTAAGTATTTCTCGATGATTCCAGGGCTGTCCTGGAAATGCCCAACTGCCGGACCGCGCTCAGGTAGGCCCTATACTTACTGATGGCGGAGGTGATGGTGTTCATCATGGCGTCTTTGAGAACAGAAATGTTATTCAATTCCGTCAAGCGCGCCTGCGTCAGTGGTGCTGTGGCAACTGACGGGCCTCCCCTTAGAAGGGGCTGGGCAAAGGTAACACTCCAATTCCCCGTATACTCAACATTTTGCCCCACGTCAGGCCTATTGGACATGTTCAGCCAGTTGAAGGTGAAGGTACCACCCGTGGGTATAGCCCAGGTTCCCGTTAGTTTTGCAGTGTTGAAGGCATCTGTAGTCCTGTTCAGAGCGGGATTATAGGTATTGGTTCCGTACACCGACAGGCGGTCCGAACTGAAGGAAAGAAGAAAATTCCGCGGCGTAAACATCCTTTCCGCCACTTTGAGGGCAAATCGCTGGGCGGTGCGGTCGAGAAAGGACCCTTTCAGATCAAGATTGTTACGAAGTGCAAGAACCACGCAATCGACCAGCGTCATTTTCATGACCTCTCCCGGTTTTGCGGTCTCTGAAGGAACCGGGGAGGTCTGACCCGTCCGGGACGTCTTTTCATCGGCAGGTTGCTGGCTCACGGAGGGAACTGCCGGGGAAGGATGATCTTCTGCAATCAGCAAGATTGGAATCAATAGGAGAACGGCGGCGACCATGGTCGTCAATAGATGGGAATAGCGGTTTGTATGACAGAAGCCGGAATCCAAGCGGAGCAATTTCCCTTATAGGTTTTATCTATGTAAATGCGTCTCTAACTGTAACAAAGGATAGACATGTTATCAAGGCAAATCAGCTAGGAGCCAAGGTCATCGAAACTAAGGTACACTGCCGAGAGAAGGTCGCTGATACCAATCCTTTCGCACGGGGAGACGGCTATTTGACAAGCCGGCTGTATAGGTGTAAGAACTAAGTGGAACTTGTTATCGCGCAGTACGAGGAGAAGAAAGATGAAGAGAAACGCTCTTGCTCTATCGGTTATTCTGTTAGGACTTATCCTGGCTCTGCCGACCATGAGCAATGCGAGGGGTGGACACAGCGGTGGGGGACACGGCAGCGGACAGGGAGGCGGGTACTCCGGCGGCGGGCGTGCCGGCGGCGGGGGACCCTCCTACGGCGCCGGATCACGTCCTTACGGTAGCGGGTACCGCGGTTACAGCGGCAGATCGCAGTCTTACGCAGTCGGCGGGAATCGTGGTTACGCTGGTGGAGGCTACCGGTACCCGGGAGTGTATCGTCCTTACGGAGGTCATTATTGGCCCTATGGAGGGTATCGGTACGGTTGGTATGGTCCCAGAGTCTACGTAGGTGCATTTTTCGCTCCCCTCTACGGTCCGTGGTACGGGCCGTGGTATGACCCCTGGTACTGGTACGCACCGCCCGTTGTTTACTATGAGGCGCCGCCCGTTGTTTATGCTGCTCCACCGGGACCCTATGCAGCACCACCGCTCGTCTATCCTGATCCGGGCACTGCTGTCGGCACCGACCCTATGGATGCACCCCTTGCCTATCCTGAACCTCCGCAGCTGGAATACGGACAGAGCGGTTCTGAGGGAGATTCGGGAGAATGGGTTACTGTGCCGGGCCAGTATGTGGACGGACGATGGGTAGCCGACCACAAGGTCCGGGTACCGAGAAACCAGTAGTCACGCTTTGACGCTTTATTACTCAACCTCATCCTCGTATACCCATGCCTCTTCCATATTTGTAATGGAGCTTGCCATTTTCAATGCGGAGTCATTTTAGTAGATGCAGAACAAATCAACCCGGGAGGATCTCATGAACCAGACTATCGTGACAATCATCGCAACCGGAGTAATCTTCCTGGCAGGGACCGTCCTTGGCGCAGAAGACCTGTCCCTGAAGACAGAAAAAGATAAGGCAAGTTATGTCATTGGAACACAGATCGGAAACGACATGAGGCATCAGGGAATAGACGTAGACCCGAATATTCTGGCCAGAGGCATCAATGATGCCCTTTCCGGACAGAAACTCCTCCTCAACGACCAGCAGGTATGGGACACTATGGCTGCCTTTCAGAAGACCATGGCGGTGAAGCGTGCTGAACTGGCCACCAGGAACGGCAAAGAGGGCGACGCATTCCTCACGGCGAACAGGAAAAAGGAGGGCGTAATTGCTCTGCCTGACGGGATGCAGTACAAAGTGATAAAAGCAGGCACAGGAAAGAGCCCGAGGATAAACGATACGGTAACAGTGAACTACCGCGGCACATTTATCGACGGCACAGAGTTCGAAAGCTCATACAGCCGGGGAGAGCCGGCCGTTCTTCCCGTTAACGGAGTGATCAGGGGCTGGGCCGAAGCACTCCAGTTGATGAAGGTCGGGGCAAAGTGGCAGCTCTTCATACCGCCTCAACTGGCATATGGCGAACAAGGGTCTCCCCGCGTGGGACCGAAGGCGACGCTCATTTTCGAGGTGGAGTTGATCTCCATCAAATAAGGCTTGTTAACCTCATTTTCGAATTCCCAGGTTTGAACTTCCTTCCCCGCAAACCATTGCCCTCATCGAGTATGCAAGGCCTTTAGGCTTCGGTAGCAACTGTTGCTACCACGTGCACAAAACCACCTCTCCCATCGAGTTTTTGCTTCCTGGAAGTACGAGTGCCCGTTTCACGAGCACGAGCACAGGCACCCGTTTCACGAGTACGGACACCCGCAAGCGGGAGTTGACCAGGAGAAAATGGCGCGGAGATTGAGCCTGGTTCCAAAAGTTCAAGTCTGAATGGTCATGGCCCGCTAAGCCCCGTCCTTATTTGTTTTACAGCTATTTGGAAGTTTGCCGACACTGTGTCGGCAAAGAGGGTTCTCACGGCCGATTCACCCTCCTTACGAAGAGTCTATGCAAAAGCGCCTCTTTTGTTGTAAAATCTTTCTTCCCGGTGAAGGATACAGCCCCGAAGGAGTATAATGGATAACCATGCCCACCGCTTCAGGACGTTCAGACTAAAACTTCTCTTGCTGGTCATAGGGATTCTCGTGATCTCCACCTTTGCCGTCATGTTCTTTACAACACAGGAAGTGGAGAAGACCATGCGGCGGCAGAGCGGCGAGGAGGCCCAAAACCAGCTCAACCTTGTCAAATTGGACATCGAGAACGAGTACAGGAGCATCCTCTACCAGAAAGAGTACGCCATGGAACGCTACAAGGTTCAGTTAAAGAACATGGTATCCGTGCTGGTAGCCTACCTTGACGTGGTATACGGGCTTTATGAGAAGGGAACTCTCACGGAAAAACAGGCAAGGGAGATGGTCAGCGAGACGGTAGGGAAGTTTAAGTACGGGACAGAGGACTACTTCCTTATCTATGACATGGAGGGCGTGGTCCTCTCCCATCCCGACAAGAGCATCATGCATCAGAACCGTTCCCACTGGCAGGACGTAAAGGGTAATTACGTCGTAAAGAGCTTCATCGATATTGCCCAGAAGAAGGGTTCCGGGTTTTATTCGTACTGGTTCCCCAGGAAAGGCGAACCGAGATCAAATGCCGTGGAAAAACTCTGCTACGTGGAGCTTTATCCCAAGTTCAACTGGGTGGTGGGGACGGGCGTCTATATAGACGATATTGCGAGGGATACGAAGAAGAGAATCGATCGCGTCATGTTGGAGCTGAAAGACACCCTCGGCCGGATCACTATCGGGAAGACGGGATATTTCTTCCTCTTCGACGAAAAGAAGAACATGCTCATCCACCCCAACCTTTCCGGCCGGAATTTCCAGACCGCCAACCCGTCAATACCTTCGGGATACCTTGCCAAGTTGGCAGAGGCATCGAAAAACCCTGAAATCCCCTATGTCTACCTCTGGGATAAACCTCCAGACCATGTGGGACAATATAAATTCTGGAAGGAATCCTACGTCACCCACTTCGCGCCCCTGGGCTGGTACGTAGCCTCTTCCGTTTACAAGGATGACATCGAGGAACCGGCACGGAGGATAATCCGGTGGCAGGCGGTCGTAGGCGCCGTCGTCCTGGTGATAAGTATTCTTCTGGCCCTCCTTCTCGTGAGGAGAATGACCATAAGGCTCCAGCAGCTCACGTCCTATGCCCAGGAACTCTCTTCATCGGACTTTGCCATGGCTGATGATATTGAGCCCCGGATGAAGGAAATCTCCCTCAAGTCGCAGGATGAGGTGGGGAGGCTGGCCAAGGCTTTCGGCTACATGATCCAGGCACTGGTGGATCACATCAGGAGGTTGAAAGAGACTACGGCTTTGAAGGAGAAGATCGAGAGTGAATTGAGGATCGCCCACAAGATCCAGATGAGCATGGTCCCTCACCCGCCGGAACTCAAAGGGGATGGGTTTGAGCTCTGTGCGGCCCTGGAGCCCGCAAAAGAGGTGGGAGGCGATCTGTACGACTTCTTCCAGATAGATGATGACCATCTGGGCCTCATCATCGGCGACGTCTCGGACAAGGGTGTTCCGGCAGCGCTGTTTATGTCCAAAGCCAAAACACTCCTGCGGCTTCTTGCCACTGCGACCGCGGACTCCCTCAAACCGGCCATTCTTCTGGCAAGAGCGAACAACGAGCTCTGCTACGAAAATGAATTGACCATGTTCGTTACCCTTATATACGGCATCTTGAACGTGAAGACCGGTGAACTCACCTATGCCAGCGCCGGCCACAACCCTCCTTTCATTGTCACCAAAGACGGGGTAGTGACCCTGGATGTGGTGCCCGGACTGCCCCTGGGTGCCATGGAGGATGTCTCCTACGCTGAGAGCCGGCGTGATTTCAAGGCCGGCGAAATACTCCTTCTCTATACCGACGGCGTAAGCGAAGCGCTCAACGTGGCAGGTCAGCTCTTTTCCGATGCCAGACTGGCCGAGACACTAGACCAATACGCGGGAAGGGCCGCTACGACAGAAGAGGTAATCCGTGGCGTGGTAGGCGCGGTGAAAGAGTATTCTGCAGGCGCCATCCAGTCGGATGACATCACCCTGCTTTGCGTCAAATACCTGGGGGCAGGAACCTGCTGAATCTGAAATCCTGGTCCCTCCAATTTATGACAGAATCCCCCGGCGATGTCTCTTCCTTTCCCTTTCCACTGCATTTGAATAAGGCAGGATGAGATGTTCTCCGTTATAAGGGCGAAAGAAGTCTGGAAAGAATACGCCGAGGAAGAGGGGACCACTGTAGCTGCTCTTCGAGGGGCCTCCATGAGGGCCGATGCTGGCGAGGTGGTAGCTATTTTCGGCAAGAGCGGCTCCGGAAAATCGACCCTTCTCAACCTCCTGGCAGGCCTCGACAGCCCTACCAGGGGCACAATCGAAGTCTTCGGCCAGGACCTTGCCGGCCTCGGCGAAAACGGCAGGACAGAGATCCGCCGGGTAAAACTAGGATTCGTCTTCCAGTTCTTCAACCTCCTCCCCACCCTTACGGCCTTTGAAAACGTCTTCCTCTCTCTGGAACTTACCGGCAAACCTGACCGGGATAAGGCCATGGCAGCCCTGGCATCGGTCGGCCTCGATGGCAAAGAATCGAGATACCCCCGCGATCTGTCAGGGGGCGAGCAACAGCGGGTCGCCATCGCCAGGGCCGTGGTCAAAGAACCCGCCCTCATTCTGGCAGATGAGCCCACGGGGAACCTTGACACCTCCACAGGCGACCAGGTACTGGACCTCCTCACCAGGGCCTGCAGAGAGACTTCGACCACTCTGATCATGGTAAGCCACAGTCTTTTCACCTGCCGTTATGCACACAGGGCCTATCGAATGACCGACGGGGTCATGGAGGAAGTCCCCACAGAAGAAGTGGTCAATCCGTGAGGATAGTAGTCAAATCATTCCTTCGCTACCTCCCGAGGAGGCGAAGCCTTAGTCTCCTTCAATTGATGGGCATCGCCTGCGGGGTTGCAGCGGTTATCGGAATGGGTCTTTCGGCGAGAACTGCCCTCTCCAGTTTCTCCCGGACCCTGGAATTCCTCCAGGGCAAGGCAACACACATGATCGAACGGCCAGCGGGTCCCATTGACGAAAAGATCCTCACAAGAATCATGCAAGACCCTGCAGTCCGTTTCTTCGCTCCTGTTATCGAACGCAAGGTCCGTCTCTCCGATGAAGAACTTGCTCTGTTCCTCGGCATCGACCCCTTTCTTGACCACAGGGTCCGGCCGAATGTTTCTCCTTCCATCCCTTCCGGCCGAAGCGGGGATCGTCTTGCCCGCATTACCTCTTTTCTCTTCGACGAGCGCAGCGTCATCGTGGACGAAGGAATTGCAGCGCGGCTTTCTATCGGCCCCGGTTCAATTATCCGGACGTCCAGGGGGCCGCTCAAGGTGACAGGCACCTTTCCAAACCCCTCCGCGGAACCCGTGATCCTCATGGACATAGGGAACGCCCAGAAACTCTTCGAGTTCAAAGGGTTTGTTGACCGCGTGGATCTGGTCCTCGTTGACGAGGCAGGCTTCAGGGCCCGGTGGGGTCAGGGCTTCAATATTCAATCCATTCAGGAGCAGAAGGCCACCTTCGGGGCCATGCTTTCATCCTTCAGGCTGAACCTGGAGGCCCTTTCCCTTCTTGCACTCCTCGTGGGTGTCTTTCTTATCTACAATACCGCCATGTTTGCAGCAGTGAGCCGCAGAAAGGACGCCGGCATACTTCGCAGCCTGGGGGCGAGAAAATCTGAGATAATTATGGCATTCCTTGCGGAGATACTTACCCTGGGTATCCTGGGAGGTCTGCTGGGAGCCTTCTTCGGCTATGTGCTGAGCCGTTTTCTCACAGGGCTTGTGGGAAACACCATATCCAGTCTCTACGTCTTTCTCCGCCCTGCTCCTCCGGAATGGTCCTGGTCCATCCTCGTGACGGGGACAATCCTCGGGTGCACGGCGGGCCTGTTTGGAAGCATTCCCCCTCTCCTGGAACTTCTCAAATCGAGTCCCCAGGATGTGCTGAGGGGGCCGAAAGTGAGCCGCGGCAGGCGGAGCAGACGGAGAATAGTCAGGGCAGCCTGTGGCGGCATCGCTCTGATTATCATCAGCACGGGGTTTTTGCTCCTCTCCTCCCTCCATGTCTATGTAGGATTCGGCGGAACCTTCGGCGTCCTTATCGGTGCAAGCTTTCTCACCGGCCTTGTCCTGACCCTTTCTGCGCCCCTGTTGAAATGGGCCCTTGTTAAGCTGGGCGGCCTTCCCGGCAAGATCGCAGCCGGGAACGTGACGAGCAACCTCGGCCGGACATCGGTGGCGGTGGCAGCCTTCATGGTGGCGCTTTCCATGTCGGTGGGTTTAAGTTCCATGATAGGCAGTTTCCGTGAATCCCTGGGCTGGTGGATGGACAGTCAACTCAGAGGCGATCTCTACGTAGGAACGAAGACGGAGGTGCAGATACCCCGCGATATTTACGAGGCGGTAAAGAAGATACCAGGGGTGGCAGGTGTGGACGCCTACCGCAACACCCGCATCAGCTACAGGGACAGGACCGTGAATGTGGTGGCCATAGACGCCGATGTACTCAAGCGCTTCACCCGCTTCGGCTGGTTGAAAGGAGGCAACGAGAACTGGGACCCCGTGATGCAGGGAGACGTGATAATCTCGGAAAGCTTCGCGCGCATATTCGGTGTTGGAGCCGGGGATTCCATAACCCTCAAGGGGGTCGCAGGACCCCAGCAGTTCAGGGTGGCCGGGGTCTTTTACGATTACAGCTCCGAGCACGGCGTGGTAATGATGGACTGGTCCTCCTATCTTCGAACCTTCCAGGATCAGACCATTAACAGCCTGGGCATCTTTGTGGAACCTGATGATCCGCGGAAAGAAGCGGTCTTTGCGCAGGTGAGACGGATGGCCGTAGACCGGGGCCTCCCGGTGGTGACGGGGGCACAGTTGAAGAAGAACATCCTCGATGTCTTCGACGCTACCTTCGCCGTTACCCGTTCCATGCAGATCCTTACCATCGTGGTCGCTTTCTTCGGCATCACCGGTTCCCTTCTTACCCTCTTCATGGAGCGCAGGCGGGAGTTCGGAGTCTACCGGGCCCTCGGCTTCTCCACGTCCCAGGTAGCGCTCATGACCCTGCTGGAAGGCATCTGCATGGGTCTGGTGAGCTTACTCATGAGCCTCTTCACGGGCACCGCATTCGCCGTCATCCTGATTAAGGTGATCAACCTCTACAGTTTCAACTGGACCATCTTCTACTACCCTTCCTGGAATCCCTATATCACCGCCGGTCTCACTGCACTTCTTGCCAGCATCGGCGCTGCCCTGTATCCCATCTGGAAGGTCTGCCGCACATACCCGCATATGCAGATACGTGAGGAATAGATGCCTGGAATCCTCCTTCTCCTTATGATGCTCTTCAGTTCGCTTCTGCCCATCCCCACATTAGCTGCTGACTGGAAGCTCGCCGACACACAGCGGGCATGGTCTTTTCCTGCGGATCACGGTTCTCATGAAGCATACCGTACTGAATGGTGGTATTTTACGGGTAACCTGATTTCGCCGGCCAAAGAGAGGTACGGCTTTGAGCTCACATTCTTTCGCGAAGGAATAAGACCTGAAACACCCGACCCTGAAAACCCCTGGTCCGTCAGAAATCTCTATGTGGCCCATTTCGCCTTGACGGACGTGGCCAAGGGCAAATTCTATTTCAAGGAGCAGGCGTCACGGGCAGGCCCGGGCCTTGCGGGCGCTTCCGCGGGCAGGATGAACCTCTGGAATCTCAACTGGACGGCATTCACAAAAGGAGGCGTCATCCACCTGAATGCCGCAGACGGCGCCATGGCCCTTAAACTCGCCCTGCGGCCCGCAAAACCCGTAGTCCTTCACGGAGAGAGGGGCTTGAGCCGCAAAGGCGGTCAACGGGGTCAGGCTTCATACTACGCCTCCTTCACAGACCTTCATACAACCGGCTCCCTTTCCCTCCCGGGAAGAGGCGAGGTGCCGGTGGAAGGCACCAGCTGGTTTGACCATGAGTTCGGCAGCTCCTACCTCTCCGGAGATCAGCAGGGCTGGGACTGGTTTGGCCTGCATTTGTCGGACGGCCACGATCTCATGTTCTATCTGCTCCGGAGGAAGGACGGTTCCCCTGATCCCGCATCATCGGGCACTCTGGTGGAGCCTTCCGGGGCATCCCGCAATCTCAGCCTCTCCGACATTTCCCTGGAAGTCCTGGACCATTGGAAGAGCGGCACAACCAAGGCCGTATATCCGAGCCGCTGGCGGATCCGGTTAAAGGAAAGAGAGATCACCATGATCGTCACGCCCCTCTTGAACGGCCAGGAGTTGGATACTGCGGCGACAACGGGCATCGTCTACTGGGAAGGTGCGGTGAGCGGCGAAGGCACGTCAGGGGGCAGGAAGATCACATGCGAGGGATATGCAGAGATGACAGGGTATGCAGGCAGCCTGGGAGGCAAGTTTTGAAGTGAGCCTGTTATCCGGCTGGTCCGACAGATCGGTCCACCAGGCGAGGGAGCACGGCACCTGTACGGCTATTGGTAGATTGTTGATTTGGTCATTATTTGGAGCTTGTAATTTGGCTATTGGTTATTGATGCCATAGAGCCCATCCTTCTCTTTCACGAAACCTTCTCCCGAAAGCTCCTCCAGTATCCCCCGGGCATCTTCCTCCGGTATGGCAAGGCTTTCGGCGATCTGATACACCCTTATCGGCGACTGAGCAAGAAGCATTCTCAGGATCTCACCGCGGAGTTGCCTCCGCGAACCCTGGAAGGGTGGCTGTACCCGGTAGCGGCTGCTTCGCCTGTTGGGGTTTTTCCCTTCGCCCTTGAGTGCCGAACCGTAGTCCATGAGAGCATAGTACCAGTTCCTCGGATCTTCCCTGTCCAGCGTCTGTGCCACAAGGGGCAGGATGGCAGCATCTCCCACCGTCTCTTCATCCTCAAAACAACAGTGAATGAATACCCTGCGTATATTGGTCTCTATGAAAGGGGCCGCCTCCGCGAATGCAAATGCAAGGATCGCCCCTGCCGTGGCTTTGCCTATGCCCGGAAGGGCCGCAAGGGCATCCACGGTTGCCGGCAACCGGCCTTCGTGCTCCGTCACAACAATTCTGGCCAGGCGCGCAAGCGAAAGGGCCCGCCTGTTGTAACCGAGGCCCTGCCACGCCTCGAGCACCGCCTTCAGGGGCGCCGAAGCGAGGGCAGCAAAGTCGGGGAAAAGAAGGAGAAAACTCTCGTACTTCTTTTCCACCCGCTCTACCTGGGTCTGCTGGAGCATGATTTCGGAAACAAGGATCCTGTAAGGGTCCGAGGTCTCACGCCACGGGAGCCTGCGGCCCATAAGATGATAGAAAGAGTATATCCGTTCCCGGAATGAGGCGACCTCAAAAGGGGAGAGAATCCTCGGGGTCCCCGTGGAATTTCCTACTGCTGCCCTCTCCTTCGCTTGTTTACGAGCTTCCATATGCCCCATCCTATTATTGCCGCACCCATGAGAAGCCAGATCCCCAAGGCTATAAGACTCATCATAATTCTCCCCCCTCTTCCTTCCGCCCACGGTCTGCCCTCGTCCTGCCGCGGGCGTGATAATGGACACCTCAGATTGCTGCCTCGGTCATTATACCTTCAGTAGCTTTCTCGTGAAACAGATATTTCGGTAGTGGGTCAGACCCACTACCGATATTTCCGGCCTAATCCTGCTTTTCAAGGCTTGGACGAATAGGTTAAGATGTGTCAGCAATTTCAGGAGGAGTTTCGATGAAATATGAGACAGGAGAATTCGGAAGGGTACTTGTAGCCCGGTTCGAGGACGGCGACGATATACTTCAAGGCCTGCAGGACCTGGCAGACAAAGAACAGATTCGCGCCGCCATCTTCTACCTCGTAGGCGGAATCTCGGATGGAAAGATCGTGGTAGGTCCCGAGACGGAGGAAATGCCTCCGGTTCCCGTCTGGCGGCTTCTGCAGGAGAGCCACGAGACTCTCGGGGTGGGGACCATATTCTGGCAGGGTGATACCCCAAAACTCCATTTGCACGGTTCCTATGGGAAGAAGGATGCCGTAAGCACGGGTTGTCTCCGGGAGACAGCCACAACGTTCATAGTAATGGAGGCGGTCATCATGGAAATCAAGGGTATAAAGGCCGTCAGGGAGCTTGACCCGATTTCCGGGATGGTCCTGCTGAAAATATGAACTGCGGGGCGGCTCTCATTTTCCATCCCCCAGGCAAACGGAGAATCAATGACGGGCAGTTTCCGTTTCCTGGTGAATCTCTGTATTCAGTGCATTTTGCCTAAAGCAAGGAATCCGTCCTTCCTCAGACAAGATCCGGAATCCTGCGGGGCAGGCGGTGTCAAAGCAACAGGCATCAGTGGTTTTGCAATGAAACCTCTCACAAAGAGAGAGATCGCGAAGACTGTCCGGAACGTGCTGGACGGAAAGAACCCGGTGTAGCGCTTTTTACCGGTTGCGTATCTCCCGGACCTTCCGGAGAAGGTCTTTGGCAGCTACAGGCTTTGAGAGATAGTTGAAGTTTTCCTGGCGGATGCCTTTCGCAAGAATCACGTCGCCAGGGTAGCCGCTTATGAAGAGGACTTTTGTATCCTGCCGGATCTTTTCGATCTCCTCATAGGCTTCCTTTCCATTCTTCTTAGGCATCACCACGTCAAACATAACGAGATCCACTTCATGGGCATGTTCCCTTAACTTCTCGACGGCGTCCTCCCCGTCGACTGCCTCTATTACGGTATACCCCGAGAGGCCCAGAACATCCCTGAAAATTCTCCTGATCTCCGGACTGTCCTCAGCGACAAGAACGGTCTCTTTCCCTCCTTTTGCCGCAGGAGACACATCTTCCAGAGACTCCGCAACTTCCTCCACCTCCGGGAGATACATAGAAAATGTAGTTCCCTGACCGGGTTTACTGGAAACGAAGATCTCGCCGCCGTGCTGTTTCACTATCCCGTACACGATGGAGAGACCCAGGCCCGTGCCCTTTCCCACGTCTTTGGTGGTGAAGAAAGGTTCAAAAATCTTCTCCTGCGTCTCCTGGTCCATGCCGAGTCCCGTATCAGTCACGGAGAGCAGGGCGTATCTCCCGTCATTCCTGTGTCCCGTTACCTTTCCGGCACCATTTTCCATTTTGGCGCGGCTTGTTTCAATCGTCAGCCGGCCGCCTTTGGGCATGGCATCACGTGCGTTTGTGGCGAGATTGATTAGTACCTGTTCGATCTGTGTTTCGTCTGCAAGGATCGTCACATCGTCGTGAAGGAGAAGCTTCAAGTCTATATCCTCCGGCAGCAGCCTTCGAAGGAATTTTTCCATGTCCCGTGCAACGCCGTTGATCTTGAGAGGGCGAAGCTCCATGACCTCCTTTCTGCCGAAGGCGAGGAGACTTCTGGTGATGCTTGCAGCCTTGCCTGCACAGGCAAAGATCTGTTCCACGAAGACCCGGAGGGGGTCATTCTGGTCCATCTTCATCTGCAACAGGCTGGTATATCCCATGAGCACGGTGCGGATATTGTTGAAGTCGTGAGCAACACCGCCTGCGAGGGTGCC
>CAYOYU010000001.1:28233-38915 GCA_964408265.1 uncultured Syntrophorhabdaceae bacterium
AGGGTGCCGATGGCCTCCATTTTCTGGGCCTGCCGCAACTGGACCTCAAGGCTCTTCTGGTTGCTCACATCTCTGACGCATTCTATGGCTCCCATACGTCGACCGTCTTGATCAAAAAGCGGTGCCGCCACACCCCAGAGGTACTTGGCGCTGCCCTGTATCGATTCTTTCTCGAAGCCTTCTGCATAGACCTGCTGCCCCATCCTGCCCATTACACGGTACTGGTTCTCCGTTTCAACGTCCTCTCCATCCACAAGATCGATGAGCATCCGTCTTTTGTAGCCGTGGAAGGCCTCGGAGTAAGCCAAGTCGCCCTTTCCGAGGATCTCCTCTTTCAGGACCCCTGTCATGGTTTCCATGGCAAGATTCCAGGCGATTACCCTGCCCTCATTGTCAACGACAAAGGTGGCATCGGGAAGGAATTCGATAATGTCAAAGAACTTCCTCCGCTCCGCCTCTATGGCCTCTGCAGCCTTGGCCCTCTCTGTCACATCCCTCAGGTGTGCCAGGGTCATCGCCTCTCCCTGGTGGACCAGGCGCGCCACTGAGACCTCGATGCGCAGCGTGGTCCCATCCTTTCTGACCCCTGTGAATTCATAGCGGTCGGGTACATCTTCACCCGCTTCCCGCCTCCGGTTGAAATCGAGGAGCCGCTCACGGTCAGCTGGATGGACTGTCTGCCCCAGGACTTGACCAACCCCTGCTTCTTCGAGAGTATCATACCCAAACATATCGAGAAATCTTCTGTTCATGTACATGAGTCTGCCCTTCTGTATGGTACAGATCCCATCACTTGAGCTCTCGATGGACGTGCGATACCGTTCCTCCGACTCCTTCAGTTCCTGTTCCATACGCCGGTGCTCGGTAAGGTCCCTGAGCGACTCAATGGCACCGACTACACGGCCTTCTGCATCAAAGAAGGGTGAAACGGTTCCTGACAAATACTTTGGCTGTTGCCTGCCTGCCATGGGTGCCAGGACGTCGGCGGAAAACCGGTGCCCCTCCTTCTGGAGATTGTTGTATTCCTTTTCTATCTCGCTATTCCGCCGAAATGCCAGGTCGATGAGGATGGGACGGCGTTCACCGTAGAAAGGAACAGCATATTCGTAGTCTCCCTTCCCGAGCATCCCTTCTTTCTTTACACCGGTCATCTCCTCCACCGCCCTGTTCCATGCGATCACCTTTCCTTCCCCGTCGATGGCAAAGGTAGCGTCAGGAAGAAATTCTATGATGTCCAGAAGCCGCTGATTGGCATTTTGGAGCTCTTCCTCTGCCTTCTTGCTCGCCGTGATGTCTTCGACGGTCCCCTCGGTGTAAAGGATCTTCCCGTTAGTATCACGGACTATGCGGGCGTTGAGGGAAAGCCAGAATTTCTCACCGTTTCTCCGCACGTGGTGAACTTCCTGTTTTTCCAGCTTTCCATGTTCAGCCAGGGCTTCTGCCAGCACTTGCCGGTCCGCGGGGTTCACGAAATGTTGCCCGAAATCGCTGACGCTTCGTATCATATCCTCTGGAGATTCGTAGCCGAAGTGCCTTGCAAAGGCAGGGTTCGCAGCCAAGACCCCTCCCTCAGGCAATGTCTGGAATATGCCTTCCACGGTGTTTTCAAAGATTTCCCGGTACTTCCTTTCAGCGCCCCTTAATGCCTCTTCCGCTCTCTTCCGATCCCTGATGTCCCTCCAGACGCTGAAGAGAATCTGTTTTCCTCCGATGGGAACCAGTGTGAGAGATACATCGATGGGAAACTCTTCGCCGTCAAAGCGGCGACGTGTCCATTCGAACCGGTTCATCCCTGTCTTCAGGGCAATGTCAATCATTTCCATTGCCTTTTCCGAGGAGAAGCGACCGTCAGGTTGTCGTTCCGGTGCTATATCGACGGGGCGCAAACCTATGAGCTGCTCCTTCCGGGAACAACCCATGATCTTCAGAGCTGCTTCGTTACAATCCACATAGGTATCGCCATCCATGAGCACAATGGCGTCGGCCGACTTTTCGAAGAGGAGCCGGAACTTCTCCTCACTTTCCAGAAGGGCTTTCTCGGCTTCCTTGCGCTCCGTCATGTCACGGAGATAGACGAGAATAGCCTGCTCTCCCTCGTAGGCAACGGTCGCTACGGAAGCCTCGATGCAGACCGTTTCGCCGCTCTTCTTCAGCCCCCTGAATTCATACCGTCCGGGTGCCGATCCTCCGCTGAGCCTCTCCCGGCCATAGCGTTGCACCATATCACGGTCATCGGGATGTACGGTAAAAACCGTGGGTTTCCCCAGTATCTCCTCGGCCGTATCGTACCCGAATATAGTTACGAACTTCCGGTTCACGTAGACATGCAGCAGATTCTTGACAATAGATACACCATCGTTGGAGTTCTCGATGGCGACCCGGTAGCGCTCTTCAGACTCTCTGAGCTTCTCCTCCGTGTCTCTGAAACCCACGGAAAGATTCATTGCCATTGCTCAAACTTGCATACAGCCATATCTTATCCCCGTCTAATATTGTAACATATTAAGATCTGTAAATTCAATGGCTTAAGACAAGACAAGGTTATGAATAGCATTCTTTGAGAACCAGACCCGATATTTTTTCGAGAGGCACTATCTTTTCCACACCACCGAGCTTTATGGCTTCCTTTGGCATGCCGAAAACAACACAGCTCTCTTCATCCTGGGCAATAGTGAAGGCCCCGGATTCTTTCAACTCGGCCATGCCCCTGGCTCCGTCATCGCCCATGCCGGTCATTATCACGGCTACACAGTTCCTGCCTGCATAGCGGGCTGCCGACCGAAAGAGTACATCTACCGAAGGCCGGTGGCGCGCGACGAGCGGACCATCCTTGATCTCCACAAAGTAGCGGGCGCCGCTTCGTTTAAGGAGGAGATGACGGTTTCCCGGCGCGATGAGCGCCCTTCCCGGCATGACCGTATCATTATCCTCTGCCTCCTTCACTGATACGCGGCAGAGGCTGTCCATTCTTTTTGCGAAGGCCGCGGTAAAATGCTCGGGCATGTGCGGAACGATGGCAATACCCGGTGCGTCATGGGGAAGGGCTTCGAGAAAAAGCTTCAACGCCTCTGTTCCGCCCGTGGAGGCTCCAACGACAACCACCTTCTCCGTGGTCTGGACCATGGCTCTTGATGCCGGCTTGGCAAGAATCACATCAGCCGTCAGCTTGGGGGCCACGTCAGGGCATCTTATCCGGCAGGTTTTGGGATTAACCTGCGCGGCCGCTTTCACCACATCGCATATTTTGACCCTGGACTCCTCAATAAACTGTTTCGTGCCCAGCCGCGGTTTGGCAATAATCTCCACCGCTCCGTATTCCAGCGCCTTCAGGGCCGTCTCCGAACCCGACCCCGCCAAAGAGGAGCAGATGACCACGGGCATGGGGTGTTGCGTCATGATCTTCTTCAGAAAGGTAATCCCGTCCATCCGGGGCATCTCCACATCGAGGGTAATCACGTCAGGCACTTCCTCCGTCATTCTGGCCGCCGCAACAAAAGGGTCGGAGGCAACCCCGAGCACCTGGATAGCCGGGTCAGACTCGAGGGTCTCCTTCAGAGCCTGCCGCACCACCGCCGAATCATCTACTATGAGGACTCTGATCTTTCCGTTTCTCACTGGCTCTCCAATGTGGCCCCGCTGCCAAGGCGCTTCATCAAGACCTCACCGGTGTTGGTAAAAAAGAGTATCTTCCTCCCCACCTTTCCCCCCAGATGCTCGGCCGCTACTTTCAGCCCTGCCGTTTGGAGGACGCTTTTCGCCATCTCTATGTTCTGTCGTCCCACGGTGACGGGTTTCCCCTGAACCCGTTTTGATTCGAACATGTCTGACCCCCCAAAGATCTTTATTTCAATCTCTTGCCTCTTTATTCCTTTTTGCTCGAAGGCCTCAATCATGGCCTTCACGGAACAATCAAGGTATCTGAACATGTCGCCGCACCTCCCCTTACATCCGCCGCCACAATTGCAGCGGGGAAGCAGTACGTGGCACATGCCGGCAAACCGCTGCTGGCCGCAAAACATGGTGACGGAAATGCAGGACCCGAGCACTGTTGTTACGAGGGAGGGCTCTGTCGAGAAGTGTACTTCGCCTGGTTTCAGATAGACATTGGAGAGCTTCGCCTGTGTCGGGGTCATCCATGTTTCCTGTAGACTGTGGGAACCTGCGGGGAGAGTGGCAGATCCATGCCGTGGAGATTCTCGGAGTGCCCCATAAAGAGGTAACCGCCCGGAGTGAGGCAGGAACAGAGCTTCTTTAACATGTTTTCCTGAGTTTGCCGGTCAAAATAGATAATCACGTTTCTGCAGAAGATCACATCTATCAACCCCCTGATTCCATAGCTTTCGTCCATAAGGTTGAGTTTCCTGAATTCCACCAGTTCACGGAGGCTGCGAGGGATCCTCACAAGCCTCTTGCTTCTGTCTTTGCTCCGGAGGAGGTACTTCTTCTTCAGGTCCATGGGTAAGGGCAGCACTGCTTCCTCATCATAGATGCCTGATCTGGCCTTCTCCAGAACCCTGGTGGAGATGTCCGTGGCAAGGATGGAAAAACGGTACCCGTCGTGATCTGCGGCAAATTCACTAACCACCATTGCCAGGGTGTAGGGCTCTTCGCCGGAGGAACAGGCACAACTCCAGAGAGACAGGCTCCGCCGCAGGCCTGTCCCTCTGGAGGAGAGGAGTTCCGGTAGCGCGCTACCGAAGAGGTAGTTGAAGTGATCGGGTTCTCTGTAGAAGTCGGTCTTGTTCGTGGTGACAAGATCGATCATGCAGCTCAGCTCATCTTTCAGGCCTTGAGCGCTGAAGAGGTAGTCGCAATAGTCTCTGTAGGATCTCATGTTGAGCGCCTTCAGCCTTTTGTGAAGGCGCCCTTCAAGCATCAGCTTCTTCCCGGCCCCCAGTTTTATGCCACACTGATTGTAGATGAAACTGCTCAGGCGGGCATAGTCTCCTTGCGTCATCTGGCTCGCTGGTTCAGGGCAGCCGGTTCTCGCATCCATAGGGTTCTCCCGTCTTTCATACTGCCGTCTGCAAGAGGTCCTGCCCATTCTGGCCGTGCAGGCCCTCCAGTTCGTCACCCGAGAAGACCCTGTCAGTGTCGAGAATCATGATGCACTTCCCTTCCCGTTTTCCGATACCCCTGATAAGGTCCGTCTGCAAACCCGACCCTATCTTAGGCGGCGGCTCGATACTGAGTGGCTCCATTTCTATAACTTCCTGCACCGAATCAGCGAGGGCACCGAGTACGGTGGCCTCTTTCTGAAACTCAACCTCCAGCACCACGATACAAGTGTTCAAAGACTGTTCGGTTTTACTTAGGCCAAACTTAAGTCTCAGATCCACCACGGGGACAACACTCCCTCGCACGTTGATGACACCCCGCATAAAATCAGGAGTTCTCGGCACTTTGGTGATGTTCGTATATTCCAGTATCTCTCTCACCCTGGCCACCTCGACGGCGAACACCTCGTCGGCGAGTTTGAAGGTCAGGTACTGCGCTGTCTCTGTGATTCCAGCCACACTCATGATCTCCTCCTTTCTCAGAACTTCTCAAACTCCTCGTCCTCTTCACCGTCATGGCTCTTCATGTTCAAGGCAATTCCCGCTTGCTTTCCGTTTCCGATACCACTGGGGAATTTCTTCGGCGACAGGGTTGCGACAAACTGGGACTTCGAGGATGGTGCCCGGTAAATTGTCTCAGTCTCGCCGCCTTTTAGCTTAAAGAAACCTCTGGTGGCCTGACGTTGTTCCGACTGTGAAGAAAGCTCTTCTGACATGGAGGACATCTCTTCTGCGGCACCGGCATTCTGCTGGATCACATGATTAAGCTGCTGAATAGCCTTGTTGACCTGTTCTCCGCCGGTGTTCTGCTCGATACTTGCTGCAGAAATTTCCTGAACAAGCTCTGCGGTCTTCTTGATATCGGGCACGAGTTTGGTAAGCAGTTCACCTGCCTTCTCCGCAACCTCTACGCTTGAGGCGGAAAGCGTGCTGATCTCTCCTGCCGCGGTCTGGCTCCGTTCTGCCAGTTTCCGGACTTCAGAAGCAACGACGGCAAAACCCTTACCGTGCTCTCCTGCACGGGCCGCCTCGATAGCTGCATTCAGCGCAAGAAGGTTGGTCTGGCGGGCAATCTCCTCTATGATAGATATCTTGCCTGCAATCTCTTTCATGGCGGTCACTGTCTCCGTCACTGCCCTCCCGCTCTCGATGGCGTCATCGGCAGACTCGAGGGCAATCTTTTCCGTCTGCTGGGCATTGTCCGTGTTCTGCTTGATGGTGGAGGCCATCTCTTCCATAGAGGATGATGCCTCTTCCGCTGAAGCTGCCTGTTCCGTGGCCCCCTGTGAAATCTGCTCCGAGGTGGTGCTCATCTGCTGGCTCCCGGATGCTACCTGGCCCGCTGCATCCTGGATGTTCCGGACTACGCTCGTGATACCCTCCACCATAGCGGCCAGGGCCTGCATCAGCTTATCTTCGGCTGATCGTTTTTCTACGGTTATCATGAGGTTGCCGCCGGCGATCTCCTGGGCAACGGAGGTTACCTCATTCAAGGCGTCTATGAGCGTGTTGAGGTTCTTCTTGATCTCATTGAAATCACCCCTGTATTCGTCAGTGATCTTGGGAGGCATATCGCCTTTGGAGATTCGGTCGATGTAGGTGGAGGTGACGACCATGGGGTTAACGAATGCCTCGACAAGGCCGTTGACCCCTCCCATAACCTTCCCCCAATCTCCGCTAAAGGACGCTGCATCCGCCCTTGTTTTGAGTTTGCCGTCGCCTATGGCCTGGATCAGCCCTTTCAGTTCGGCCGTGATGCGGAGAAGGTTATTTCTCAAGAGATCCATCTTTTCATTGGCTATGATCTGTTTTCCGGGCAGTTTCTCAAGGACAGCGTTGAAATCCCCTTCGGCATAGGAACCGACGATCCCCAGGAACTTGAGGATGTTGCCCACATGAAGATTAGCCACTTCGTTGACGCCGGTAGCCAGCTGTTTGTAGGCACCGGTAAAGTGGTCGGCAGGGATAAAGTAATCAATCTCGCCCGCTTTCTGCTCTTTGTGAAACCTGTCTATCTCGTCAATGAGTTCCTTCAGTGTACCTACCATTATGTTTAGGTTCTTTCCCAGAAGATCTTTCTCCGACCTTTCCTGGACCTTCACGGCAAGATCTCCCCCTGCCACGCCTTCCGCAGCCAGGGCTACCTCTTTCTGATTTTTCACTATCTCTTTCATGGCCAGAAGAAGGACGCCCATCTCATCCTTGCGGTCCGCCTCCACCACGATGCCCACGTCGCCCTGAGCGAGGCGGTGTGATACATCAACAGCCACACTAAGGGGTCCTGTGATGCTTTTCGTGGTAATCAGAGCTACCCCTACGCTCACGCAGACGATAAGCAGCCCCATGGCGATGTTGAAGTTTCTGGCCCGGGTGTAGGCTTTCATCGCATCCTGGTAGGCCAGGACGTTCTGTTCCTCCTGATATTGAGTCACCTTCTTGGCAGCATCTATTATTCTGATATTATTAGGTATTCCTTTTTCCACAAAGAATGCCGCGGCTTCGGCCATCTTATTCGCCTTTCCCAGTTCCAGCACTCTGTCGTTTACGGGCTTTGCAGAGATGATTGCAGCCTTCAATTCCTCTAAGACTGCCTTTCCCCCTTTATCCGTTTCCAGCTTGGCGAGGTTTTCAATAGACCGTCCATAGGCCTGTCTCTGTTCAATCAGGACCTTGTTGGCAGCTTCTACGCCGCTTGCGGTCCTGGCCATAAGGAGGTTCTGGACGCCGTTTATGATGCCGTATATGTCTGTTACCACGTCGTTTGCGTGTTTCATCTTGGCATTGTTTATATTCACGATGCGATCCAGATTATTGCCGAGGCTACTCATGCTCCCTATTCCCATAGAGATGGCCCCCAGTGCGAGCACAAGCAGCAGACCGAATCCAAATCCCAGCCGTTTCCCGATTTTCATGTCCTTAAGTTTCATCTTACTCCTCCTTTCCGTATTTTCAGTGAATGCTTATACTCCGGCAATTCCTTCATTCCTCTTTGCATGGGCCAGCTTGGCCACATCCAGTATCAAAGCCACTGTTCCATCGCCCATGATCGTTGCGCCCGACAGGCCGTCCACGTCTCCGTACACCCGCGAGAGCCCCTTGATGACCGTCTGGTGCTGGCCCACAACCTGATCCACGGCAAATCCCAGCCTGTGGCCGTCTGCTTCGACTATTACCACCTGTTCTATAGCAGGCAGGGCCCCTGATAATCCGAAGCTCTCCCGGAGCCTCACGTAGGGGACAGGCTGCCCCCTGAGATTGACCAGGCGCCGCGCTTCCGTTCTGACCGCTTCCTCGCGGGTCAGTTCGATACACTCCTCCACGGCGGAAAGGGGGATGACGAAACAATCCTCCTTCACGTTGACCAGGAGACCGTCGATGATAGCCAGTGTAAGAGGCAGTCTTAAGGTGATGGCAGTACCCACATTGGGTCTGCTTTCAACCTCGATGGAGCCCCGCAGGCCGTCGATGGTTCTCTTCACCACATCCATGCCCACGCCTCTACCTGATACACCGGTAATTTTCGAGGCCGTTGAAAATCCCGGTATAAAGATAAGAGAGAACAGTTCTCTTTCCGTGAGCAACGCGTCAACGGGGATGAGTCCTTTTTCCACAGCCTTGGCTCTGATCGTCTCTGCAGAAAGGCCTGAGCCGTCATCCCTGATGGTGATCAAGACGGATGCGCCTGCGTGGGCTGCAGAGAGATGGATGACCCCTTTCTCGGGCTTTCCGCGGGACAGACGTTGGGCTGGAGACTCTATACCATGGTCGATGCAGTTTCTGATCAGATGTACGAGCGGATCGCTCAAGCGTTCGATAACCGTCTTGTCCAACTCCGTTTCAGCGCCCTCCGTCACAAGGTCGACCTCCTTTCCAAGCTCCCTGGACAGGTCACGGACGAGTCTTTTGAATCTTCCGAAAGTGGTGCCGATGGGCAGCATCCGTATGCTCATCGTGTCACCCCGAAGCTCTTCGGTGAGCCGTTCAACCTCTTCTGCAATGAGCATCAGTTCCGCATCTTTCTGGAGGGCCGATTTTCTCGTAAGGCGCGCCTGGACGGTGACGAGTTCGCCCACAAGGTCCACAAGCCGGTCCAGCTTTTCTGCGGGAACCCGGACGCTTGAGAGTACCTCATCCCTGGTGAGCTTCTTCTTCACTCCTTTCAGGTGGTCCTGTTCCAGCAAGGCTGATCTGACTCTGTCCTGCGAGACCAGGCCGGCATCGACAAGCATCTCGCCGATAGGTCTCTTCTGGGCCAATACCATGTTCAGATCTTCATCGCGGATATCTCCACGTTCCAGAAGTATCTCACCAAGTTTCTTGTGGCCTCTCTCGTCATCCGACGATCCTGCTCCTCCAATCTCCTCGATGGCAAGTTCAGAAGTATCCTCAACAAAGATGAAAACGTCGCGGACGGCGGCTGCATCCTTGTCGGTGGTGAGCATTATGTCCCAGTAGGTGTAGCACAGCTCGGAGTTGATATCTGCAAGAGATGGAATTCCTTCAAGTTGCGCCACAATGGTACAGTCTCCCATTTCCCTAAGCTCATTGAGGAGAAGCAGTGGATTGGCGCCTGAAAGGAACATTTCCGGTGACGGTTTGAAACGTATCCTGTAGTGTGCCGGTTCGGGCAGCCCATGAGCAGATGACGTATTCTGCGGTGATGCCTCCTCCGGCTTCGCAGGAGCCAGACTAAGATGAGCGAATGAGGCGATGAGCCCACTTTTCGCTTCTTCGTCCCATTTGTCCGATGCGTCATCGATCATGGCGCGTATACAGTCGCGGGCCTTGAGGGTGAGATCTATGAGAACCCGGCTTACCGGAATATCACCGCTTCGTACGCGGTCAAAGACCGTCTCCACTTCGTGAGTAAAACGCGCCACATCGTCAAACCCAAACATGGCACCGGAACCTTTGATGGTATGCATCGCCCGGAAGACCCGTGCTATCTGTTCCCTGTCGTCCGGCCTCTGTTCAAGTTCGAGGAGTGATTCTTCAAGCTCCGTCAAGAGTTCCCGGGCCTCTTCTATGTACGTCTGTCTGTGACTATCCATCATCGAAGCACCTTCCTGGTCATGATTGAAAAATGTCAGCAACTCGTGTCGGTCCACAGACACTGTCTGCCCCTTCCGAGAACACAGCGGCTATGGTTCGAGTAGCCCGATTGTCTGACGCCCTCCGTGAAGGGTTCAGACAATTTGGTAAGAGAGAATTCCTTCTTTGAAAGAATACAGCTCTTGTGAGCTGCGCAAAGAACCTGTAAGCAGGCCACATCAACGCCAGTCACCGACGAGAGATCGATTTCAATCCCGGCCGATGTTTCTAAGGAACCCATGAGCACAGATATGAGCCACGGTCCGTTCTCAACTACCAATTCCCCTGAAAGGCAAAGAATCGTCGTATCATCCCGCTGCTCTCCCCTGCAATCGACCATACTTCCCCCTTTTCTGTGATTCATCCTAACTGGGATCACATTCCCTTGCTGTATTAAGGTTTTCGCAGCTCAACGGCAATGGTTAAGGGAGGAAAATATTGATTTATTATAGAGATAATATAGAGCGTTTCTCTATAGTATGCAGATTCAAAGCGATAGCAAAAAGGCTCTGAGATTTACCTTCCTGTTGATGA
>CAYOYU010000001.1:38925-67109 GCA_964408265.1 uncultured Syntrophorhabdaceae bacterium
GGTGTGTATCTACGGTGCCGGTGGACACATGGAATACATCGGCAATCTCCTTGCTCGTCTTGCCTTCCCTGACGAGATCAGCTACCTGGATCTCCATGGGGGTAAAGTGTGAATAGATGGAGGCCATCTTCTCGAGAAAGGGTGAGACGATAGCATTCAGGTTCGTCTCGAGAATCTCCAGACAGGTCCTCTGACTGCCGTTCAAACTCCCGTTCTTCAGCTTCTCTACGAAGGGGACAATCAGTTTCTTCACGTTGGTCTGGATCGAACTCTCAAGGGTTTTCCTGTCTTCGTCACGGTGCTGCAGGAGCACTTTCAACGCCGTATTTGCTTCTTCGAGGCTCACGGTCTTCACCTGGAGCTCTTCCTCTCTTTTCCTCAAAGCCTCCTCGGCTTCCTTCCGCACCGTGATGTCTACCATGGTTCCTTCATAGTAGAGGGTTGTCCCGTAGCTGTCCCGGACGCTGTTGGCATTCATGGAGACCCAGATTATGCTGCCGTCTCTGCGTCGAAACTGTGTCTCAAATCCTTTCAACGGGACCGCTGCGTCAAGCGCTGCCCGCACTCTCAACCGGTCTTCAGGGTTTACGTAGAGCCGCTTCCCGATATGGGTTACATCCGCGATTATCGCTTCCGGTGATTCATACCCGAAGATCCGTGCCAAAGCCGGGTTGGCGCTTATGAACCTGCCTGCAGGTACAGACTGAAAGATGCCTTCCATGGCGTTCTCGAAAATCTTTCTATATTTCTTCTCGCTCTGTTCCAGTTCGTCTTTGGCCCGTTTCTGCTCTGCAATATCCCTCGCAAATCCCCACATCTCAACAGGATTGCCCGCATCATCCGTGAGCAGGTGCGCCCGCAGCGCTACGGGAATAAGGGTGCCGTCCTTTCGAACGTATTCTTTCTCATAGACATCGGAATAACCTCGTACGAGCACCTGTTCCGCAACAATCCGTTCCTCGCCGGCATGCCATTTCTGCGGGGTCAGTTCCTCATAGGACATGCCATAGAGTTCCTCTTGGGAATAACCTACCATCGTCTGGAACGCGGGATTCGCCTCTATTATCCTGCCTTCCATATCCACCGAGGCACATCCGTCCCGGAGCGCACTGAAAAGGCCGTGATACCTTCTTTCGGATCTCTTCAGCTCTTCTTCTGCACTCCTGCGTTTTGTGACGTCTCTCCAGGCGGTGTAGATGCAAACCTTCCCCTCTATGGGGGCTACAGTGAGCGACACCTCGGCCCAGAGTCTCCTATTGTCGAAGGTCACATGCTCCCACTCAAAGAAACTTCCACCCATTGTCACTGTCTTGTCGAGAACCTCTCTTGCCTTCTCGGCGGACAACCGGCCGTCAGGCTGTCTCTCCGGTGACACCTGCCATGGGAAGAGCCCCACCAACTGTTCTTTTTTGGTGCAACCCATCATCCTCAGGGCGGCTTCGTTGCAATCAACAAATCTGTAGTCCTCTATAAGCAGCACAGGGTCGGCCGATTTTTCGGAAAGCCGTTTGCATTTTGTCTCGCTCTCCCGGAGTGCCTGCTGTGCCTTCCGCTGTTCCGTAATATCGGTAAGGGTCACCACAGTATCCGTTGTTCCGGGAATCACGGCCACGGCAACATGGATATCCTTTATTCCATTGCTCCCGTCAATAATCCGACATTCGTATTCGCTCGGAACAATCTCAGGAGAAATCTGTCTGAGGCGGTGATACTCAGTCACCCGCTCCATGCAGCTTTCATCGACAAAGTGTGTCCACCTTACCTTCCCCTCTGATCCTTTTCCTCTATATCCTGTCAGTTTCTCGAATTCTCCATTGGCTCTCAGGATCGTCGCCTCCTCGTCTATGATGATCATGGCAACCCGGGCGACTTCGAACACAGATTCAACAGGATACCGGAACAAGGCATTCCCCTGCCCTGCCCGGGCCCTTTTTGACCGGCAAGTTGTTCTATGAGCCATTATACGGAGTACAGAAGCAATCTCTGTGCCAAAAACCACAACATGGCTGCGCGACGACTGCCGCCCAGAGATTGTGATGATGGTTTCAGTCTTTCTTGAGGATGATTCTGGCGTCGGCTATGATGCAACGCTCTTTGGAACAGATGACGGGGTTGAGGTCGATGGATTCTATGATCCCGTCGAGGTCATAGAGGATGTCTGAAAACCTGAAGAGCAGATCGGCGAGAATCCCCTTGTTCACCGGTTCCGACCCCCTGAATCCCTCCAGAAGGGGACGGGCGGTAAGGGAATTAATCATGGAGAAGGCATCATCCCTGTGCAAAGGGGCCAGTCGGAGGGCCACGTCCCGGTAGACCTCCACCGCAGTTCCACCAAGACCGCAAAGCACCACTGGGCCGAACTGATAATCCACGGTGCCGCCTATTATCAGCTCCACACCTTTAATTGTCTCTTCCACTATGATGCCGGAAAAGCCGTCGATTTTGCTAAAGCGGAGAAAGACTTCCTTCAGGGCATCTGCGCTGCCTATGCCAGTTGCCACGCCTGACACTTCCGATTTATGTACGACTTTCGGAGAGACCACCTTGGCCACGACGGGATAGCCGAGGCTCTCGGCAAATTTCACCGCCGCCGCAGGATCCTTTGCCCAGAGAAACCTCGTCACGTCCAGGCGGGCCAGGGAGAAAAGCTTCTTCGCATCGGGCTCCATGACCCACCCTGCGGCCTTCCCTCTCTCAAGCAACTCTCTGATCGCTTTGGTCAGCATATTCTGTTCCTCACCATGGCTTCTGCCATGTGTATCGCATTGTCCACGGACCTGGCCACGGGGATATTGTTCAGCATGAAACCCTCCATGAGCATCCGGTACTTCTCTACATGGGGCACGTAGGCAATAAGCGGCTTTCCTTCCTGCTGATGGACCATACCGAGCCGCGCGCCGAGATCCATGGTCTCCCCAGGGACGTAGGGGAGGACGAGAACCACCACGGTATCCACCTGCGGCTTTCTGCTCAGGTAAGAGACAGCAGCCACAAAATCATCATCCACGGAACTGCCCGTGAGGTCTATGGGGTTGGCGAGAGTTGCAATCCCGCTGATAGTCGGGGAGATGAGGCTTCTCAGTTCATCCTGATCTCCGGGAGACAAATCGGCAAGAACAAGACCATGCCTTAGGCACTCATCGGCAGCAAGTGCACCGTGACCGCCGCTCCCTGTGACGATAGCCACCCTGTTTCCTACTGTTTTTGGATAGCGGACAAGCACCTCGGCGAAAGCAACCAGTTCAGAGGCATCCTGGGCTTCCACTATGCCGTACTGCGCCATGACAGAGGAGAAGACACGGTAGTCGCCGGCAAGAGATGCGGTGTGGCTGCTCACGGCGCGGCCGCCCTCTGCAGTCTTACCGGATTTCAGCACGATCACCGGTTTCGGACATCTTCCCGCTGCGAAGGCAAACTCCCTGCCTTCCCGTTTGCCGAATCCCTCCACGTAGAATGCGATAACCCTTGTCTCCGGATCATCGGCAAAATACTGCATCAGATCAGTCTCTTTCACGTATGCCTTGTTCCCGATGCTCACCGCTGCAGAAAGCCCCACGCCTTCGGAGGCGCACTTGATCATGTGGTCGACAAGGATACCGCCGCTCTGACTTACCATGGCGACCGCCCCCCTGTCGGGTTTCACCATCCTCTCCCCGGGTATGAAGAAGGAGTCGAGATAGGGCGGACTGTAGATTCCGAGACAGTTGGGGCCGATAAAGGGAAAGTGCGCCGCTTCGGCCATAGAGACAAGCCGCTCCTGCAGGTCCGCACGTCCCGTTTCCGAGAAGCCTCCGGAGACGATGACGGCGCCTCGGGTTCCGGCGGCGATGCACTGGCCCATCACGTCGGCGACGAACTCGGCTTTCACCGCTATGACGGCAAGGTCTACCCTCGCGGGGATTTGGGAGATGTTTTGATAGACCGTCTCCCCCCTTATGGTCCCACCCTTGGCGTTTACCCCAAAGACCCTGACCTGCTGGCGCAGATGGTTCTTGTTATAGATAACATTTGCAGGGTGCGTCTCGTTGGTAAGGGAAAGGCCGATAACAGCCATTGTCTTGGGTTTGAAAAAGGGCTTCAGGTCCATAAAGACTCCCTAGAATAAAAATTCGAAATCCTAATATCTAAATCCTAAACAGAATCCTCGGTGGGTCTGGTACCCGTTTAGAATTTAGATATCCGATATTAGGATTTCAACTTAAGATATTCCATATTTATGATTTCACCTTAATCCTTCTTCTCACCTGTTCCCAGGAAGAGGTTGTAAGGAAACTCTCTTCCATGTTGTTCACCATTCTTTCGAACCTGCTCATGGGCAGGGCAAAGGTGAGATGGGATGCCCGCACACAGGGCCGGGCCGAGACATCGAACATACCGAGGGTTGCTCTTGGCCTGGCTGATTTTCTTTCCATGTAGGGATAATGCACGATGGTAGCGCAGCCTGCCCCAAAGGGGGCATAGACCCCGTTTGGTTCCGCTTCGTCAAAGTTGGCCAGCGTAAATAGCCCTGCCAGCACATCGGGTTGTGCGAAGAAGATAACCACCTCAGGGTCATCGCCCTCTTCAATCTTATCCCAACGCTTGAAGACGATGAACTTTCCCGGGGCCTTGAAGGTAGGGATATACTTCATCGTCTCATTCACCAGGTCCGGAGACTTCTTGTAGCGCTCTCCTTCCACGATTCCGGGGAGACCACAGGACAGGAAATATTCGAAATTGGGCATGATCTCTTCCGAGAAACCCAGGTAGCGCCTGCCTCCGAAACATCCTATTGAAGCGGCGTTGAAGGCCAGCGACCTTCCTGCGGTAACCCTGTTGATGTCAGCAATGACACACCGGTGTTCATCCAGGGGGACTACTGCCGCTTCCGTAGCTCCACCCGGCACATCAGCATAAAAGAAGACTATGGGTAGGCCAGCTCCCTGAAAATATTCTTCCCAGAGGGCAATGAACTTCTCTTTAACTGTTATATCCATGATAGCTCCTCTTCGTAGTAATCCTAATACCTAATATCTAAATCCTAAAGGTGGGGACCCAAAATCCCTGGCTCTTTTAGGGTTTCCGTTTAGAGCTTAGATATTAGGATTTAGAATTTGCCACTCTCAGTACCTGACTCTCACCTTGTATGTGAGAGTAGCCCCGCCATCCTTCTTTACGGGCACGTCAAAAGAAGCGGTGAAGGCGTCAATCTTGCTGTAAGGGAGCGAGGATTCCAGAATCTTCCAATCGCCCGAAACAGGCTCGATGACCTTTACTGTGACATCCTCTTTCTTGTGGTTCCTCAGTTGGATTTCGAAAGCCATCTCGTAGGTATTCCTGTCAATCTTCTCCCAGGCTGTCTGCTTTCTCGAAGCTGCAATGTCAAAGGCATTGCCCATCTGCACCCGGATCTTCTCGTCCTTGGGTGTGTGGTCGATTGAATCCTCGCCCACGAACTGAAGGCTCCCCTCGAGGTCCTCCTTGTAGACCCGGACACTCCCTTTCGGCAGCGGAACTCCGAGCCCCGCGTCTTTTCTGTTCATCATCTCCACATAGACGGTGACCTTCTCCTTTTTCAGGCTTTCCGGGTACCTGTTCCGGTAGAAGTCGGGCTGTCCCCTATAGATGAACTCTTTCTTCACCGGGATCTGGCTAGCGTCGATAAGGCTTATCTGCTTGGTCTGGTTCTCCTTAAGGGTCGTCTTACGCCCCAGGCTGTACATGTGGTATTCAAAGAGGGTGTCCTCCCTGAACTGGGGCGCTGCAGGGGCTTTCTCCGCAGTCAGGAAGGCCCGCTGCCGCACCATGTTGTCGGCTATCCGGTGCACATCCCCGGCTACGAGCTTCAACCTGGCGTTATTGTATCTGGCGCCGCTGTTGTTGTTGATGGTTACCCAGCCCGAAAGGTCCGCAGCCGAGTCTTTCTTGTTGAGGACAAGGACATAAGCGGCCTGCCAGTTGATCCCGTTTGTCAGGTAGATAGCCTCGATCTTTCCGGGGTTCGATGCCTTGCTTTCGAGCAGCCAGACAAGGGTCGGCTTTGAGATAAGGTCTTCGGGAATATCGGGGAAGATGATCCTCCCCGGATGATTGAAGGTAATCTCACTGCCAATCTTGAAGACAGGAACGCCCTCATTATTGGAGAGGACCGTGGCCTCCACGACCTCTTCCTTGTCCAGATACGGATTCTTCGTAACCAGCTTCACCTTCCTGCCTACATATTTGTCAATAAGTTTCCTGGGGGTTATGAGGTCGTACTCGTAGTTCTGCTCCAATACGGTAAAGGCGTCAGGTTCCGGAAGGGGTTTTATATTCACCGTAGTGGGGATGATCTGTGCCGCCACATCCATGAACCTGACCTCCTGAAGCCCCTTTCTGAGCGTCACGTGGCGCAGATCCTTTACAAGCCCTATGTTGCTGTTATAGACGGTAACCTCCACCGCTTCCTGATCATTGAGCGAGGATGTAAGCACCTCCTTCGCCGATGCAGGGAATGAGAGAAAGAGGGTGAGAAGGATAACGGGGAGAAGATACTTGGATTCTTTCATCGGAACCTCCCATGTACAAGGATTGATTTATGCGCGTTCTAATCGCTGCCGTCGAGAATTTCTCTGATTTTGTCCGAAAGCTCCGCGAGATTAAAGGGCTTCTGCAGAAAACCAAGGCATCCGAGAGACATGATTTCCGCCGCCTGACCGTCGAGGGCATACCCGCTCGACAGCATCACCTTCGCCTCGGGATCTATCTTCCTCAGGGTCTTGAAGGTTGCCTCCCCACCCATATCGGGCATGATCATGTCCAAAACCACCAGGTCGATCGAGGCACCCCTGGATTTGTATACCTCCACCGCCTCACGGCCGCTGTACGCCGTAAACACGGTATATCCGATCATCTCAAGGAGGGCCTTGTTCACTTCCACCACCCTCTCTTCATCATCTACGAGAAGTATGGTCTCGGTGCCCCGCGCAACCTGGTTGGGATCCTTCTTCTTCTCTGCCGGTCGTTTTTCGGATGCAGGCAGGAGGATAATGAAAGTCGAGCCTCCACCCTTCTCGCTTATCACATCGATGATCCCGTTATGTCCCTTGACAATGCCGTAAGCTGTGGCCAGGCCGAGACCCGAGCCGCGCCCCATCTCCCTCGTGGTGAAAAAAGGCTCGAAAATGCGCTCCTTCGTCTTCTCGTCCATGCCGACGCCGGAATCCGTTATGGATATCTTCAGATAGTTGCCCGGCTTCGCCAGATATACTTTTGCATAATCTTCATCGATCCTGACGTTCTCGGTTGACACATAAAGGTCTCCCCCTCCGGGCATGGCATGCCATGCGTTCACAAAAAGGTTGAGGAAGACCTGCTCCAACTGCCCCTGATCGGCCTCTACAGTATAGGGGTCCTCCTGGAACCGCTGATGGACGACCACATCTTTTGTTGTCCGGGCAAAGACCTCTGCTGTAGTCCCCAGGAGTTCATTTACGTTGATTGACTTGACTTCAAACCTTCCTCCCCGGGCAAATCCGAGAATCTGCCTGGTAAGCCCGGCCCCACTCTTTACGAGATCCTCCATATTCTTGAGTTTCTCACGGTGGTTCTGAGGGGAATCGATGTCATAGAGCATGAGCGACACGTACCCCTGTATGCCCATGAGAAGATTGTTGAAGTCGTGGGCGATACCCCCTGCCAGGGTCCCTATGGCCTCCATCTTGTGCGCGTGGAGGACCTGATTCTCCAATTTCTTTCTTGCTGTGATGTCCTGGACAAGGGAGATAAGATAGTCGAGGGTCCCGTCCGATTTGAAGACCGGCGCAGCGGAGATCTCTACATCGATGAGCGTACCGTCCCTTCGGCGATACCTCTTCTCCAGGAGACTTCCCCTGTACTGTGCCGAAAGGGCTTTCCCATACAATTTAAGCTCAGTCTCCAGATCTTCTTCAGGGGTGAGGTCCGCCCATGTCACATTCCCCAGTTCTTCCCTGGTATATCCCAGAATATCGCAGAGCTTGTCGTTTACCTCGATCCATCTCATTTCAGGAGAGGTTATGGCAATACCAAGCATGGAAGTGTTGAAATACTTGCGAAACCGCTCCTCGCTTCGGAGGAGAGATTCCTCCGTCTTCTTCCGCTCCGTGATGTCCTGGGCGAATATTGCCACTTCCGCCACATCTCCTCTCGGACCGAGGACCGGATAGAAGTAATTCTCAAAGTAGAGCCCCTTCCGCTGATCCACAAAGTGTACCGGCTTGCCCGTGCGGACCGTTTCTTCTACGCGAGCCTTTCGGGTTTCCGAAACTTGTGCGGGGAAAAAACCGTACAGGCGGGAACCAACAAGCTCCTTCACCGTCGTCCCCAGACTTCTGGCGACACCTTCATTCGCGGCAAGGACAATTCCCCGGCTATTAATGAGGAGGGCTACTTCCGGTGTGGCGTTGAGTAGTGCGCGGATCGTCTGCTCACTCTGCCGCACTGCATCAGGGGCGTTATCACGGTCTGGGGCGCAATTTCTCTGCTCCAGCTCGAGCTCGAGATCGGCAACTCGTTGACGCAGGTAAATCAGCTCTTCAACGAGGCTGTTCTTCTCATCGTCCTCTGACAAGGTACGCGCCCCCGTTACTCACGATTATAATCGGAAAAAGGGTCTTAGTAAATAGCGCAAATAGGAGGTCTCAAAGAATTGCCTTGACCTGTCCCGGGGCACAACGTAAAATAGCAAATCTGCAGGTTCCGGGAGCTTTCAGAAATATGAACATAGTGCCGGACTTGATAAGAAAAAGGAGCGAAGATGGCTGTGATAGCTGATGGTGTCCGTTTCATTCAGGGTCGGGATGAAATGATTCCCGATTCACACGTTTACGTCATCGGAGACCCCTCATCGGGGGACCTCTCCCTTGTGGATGTGGGCCTTATGGGCAAGGGCTCGTACAAGATCAGTTCCATGGCTAAGCTGGGGATCAACCCTCAGGACATAAAGAGAATCATCATGACCCACACCCACCTCGACCACATCGGCTGCTTGCCGGAGATCCAAAAGGAGATCCCCCATGCAGAGCTGTGGGTTCACAGGCTGGAGGCGGAGCCCCTTGAGAACGGGGACGACCGGACCGTCTACGGTATGGACATGTTCAAAGGCATGTGCCAGATGCAGTTCAATCTCAAGGCCGGAGCTTTCACGTTCAAGGTGCAGAGGAAACTGGAGGGAGGGGAACTCCTGGAAATAGGGAAGATGACCTGGCAGGTCCTTCACATTCCCGGCCATTCCATGGGTGGAATTGCACTCTACAACGAAGCTGCCGCCATCCTTATCCCTGGTGATGTAATCTATGCAGACCACGCCATAGGTCGGTTTGACCTCTACAGTGCCGAGCCCGCTGCTCTGAAGGAATCTCTTTACAGGCTGGCCGAACTGAAGGTGGATATACTGCTGCCAGGACATAACCAGGTAGTAAAAGGACTTCCGGCCGGCTATGTCAAGAAGACTGCGCAGATGTGGGAAGCCTACCTGAGATAGCCTTCCTGACTTGTCACCATCTCTTCACTTCACCGCAGGTCCGCAGGGAAAGGAAAGCGTAACCGACGGAGCGATCTGCGGGAAGACTGCCCTGCCACCCTTCCGGAACAAGGGGCACAAAAGAGACTTGACAAAAATCAACTGATGTATATAGTTATCAGACACTGTTATTGGAGTTCGGACAATAACAAATCCGACCGAAGGAGAGTAAAATGTTTCAGGTTTCTGATAAGGCGAGTGACGTAATCAAGAAGTTCCTGGCTGGGAGAGAAGGCAACCAGTCAATAAGGATTTATATGTCGGAAGGCGGGTGATCGGGGCCCTCTCTGGGCATGGCTCTGGATGAGCCGAAAGACGGAGACGAAGTTCTGAACGAAAAAGAGCTTACCTTCCTCATAAGCAAAGATCTCTTCAATGAAGCTAAACCGATTTCAATCGATTTCGTCGAGACAGCGATGGGTGGGGGATTTTCGGTTTCTTCAGCCTTGTCGCGCAACAACGAGTGCGGCGGAGGATCGTGCAGTTGCTGAGAAGAGGCTAAACCATTATAAAGGGATGTCTTCTATGGGGGACATCCTTTTTTTGGGCCTTCTTCTGAAGACGCTCCGTCCACCTCTGCCGGACCGCCCTTGTTTCTCGAAGGAAATTGTGCCGGTATCCGCAGGGCGCATCTGCGATATCTCCTTTTCTCCATCTTGACAGGCAGGTCCTTTTCATCTTATTACTTTTCTATGGCGCCCTTAGGGGCCTGGGCGGAGAAAAATGGCCGCAAAGAAACACTTATTCCTCACCGGCGTGGTACTCCTCATTCTTCTCTTCGCCTTCGCCGCGGGAGGCAGGGCCGCAGAGGAATGTCTTAATGCCCAGGACAAGGCCATATTCATGCAGATGTACGACAATCTGCTCTCTCAGGTCCAGACTTCGGGCGTCAACAATGAACCCTTGGAGATTCTCCAAAAGGTTGATAACATTAAGGCGTTTCTGCGGAGTCACGGGTGTTCCGGTGAGCTGGAGGATGCTGAGAAGTTGGCTCCGGGTATTCTGAAGTCATTTGGAGGGGCCCCGGCTCTCAAGTAGCGTACGAGCGTACTTTCTGCCGGGATTTATAACAAGGGGGGGGTTGTATGAAGAGATGGGCAAGGTTTCTGTTAGCTCTTGCGTTGGTATTCTTTTTCAGCGTCGGCCTGCCTGGCTGTGGCGACTCGGACAGTCGCAAGGAACTGAAAGAGGGCTTCGAGAAGAAGGCACGTGACCTGAAGGACCAGGTTGAGAAAAAAGCCAGTGAAGCCAAAGAAGGGGCTGAGGGTTTTCTGAAAAAACAGGTTGATCAGAAGACCAAGGGATACAACAGGGGTCCCGAGGACAGGGAACAAAAAGAATAGCCTTACTAAGCCGGTCCGGGTTCCTGATCCATTGGAGCAGATAATTCGGGTTCAGGGGTATGATTCCATCCCCATTCTATTTTCACATCCACCGCAGTACAGCCTCCGCCTGCCTCCGCCACGATAAGAGGATTGACGTCGATCTGTTTTATCTCCGGATGATCCATAAGCAATCGGGAAAGAGAAAGAAGGGCTTTTCTTAGGGCATCGCGGTCAACTGCCGTCTTCCCCCTGAATCCCTGAAGTATGGCGCTTCCCTTGATTTCATGGAGCATCTCTTCCGCATCATCGTCATCCACGGGTGCGATTCGGAGAGATACGTCTTTCAGTACCTCGGCGAATACACCCCCAAGCCCGAGAAGAATGACATGGCCGAATTCCGAGTCATGCCTGGCCCCCATGATCACCTCTTTGCCCGGCGGCACCATCTTCTGGACAAGGTACTCGTCGGCCTTCATGTCTGCCAGCGCATTCTCAAGAGCCGAAGGATCCTTCAGGTCGAGAGCAAGAGCCTGTTCCTCGGTCTTGTGAAGGACCGGGGGCCATGCAACCTTCAGGGCAACGGGATAGCCTATGCGCGCTGCGGCGGCAAGGGCCGCCTCCCGGTCTTTGACAACCTCGAACTGCGCCACCGGGATCCCGTAGGTTTCCAGCGATCTGAAGGCTATGTCCGGGTGGAGCATCCTGGCTTCGCCTTTCGGCTGGCCCAGGGGAATCGCACCTGTGTCATCCGCCCTTCCCTTCCCCGAAGCCGGCTTTGTCTTCTTCCTGCTCTGGACCAGACACATGGCCAGGGCTTTCAAGCCATCGTCCACGTCGATGAAGACGGGATAGTCTGCTGCCAGTTTTATGGGGAACCAATGATCCCTGTTGGAAATTACGCAAAGGACCACGGGTTTGTCGTACTTCGGGACAATCTGTTCTGTGTGCCGGATAAGTCCCTGCACCTTGGCCGCATCGCTTTCCGAACTGAAGGTGACGATGAAGACCACACCATCGGCATCCGGTTCATCGAGAGCCGAGTCCAGGATGTGGCAATAGGAGTCCAGGTCATAGACGTCACCCACATCAACAGGGTTCGTGGCCCTAATAACGCCGAGTTTTTTCGCTGCCACCGTCTCAAAAAAGTCTTGTGAAAGATCGGCGAGACGGAACCCGTGCCTGTGGGCACTGTCCGCAGAGAGTACCCCGTGACCTCCAGAGCGGCTGATAAGGGCCATCCGGGGCCCCTTAAGGGAAGGCAGCCCGAACACTTTGAAGGCATCAATCATTTCACGGAAATTCTCTACCCTGTGGATGCCGGCCTGTCGCATGGCGGCATCGGCTACGGCGTCATCCCCGGCAAGAGCAGTAGTGTGGAAGTGTGCTATTTTTCTGCCTGACGGGGTCCTGTTTGCTTTGAGAAGAATGATGGGTTTGGCGGTGCCGGCTGCGAGTTCCATCAGTCTCCTGCCGTTGCTGAAATTCTCCAGGTAGAGGCCAATCACATGAGTTCCGGGGTCGTCGATGAGATAGCGCAGTATATCGTTTTCATCGACAAGGAGTTTGTTCCCTATGCTTACCACTTTATTCAAGCCTACGTTCTCGGCGGAACAGAGCATGCAGGTGTAATAGACGATCCCGCCGCTCTGAGATATGAGCGACACATGCCCTGCCTTCATGTAGGCGGGCTCAATGATGAAGAAGGGAAGAACCAGGCCGGTTTCCAGGTTCAGAACTCCAAAACAGTTGGGTCCGATCACCTCCATGTCCCGATTAGCCGCTATGTCCTTGATTTCACTTTCCAGAAGAGCCCTCTCATCGGCGAATTCCGAGAAACCACCGGTTTCGATGATGACCGTCTTTACGCCCCGTCTGCCGCAGGCATCAAGGGTTTCGGGGACATGGACCGCGGGAACGAGAACCACAGCGAGTTCAGGAACCTCGGGCAGTTCGTCGAGTCCGGCGAAAATCCTCTGTCCTCCCGGCAGGCTTCCTCCTCTGCCCATGGGGAATACACCGCCTTCAAATTCGAAACGGTACAGGTTCTCGACGATGATGCGACCCATATTGGAGGATGAAGGGGAGACACCGAAAACGGCGACGGAGCGGGGATAGAAGAACCTTCTCATGGAACCTCCTGACGGAAATCTGGATCGGCGCGGCTGGCAACAGTATAGTAGAAATTGATGCATCCGTCGACAAACTCTTGCCGCCAATTCTCTGAAGGGCGCGGTCTCTCTTGCCTTGCCTTCGCCGTTCACCGCGGTGTTTCCGCATTATCTTGACATCTTTTGATTCTTCAACTATCTATATGGACAAAGAAGAATGGGCCAATGAACGGTTATGTCGATTACATGGTGCAAGGCCTTTACCCGGGCCTTGCAGTTGCGGAAGCGGGAGGATTCCGGGAAAAGATCGTCTATCTCCCCCGCTTTGTAGTATCCGAAGGTTTATATATAGGCATTTCAAAGAGATCACCCTTTGTGCAGCAGATCCCTGCTCTTCAGGCGCCTTCAGGCAACTGAAGGATTCAGGCATGGTTGATAAAGTCATGCAGGAACACCTGACTCAGTGGGGAAGAACGGGACCAAAGGGCGGCGTGAAGCTTGAACCCTGAGACTGTTGCTTCAAAAAGCCGCAGGGGGTAAAGATAAGACTGCGGCCCACAGAGAATAAGGAGGGAACTATGAAGAAAACATTTCTGTGCGGTCTGGCACTTTGCCTCATGGTCGGTCTCCCTGTGGTGGCAAAAGCTTGGGACACAGCGATCATGATAAACAATTTCAGCGGAGATTCAATATGGGTCACCTACTACTACAAAAGTGGCTGCAGTATAACCTCTAAAGCTTATCCGTCGGCCTTAGCTCCCCACACCAGCAAAGATCACGGTTGGAGTTTTGATTCGGGCTGCAGATTGGACTATGTCCAGGTCCGAAAGAACAACTCTTCCGGAAGTATCCTGGGACAATGCTACTTCAACCAGTGCGGGAGCACCGAATGTCCGGGCGTCCCCTTCCTGGTGCAGTACGATCCGTCCTTCACCAGTGCCATAGTTTACTGCTCGGCCGGTTGCAGTTCCTACTATCGCGCGGGTTGCTGGAACTGATCCGCCCGCGGGGGAGGCGTACACCCTTGCATTCGTGAAGGCTTTGGAGTATTAATCTCCATGGCCGAAGGTGCCTTACTCTGTATATTTGCCTTTCTTGCCGGCCTCATCGACTCTGTTGCCGGGGGCGGCGGACTTATCCAGCTCCCTGCCCTTCTCATCCTCCTGCCCTCCGTGCCCATAGCCAGTCTCCTGGGAACGAACAAACTGGCTTCCATCGCAGGGACATCGGTTGCTGCGACCCAATACGCCCGTCACGTGAAGATAAGCTGGAGGGCGACCCTGCCGGCCACCCTCACGGCCCTTGCCCTCTCCTTCATGGGGGCCCGCGTGGCAAGCCTGCTCAGGACCGATGTGATGCGGGTGGTAATTCTGCTCCTCCTCATAGGAATGGTGGTATACACCTTCTGGAGGAAGGATTTCGGCACCATTCATTCGCCGAAGCTTGATAGCCGGAGGCAGCTTTTTGTCAGCATCCTTGCAGGGGGAATAATCGGCTTTTATGACGGTTTTTTCGGGCCGGGAACAGGGAGCTTTCTCATATTCGTCTTTGTAGGAATCTTCGGGTTCAACTTCCTCGGGGCATCAGCATCCGCCAAGATCGTCAACTTCGCTACCAACCTCTCCGCCATGCTCTATTTCGCATTTACGGACAATATACTCTACCGGTTTGCCATCCCCATGGCCCTCTTCAACATAGCAGGCTCCGTCGTGGGGACAAGGCTGGCAATCCTCCGGGGGAACCGGTTTGTCCGGGTTCTCTTCATGGCTGTGGTATCGGCCCTGATAGTAAAGCTCGGCTACGATACCGTCGGGGCCATTATTCGGAACCGCTGACCATCCTTAACCGCGTGATCAGCAATCAGCCATTTCCCAGGTCAGGTTTCTGGTCTCTTCCTATCCGCTATCCGCTGTCCGCTGTCCGCTGTCCGCTACTATTATTCCCCTCTGAGCGTCCTGGGCTTATCGTAATAGCCTGTTCCAGTCTCCTGGAACTGGCCAATCTCCTGTTCCCGGCGATTCACCTGGTCCTCTATGACCTTATCGAGACGCACCATGTCCACATTCCCCGATTTCCACATCTCCTCCGCCTCGGTGATGCTTTTCACCGGATACATGTAGCGGTACAAATCCGTGTAGCTCTGCAAAGCAGCCAGACCCTCGCCTCTTTTCCCTTCTGCGAGGAGAATAAGGGCCTTGTAGCCCGCGATGCGCAAATCGCTCCACCCCTTCCGGGACATCCCGTCTGCCTGCAGGATGTATCTCTCCGCCAAGGTCCAATCTTTGAGCTTGTAACTCGCTACGGCGACCCAGGCATAGGCCTCTGCTGTCCTGTATGTTTCAGCCGCCTTCAGGAATTCTCCCCTGGCCAGGTCATATTCACCTTTTTCAAGGAACTTCTTTCCATCGAAAATCTCCTTGGAGGACGCAAGATAGGTGGTGGAGCAGGCCAACAGGACCATACTCAGCACTATCGCCATGACGATAAGCCTAAAATGTTTCATTTCAAACACCTCCGCCCGGCATGCCGGAAACCGCTCCTGCAGCCCCGATATCGACTATGTAAGCACCTCGCCGGAAGTTGTCAATCTTTCCGAAAGACCAGTCAAAACCTATTTTCCTCTTGACTTTATTATGCGCATATGTTCATAATATCTACATCAAAGAATGATAATGCGCCAAATGGCCCAAAGGCCGTCGGCAACGAAAGGAGAGTCGATGAAAGTCTGTTTTGCAGTACAGAAGGACGAAGGAATTGAGAGTACCGTCTACAACCATTTTGGGTCAGCCCCCGCTTTCATTATGGTTGATACGGAGATTGGTGAGGCTGCAAGCGTGGTAAATAAGGACGTAAATCATGTTCACGGCGCATGCAATCCGATTATGGCCATGGGAGGACAGGCTGTGGATGCCGTTGTTGTGGGCGGCATCGGGGCCGGCGCCATCATGAGGCTGAACCAGGGAGGAATCAAGGTGTACAGGGCTGTCTCCGGGACGGTAAAAGAGAATCTGGACCTGTTGAAGGAAAAGGGGCTCCCCGAACTCTCCATACAGCACGCCTGCGGAGGCCACGGCCCTGGCGGAGGATGTGCACACTCCTGATAGGCCCGGCACAGATCGCAAGAGGATGTGAAGGGGGAAAACTATTTTATACTGGTTTCCACCTTCACATCCCATTTCTTTAGAAGTTTCCAGAAAGTTACCCTGCTGACACCCAGAAGACGTGCAGCTTCCTGCCTGTTCCCGCCCGTCTTTTCCAGAAGACTGACCAACTCTTCGCGCCTCGCGGGCTCCCGGAGAGGGCCTTTGCGGCCTTCGCCGCTGCGCTGTCCCACCGTCTTCCCTATGGGGAGATGGTGAGGCGCTATAAGTTCTTCATGGCAAACCACGAAGGCATATTCCATGACATTAACCAGTTCGCGTACATTTCCCGGCCAGGGGTACGCCACAAGGGTTTCCATGGCTTCCTCCGAGACTCCCTGGACGGGTTTCTCCATGCGTGCCCTGATAATTCTGATAAAATGATCCACCAGCAGCGGTATGTCTTCATGGCGCTCTCTCAGGGGGGGCACGTGAATGGGGATGACATTGAGTCGGTAATAGAGGTCCTGTCTAAAGCTTCCCAGTTCGCACATATGGGTAAGATCCCGGTGTGTGGCGGCAATGATACGCACGTCCACGGGAATGGACGTCTGGTCACCAACCCGCTCCAGTTCCTTCTCCTGTAGGACCCTCAGTAATTTAACCTGTGTGGAAAGAGGGATATCGCCTATCTCATCCAGGAAGAGATCTCCCTTGTGTGCGGCCTCGAAGCGGCCCCTCCGGTTCCTGTCGGCGCCAGTGAAAGCGCCCTTGACATGGCCGAAAAGTTCGCTCTCCAGCAGGGCCTCGTTAAGAACGGCACAGCTGACCTTTACAAAAGGTCTGCCGTTTCTTTTCCCTTCCTCGTGGATCGCATTTGCCACAAGTTCCTTCCCTGTACCGCTTTCACCGTAAATGATTATGGGCGCCGAGGATGCGGAGGCATTCCGGACCAGCTTATACATATCGAGCATCCTGGCGCTTCTTCCCACTATGCCGTGGAACTCTTCCTCGGCTGTCAGGATCCCCCTCAATTCCTCTATGACCTGCTCTTTCTCCACCAAATCGGTAATGTCGGTCATGGTTTCCACTCCGCCTACAAGGCTTCCCGCGCCGTCTTCCAGAACCGCAGCATTCTTCAGTACATGTACGGTCCGGCCGTCTTTCCGGTGAAGCCTGCACCGGCGGCGCCCTACGCCACCACCGGTAAAGAGATGACACCTCTTTACAATCTCCCCGTGCTGATTACGGGAGAAACAGGTGTCACAGTCGAAGATGGTGCAGGGCTTCCCTATGAGTTCGTCGCTGTTGTAGCCGGTGATCCTTTCAAGGGCCCTGTTGACGGACAGGATGGTCCCTTTTGTATCCACAACCACCACCCCGTCCATCATGGTGTCCACGATTGCCTTCCAGTATTCTCCAAGACCGCTCATCACTCCTCCCTCATTACCTGCGCCAATAAGATTCAACCCCTGTTAATTAACTGCTGTTAAGCAACAGATTAACATCCACCCCATTCCCTTTGCAAGCGACTCTGATACCATTTTCATATCATGCTGAAATAACAGCCTTTCTCTCCGCTGCTTGAACCAAACAGGTTATGGTATCGATTTTGCTAATCTCGTCACTTGGTTCTCCAAGTGTTATCACTGATCTGCCCCGAATCATCCGGGTTAACTGGCAGCCTCACAGGCGAAGCTTGCCGATGCAGTCTCCGGTGCCAGGAGAACTATACGGGCGCAGTGGTGGTGGAAAACAGGATAACGTTGGCTTACACGGCAGAAATGCCGGACAATCATAGATATCAAAAACAAAAGGAGGTGGAAAGAACATGAAAGCGGTCTCTTTGGCAATATTTGTTTTACTTACCTTTCTCTTCACTCTACCGGAGCCAGTTCTGGCAAAACCTAAGGATCACAGTTTCATCACAAAGTATGATGGAACAGAGACCTGTGTGCGCTGTCACAAGAGTACGGCAAGAGATGTCGCCGAAAGCCTGCACTACCAGATGCAGGGGATCCCGCCCTATCTTGACGGGTGGCCGGAAGGCAAAACCGCCGGTATGATGAACACTTACTGAGCTCCGCCGAATACGGTTGTGGGACACAACTGGCTTGGGATTCTCCAATCCAAAGACGTCTCAAAACCAGCACAGCCGGGTGGCTGTGCCCACTGTCACGTGGGGCTCGGCGCAAAACCGAACCCAACGGACAAGCTGACTGAAGCGGATCTCAAGAATATCGACTGTCTCATCTGCCATGCTCCCGATTACAAAAGGATCACAGTAAAGGAAGGTGACAGGCTCAAACTCGGTCCGGCACCGGGAGTCGACCTGCTCAAAGCGGCCAAGTCGGTACAACGGCCGAACAATGAAATGTGCCTGCGCTGTCATGCCGGCGTCGGGGGCGGCCCGAACCATAAACACGGGGTGACGCCCACGAAAGAAAGCGACGTCCACACGGCAAGAGGCATGGTCTGTGCAGATTGCCACACCTGGAAGAAACATAAGGTATCCGGAGGCGCCGACCTGAAAGCCCAGGAACTCCTCGAGGTCAAAACGGCCTGTACGAACTGTCACACCTCGCCTGCCCACAAAGGAAAAAATGGCGACTATCTCAATATGCACACGGAGCGCCTTGCCTGCCACACCTGCCACATCCCTGCAGCGGCGCGGGACCCCAAGTTCCCCACAATAACGGAGCGGGACTGGACGAAACCTGTCTACAATGAGACTACAGGGCTTTATGGACCGACGAACAAGATGGTAAGTAATCTCAAACCGGAGTACCTCTGGTGGAACAGGATGATGAAAACGCCGCCGGAACCGGTGGGATCCATCAAGGATCCAAAATCAAAGATCTATCCCTGGAAACGGACCCGGTATAACGTCATCGCTGATGCTGAAACCGGCCGCCCCATCTATATCAAAGCCGGTGTCTATTCGATCACTGGAGACCCGGGCGCTGCGGCAAAGAAGGGGGCGGAGGAGGCTGGACAGAAATACAGTGGTAAGTGGAAGGGTGAGTGGGAAGACATGGTCTTCTCCATGAATCATAAGGTGGTTCAAAGGCCCCAGCCCCTCGCGTGCAATGCATGCCACAGCCCTACAGGCGTCATGGATTTCAAGAAACTCGGCTACACGGATCAGCAGACCAAAGACCTCACCAAACCCCGCAATTAAAACCCCTCCTTTTCATGGAACGCCCGGGACCCGCCTCTCAGGGCGTTCCTTTCTCTCGTCTCCCTTAAAGGTGATTCCTGCGGGCAGCCCCGGCAGACGTCCCAAAGAGTTGGAAAGATTCTACAAAAACAGCACGGAGAGCAGAGCAGCGGCCGGTACGATGTAGAGCACGTCGATCTTCTTGAGGAGGGCGGCGAAGGCAACGAGTCCAACGATGATCCTCACGGGCCCCCACGGTACGGCAACGGCAAAATGGATCGTCACATACAGAAGGAGACCTACGAAGGAAGCCAGTATCCCTTTTACCGCTTTACCGAAGGACGGTGATCTCTTGAGCCGGTCGAAGACTCCTGCGCCTATGACCACAAAGAGAAAGGAAGGCGTGAAGATGGCCATTGTTGCCGCTATCGCCCCGGGGACCCCATAGAGAAGAGCTCCCACGAAGGTCGAGGTAATTACGATAGGGCCCGGTGTAATCTGCCCGAGAGCAATGCCGTCCATGAAGGTCTTGCTGTCCATCCATCCCCTCACATTGACCACTTCCTGGAGCATGAGAGGTATAGCGGCAAACCCGCCGCCAAATGCAAAGAGGTCCACCTTTATCATCAATAGTGACAGGCTTAAGATGCCGGGATGGACCATGAAGAGAAATGCGATGCCGCAGAGAACAATGAGGAGAAGAAGACCGATCTGTACCGTCGGCACACTCCGGTGTGCCTCAGTAGCCGAACCGCCCCGGGAATCTGTTTTCATCACTGCCACACCTGCAATTGCAGCACCCATAATCACATAGAAAGGACTTAGCCCGAACCAGAAGAGAGATGCCGCTATGGCTGCAACGGCCCCATCGGCATATCCTTTCAGGTTGCCCCTCCCGAAGGTAAGAGAGGCATTGGCCATAAGGGCAACCACGATCACCTGCAGGCCGTTGAAAACGGAGTGGACCCATGGCAGGTCCTGGCCTGCCCTGTAAAGAAATGCCAGAGCTACCATGAGGATGAAGGCGGGCAGCCCGAATCCCGTGAAGGTACAGAGTGCCCCGGGGATTCCCCTTGCCGTGAGCCCCACGTACGCGGCCACCTGCATGGCCGTAGCGCCGGGAACGGACTGGGCAAGGGCCACTCCTCTCTTGAAGGTCTCATCGGTAAGCCAGCCTTTACGTGTAACCGCCATCTCCCTGATATAGGCCACCATGACGGGGCCGCCGAAGGCTGTGGCGCCGAGCCTCAGAAAAGCGAGGAACAATTGTTGAAGGCGAGGTTCTTCCTGATAGGCGGGTTCTGTGTTCAGAAGTAGTACCTCACCCGTAAGTCCACCCGGTAGTCGTTCTGTTTTTCTCCGAACTCTGTTCCCTTTTGGCCTGCGATCAGGATCGACCGAAGCCGGAGTTCCCAATTCGTAAATCCGGTGTACGTGATTTCAGGCGCTAGAGAGAAGCTTTTATCGTCAACGTTGGCAATCCACGTGATGGCAGGAGTGAAGTAGAGGATATCGAAAGGCTCTTTCTGGCTTATACGGAGATAGATATAGTTCTCCTCCGGATTGGGTCTTCCGTAAGGCCCCTGAAAAAGGGACACTGCCTTTCCGAGGCCACCCGTGCTGCCTTTCGCGATATATGCGGCATAACTGCTATCAACAAAGGTGAAGAAATCCCTCATCTCTTTCGGACTGAACCCCGTGCCGTTACGGTAGTATTCCATGATATAGGTTGTATCTTTTGCGCTGAGATACCTCAACCCATGGCGGTAACTCTTTGCCCTGACGGTTGACCGCTGAGGGGTCCCATCGGCACCAACGTAATTCTTCTGGAATCCGTCGATGAGGGAAAATTCGCCGTGCACCTCAAGGTTTGTCGTGATGTTTCTCGAAAAGTCGGCTCCGTACTGGGTAGTCTTGCTGCCACCTGTGAGAAATATCAAATCTATGTCCGTGTCGTAAAGGAGAAAATAAAACTTGGATGCTCCATTCAGGTGACCTGTCTCCCCGAATTCGTCATTTACACCACTGTAGACAGGCATAAGCACCGGAGTAAACGTGAACGTTTTAAGGGGCCGCGCCTCCCAACTCCTGGTGTAGTCGAGGGATGCCACGATATAGCCCTCCCTTGCCAGCTCGGGATCATCAGGATTCTTCGGCCTGTCCAGGAAGGCTGCAGGGTTCCAGGCATACCCCTTGCCCCAGTTCAGCGTCTTCTTGCCGAACTCAGCTATCAGGCCCGCTGATGGTTTGATGGAGACGTTGCCCTCGAAGATGATTGTCTTCGTTGATTCAACAGCGTAATTGTTCGTGTATCCCGTGTTCGTCTTGAGATAAAACTTTGCTATGCCTTTCTCGAAACTTCCCTCGAGCTGAAGCGTACCGTCGTACTCGGGAGTGATGGCCCCGACACTCCGGTTAAGAAAATTGAGTTTGTACATAGCCGAATTCCGGTCGATGCCGAAGAGGATGGGCATGGCTTCAACATAGCCGCCAATGTGGTAGGGCTTCTTCTCCACTTCGGAAGCCTCGAACTTGTACTCCTGGGCAAAAACGGACGGGATAGCGGATAGGAAAACCAAGATGAAGATGGCGGATAGCGGATAGCGGATAGCGGATAGGAAAACAGATGAAATAGCGTACAGAGTGGAACGCAAGAAATTGCAGAGAGCCGAGAGACCCTTCACTCCCAGCGTTCGAGGGGTCCGGGGCATGAGGAATCGAGTCACCTGCTCACTTGACCCCTTGAATGCTCGGCCTCTTCTTCCCCTGACACCCATCCCCTATCCGCTCCACGATCTATTCTAATCTCCGTCGCATCCTCTCTATGCTATGTGATGCTTTTTGCCCTCTACGCTAAACGCTATTTCTTATCTGCTCTGCGCTATTTTCTATTCTCTATACGCTATCCGCTAAACGCTACACGCTATCATCTCAATGAATCGGCCTTTGGCATGAAGGTCAGCGTAAAGGCTTCATCCTTGAAATCCCGTTTCTTTACCTTTGCGAAAACCATAACCGATTTGTATCCCTTGTAAAGGGGACTGTCCGTCTCTATCACCGCCGGTCTGACGATACCGGCGCCGAAATCCTTGATGTCCTTGAAGTAGAGCGTCTTGATAAGCATATTCGCCTCGGTAAGACACTCGATCTTTATCGGCACAAGCCGGGTCTTGTCCACCCACATCTTGAGCCTGTCGTAGGCGACGTTCTTTGTCTTCGCCTTGAGAAAGAGCAGGTCTTCCGCTCCCGTGCTGTCCGTCCTATCCACATCATATTCCACTGCATAGTCCAGGGCAAGGATATCTGCATTGTTGAAGACCCCTCCCACAACTGACTGGAGACTGGTGATGCGCACCGGCTTCCCCACGTTGGGGATATAGAGCCACATATTGTCCCCTAACCTCAGTGTGCTCCTCCCCTTCTCGCTGGCCGGGGAGAGAAAGAGGCCTACAATCTTGTCCTTCCCTTTCTTCGCCGTGAAATAGGTATACTCCTTCTGCTTGCCGTCAGGCTCTATATTTATGATCTTCCGGTAGGATTCATAGGACTCGGGGTTCATGTTCCTGTCGATCTTCCCCAAAACCTGGGAGGCATCCAAGGCATATACCGGTACACCGAACACCAGACCCATCATTATCGCAACCGCTATTATTTTACTTTTCATCATGACCCCTCCAACACCTTCGCAGGAGAACTTCCTGCTATTTCCTATCCGCTATCCGCTATACGCTATACGCTGCCCCTTAGACATGCCTCAAAGCCTTGATGGGCTCCATTCTTGAAGCCTTGAAGGCAGGTTGGAGGCTTCCGAGAACCGCCACAACAATGACGATCAGGGAAATAGCTGCAACATCCTTCACTTCAACAACCGGAACAAGCACGAGACCGGACTGCATCCCGAAGTCAAAAGTGATTCTCGCAAGCTTCAATACAAAGATGACGGCTATACCAAACACGTTCCCCGCCACTGCGCCGAATACGGCAAGACAGAAACCCTCCACCAGGAACATGCCGAGAATCCGGCCCGGCAGGGTGCCTATGGCAGCGATGGTTCCGATCTCCCTTATCCTTTCGTAGACTGCCATGATCATGACGTTCATGATGCTCACCAGTACGATGGCAATAAGCATGAGTTTGATAAAGAAGGTCATGACCTCGATCATCCTGGCTATGTTAAAGAATGGCGAGAGAGCTTCCCATGTGTGGACCTCGAAGATCGGTCTGCCCTGTCCGTTCAGTTCCTTTGAAAGAGCGCTGTTCAGCCTGTTGTAGACTCCATGGAGCTTGTTGAAATCGCGGACCTTCACCGCTATTTCACTTACCTCCATCTGTTCCATCCTTAATACGTCTACGGCATCTTCGATATGGAGGTAACCGTCCCTTCCTCCCGGCCCGGTGGCACTCTGCAGTATTCCACCCACCTTAAGCTGTTTTCCGTTCACCGACCCGTCCTTGTTCGTGGCGATTACAACCACCATGTCGCCCACTTTCACCTTCAAACCCCGTGCCAGGAGTTCGGGGACAAGAATCTCTCCTTTCCGTATAACCCTGTCGCCCTCTATAATCCGGGCTGCCAGCAGCGGCAGCGTCTTCATCTCCTTTTCGGGATAGACACCGTTGAGCCTTATGTTGGTGGTTTCCGTAAAATTGCTGAAGAGGCCTCCGAACTTGATTCTTGGCGAAAAGGCTTCAATCTCCGGTATACCCCGGATTGCCTCCTCTGCCTTTGCCACTGCCTGGGGCTGCATGTTCAGGGTAAGTGGTAGATTGTCGATGGAGGCCACATATCCCTTCTTGTGCACCTCCATATCTCCCAGCATGGATCCCGTAATCTGGCTTATTATCATGTTCTTGAAGGAGCCCGAGACAGATACGAAGACAAGGACAAAGATGACGCCTATGGCTATGAGCGACCCCGTAAGCAGAGTCCTTCTCCTGTATCTCGCCAGGTTTCTCAAGGCAATTTTGAAAAGGTTGGTCATATCTTTGTCCCTCCGTCTCCTGCTGCCTGCTGGCCGTTCTGCGGGGCCTTGACCTGCCTGCCCGTGAGGAAGCCATCTTCCAGGGTATAGATGATCTCGGCCTCTCCGACTATCTTCTGGTCGTGAGTGGAGAAGATGAAGGTGGTATCGAATTCATCCCTCATCTTCTTCATCAGTTCAATAACCATGTAGGCTGTCTTAGAGTCTAGGTTGGCCGTGGGCTCATCTGCGAGAACCAGCCTGGGGTTCGTCACGAGAGCACGGGCCACGGCAACCCTTTGCTTCTGGCCTCCCGAGATCTGGTCCGGGTACTTGTCTTTCTGCCCTGTCATTCCGACCGCGTCAAGAAGGTTCAGTACCCTGCGCTGCCTCTCCTGCTGGGGAACGTTCTGAACCATGAGGAGGGGGTACTCAACGTTCTCGTAGACAGTGAGGACCGGAATCAGGTTGAAATCCTGAAAGATAAAACCGATTGTGTTGCCCCGGAACCTGGCGCTCGCCTTCCGGTCAAGGCCGAGCACGTCCGTATCGGCAACGCGGAGCGTACCCTTTGTCGGCTTGTCCAGACACCCTATGAGATTCAGAAGTGTCGTCTTGCCGCTGCCAGACGGGCCGACGAAGGAGACGAAGGAGGCCGGCTCGATCTCGAAATCGAGTCCTTGAAGCGCCTGAACCGTCACTTCTCCTGCATGGTACTCTTTGTGGATATCCTGTGCGGCTATGAGGGCCATCTTTCTTCTCCTGTGCGCTCGGTCAGTAAAGCCATACGGTGTACGGCCAAAATTTGATAATAACATGTTTAGTATAAGACAGAGATGTCATAATTTCCTCAAAACACCTGCTATCGTCGGAATCATGTCCTTATCCAACTCCCCCTGTTCATCTGGAATCGACAAGAATATTTGTGGTAGCCTATGTCCATGAAAGGGGCGGAAGGGGTGACAACAACAGATCCAGGCACATTCTACATTTACATCATCCAATGTCGTGACAAAACGCTTTACACAGGGTATACCACCGACATCGAAAAAAGGGTGCACGAACATAATAAGACTGGGGCCGGAGCCAGGTACACGCGAGGGCGACGACCGGTGAAGGTGGTCTATGTCGAAGGGTATTCAACACTTTCGGAAGCCTTGAAGCGGGAAGCGCAGATCAAGAAACTGTCAAGGGTCCAAAAATTGCTCCTGATAGAAAGATACTCGGGGTAGACCGGTTTCAGTCCACCCTTTTCCAGGTTTTATCCGGATCGAAGGTATCCATTGCCCCGGCGAGCTTTTCGGTGTTCTTCCCCAAATCTTTCTGGTAAACAACGCCATCCTGGTTCACAATAAAGGTCATAACACCCGAGGACCCGTATTGCGCAGGGTAGGCCACAAGGGCGAACCCTCCGATCATCTTGCCGTCGACTACGTAGTCGTACTCTCCACCGGGCGCCTCTTTACCCTGTTTCCTCAGTATCCTGTAGAGGTAACCGTGGTAAGGCCGAAGTGCAGCAGCCCTGTTTGCGCCTGGATAACTCTCGCTGCAGGCCTCGACCAGGAAGGGCCCCAGGGGACTTTGCCTCCCTTCATTCTTCTCTTCCCAGCAAAGACCGTTCATCTTGCCGGGATCGCTTGCAAATTTCTGGGCATATTCCTTGAGACCGCTTTGGTGACCCTGCGCATATTCACGCTGTGCATCCACATAAGCAAGACAGACCTGAATGGTGGAGAGCTCATTTTCCCCGATCCTCCTGGCAAGGATCTCCTTCCTGCCCTCTTTCGTGTCGAAGAACCACCCCTTTCCTGGCCTGACGATGGGAATGGGCCATGACCAGTCTTCTTTGCCCACGTGGAGTATCGCCTTATTCTTGCCCACAGCCTCCAGTCTGTTCTTCTCATTGTAGGCTCTGAGAAACTCCTCGCGTGTCTCCCTGTCTATCGCCTCATCCCCGGAAAAAAACAGCTCTCTGCCGGCGGTTCCGAAAACCTTTGCCAGCTGGTCCGATTGGCCAGCCTGCATGGCCTCTACCATGGCCTTCACCGCCTCTTTGGGAGACGAAAACGTTTTCTGTTCCTGACTTTTGGCAAATCCTTCGCCAGAGGCCAGTACGAACAAAAGCAGAACCGATACGATGGTTAGGGGCACCAACTTTCCCGTGAATTTTCTTCTATTCCCATTTATGGATAGCAGCATCGCTTCCCCTCCGTTCTTCATTCCCTATCTGCCGCGGTGACCGCCGCCTCCACCTCCACCTCCGGGATGGCCGCCTCCGCCTGTGAAGCCTCCGCCGCGCGGAGCTCCGCCGCCAAACCCACCTGAAGGAGGCGCCGTTCCGCCGCCGAAGCCGCCCGGATGGGAAGGCCCGCCCAGGGATCCACCCTGAAAACTGCGGTTCACGCCCATGCTCTGCCGCCCTCGCTCACTATTTAACTGCGACTGGACACCGCTGCGACCAAGGCCCTCGAAGGCACCTCCGCCTCTCGGCTGGACCGGCCGGACCGGTGTGGGGCTGCGGAATCCGGTTCCGGGCTGCTCAAAGCTGCGACCGCCAAACCCCTGCCTCGGCTGGCCGGGTCCTCCCGGCTCAAATCCACGACCGCTGCCGACTCCACCGGGAGGTGCCATGCGCGGTACAGTTCCAGGCCGCTCGAAACCGCCTGGCCTCGTCACTGCTCCGGGCACCGTCTGCCCCGGCCCTCTTCCTTCCTGAGGAAACCCCCTGAACGCACGCCTGGCATCCACTCCCGGGACACCGGCTCGACCGAATCGCTGGGCCGTTATGGGGTTATGGTAGGCCACACCCCTGCGGTGAACCGGATTGTGGGCCCATGTCTCGATACCGCCGTGCATCCTTGTAGCTCCCGGCTTGTCCATAAAGACCGTCCTGCCCGTATTGATAAAGATGGTATGGCGGCGCCAGTGAAATCCGCACCATAAGCCAACGGGACCAACGAAGAAACCGGTCCCCCAGTAAAACCCCACACCCAGAACCAGACCCGGCCACCAAAACCATAAGGGTGAGCAGGCAGGGTACCACCAGGAACCGTAGACCCAGCAGGGATCATAGGCAGGGACGTAAACGACCTCCGGATCCACCGGCTCTATGATGATGTCCCGATCCTGTACGGTAACTGACTGCTGATCCGTGGACCGGAGGTTTCCCTGCGCCTGCGCACGGGCCCGGAGCTTCTGAATCGTGTCCATAACCTGATCCTGCTGGCCCAGGAAGGCGTTACCCAGATCGGTGGTTTGCCGGAGTTTATCGTCCATCATGGAAAGTATGTTAGGGAAATGGCAGAGTGATTTCACGCTCACATCCCAGGGTTTAGACCGCAACGCCTCATCCAGCATGTCCCCCTTGAGGTCCGGGTTCTGTCTGAGCCAACGATCGGCCTCTACCACCTCGAGCGGGTAGGTGGAGGCCATAAGGATCTGCGAAAGAAGGGTGTCAGGATAGAGGGCGATAGGTGCCAGCAACTGGTCCAACTGTTCCTGGGTGTAGGTATAGGTTTGTGCCGCCGTCTCCTGCCCCGTGTCCTGGGCCGGAAGAGCCGCAGGCCAAGTCAAAAGCAGCATCATAACCCATGACAATGCCTGTTGCAAAAGCGTTTTGCTCCTCATCTGCCTTCCTCTCTTCTTCCCCTACCCCGTGCTATGCCCTCCCGAATTTCATCAAACGCTCCGGGCAAGGCTCATTTCAGCTTAACCTGGACATAGCCGGCGTTCCCGGTCCTGTGGTCAAGGGCAAGGATTGTTATTGTCTGCTGAGGCCGCAAGGAGCCTGCGAGGTCGACGAAGCTCTCTACGCCTCCGACGCTTTCCCCGTTGATTTCGATTATCACGTCATCCTTCTCGAACCCCACCTCTCCAAGGGGACCCTTGGGGTCGACCCGTGTTACCGCCACTCCCTGTTTGGCCTTGAGGCCATACTTTTCCGCTTCCTTGGCCGTGACGGGACGCACATCCACACCCAGCTTCGCCGCGGCCGATCCCAGAAGGAGCTTTGTTGAATCTTCCAGGTTTC
>CAYOYU010000002.1:0-7637 GCA_964408265.1 uncultured Syntrophorhabdaceae bacterium
GGCATGGGCGTGGCACTGGGATCCCTACCCATTCATATTTCTCAATCTCATCGTCTCCCTCCAGGGTGCCTATACGGCTCCCCTCGTAATGATGAGTCAGAACAGGCAGGATGAGATAGACCGCATCGAGGCCCACAACGACTATCTGGTCAACCAGAAGGTGGAGGAGGAGATCCATGTGATCATGGACTATCTTACGGCTCAAAACAGGGCGCTCTCTCTCATCTTCGATGAGCTGCAGGAAGTCCGACAGAGGCTGGAGGTACGGTCATGAATCATCCCGCCAGGATTGCCCCATGATGCCCTTCAACCATCTCGGATGGCTCTTCAAACGCTTTGGCGGAACCATTTATCCCAAGGCGGTGAAGAAAGACCTCGCCTGGATCCTGGACTGGCTCAGACCGGGCAACTCCATCCTCGATCTCGGCGGAGGAACGGCCTTATTGTGCCAGATGGCGCGGGAGATCAGGACGGACCTGTATATGGTGAGCCTTGACCCGGCACGGGGCATGCTCCGGTATGTACCTGACTACGTGACACCGGTCCAGGGTGTAGCGGAACACCTGCCTTTTTCGGATGGGACCTTCAGCGTCGTCATGATCGGGGATGCCCTGCACCACTTCAAAGCCCCCATCCAGGCGCTCAGAGAATGTGCAAGGGTTCTGGATGCTGACGGTGTGCTCTTTATCTTCGAAATTAACCCGGAAAAAGGTTTGGGAAGGATCATTCATACCGCCGAGCGGATCCTGACAGAACCGGACAACTTTTATCCGCCGGATAAACTGGCAGAGGTCCTCAGGCAGGAGGGATTTGCCCCGGCCGTCCGCTCCTACGACTGGCGTTACGCCATTGAAGCGAGCAAGAAAGAGTAAAATAGGCCAACACCGGTCTTTCCCTGGCACTCCGAAAGCAGTATAATATCAATCCATGCCTTTCGACTCCGCCAGAAGAAGAGTATCGACGACCCCAAGACAGATCGCCGAGAAAGCCGATTCGACCATCGAAGAGATGATCATGGGCATATTTCCCCGTGAGGAGGATATCCCGGCTTCCTGGAGACCTGCCGTTCCGGAGGAACAGAACCGGTATCTTATCGGCGGCGCATTACGCCGGTGGAAGGGACCCATCCAGGAGGTTATCTCGCCGGTCCGGACCGAAAGCAGCTCAGGCCTGCTGCCGAGAGTCTTGGGAGAGTACCCGCTTCTTTCCGGCGCGGAGGCCATGACAGCCATAGAAGCGGCTCGCGGGGCTTACCTGAATGGCAGGGGAATCTGGCCGGCCATGACTTTTGAGGAACGCATAGGCCATGTGCGCCAATTCGCCGGCAGACTCGCAGGCAAGAGAAGAGAAATCATCAACCTTCTCATGTGGGAGACAGGGAAACCCCTGGCAGAGGCTTCCGGGGAATTTGACAGGACCATGGAATGTGTAACCGAATCGTCGGCCGCGGCCCTGGACCTTCTTGCTCACGGAAGGCAGGCTTTCTCCGAGGATGATCTTTCTGTACAAATACACCTGTCACCCCTTGGTGTTCTCCTCTGCCTCGGCCCCTACAATTTTCCCCTGAACGAAATCCTCTCGATCATCATCCCTGCCCTCATCATGGGTAATACGGTCGTCTTCAAACCCCCGAGGTTCGGCTCCATCCTTTATGGTCATCTCCTTAGCCCCCTGAAGGACTCCTTTCCTCCCGGCACGGTCAATGTGATTTTCGGGGAGAGCGACGACATCGCGGATGAGATTATGAAGTCCGGGAAAGTAGATGCATTGGCAGTGATAGGATCATCTCAGACCGCAGAAAGACTTGCACGTCTTCACCCCCACCCCGACAGGGTCCGTATCCTGACGGGACTGGAGGCGAAGAACCCCGCCATTGTCCTGGCCCATGCGGACCTCGAGCCCGCAGTGAGGGAGTGTGTGACCGGAGCGCTCAGGTTCAACGGTCAGCGCTGCACCGCCTTGAAGATACTCTTCGTCCACGTCTCCCTGGTGGAGAAATTCGTCACGGCCCTTGCAGAGGCGGTGAAGAATCTCCCATTCGGCATGCCCTGGGAAGAAGGCGTCTTCCTCACGCCCCTGCCCGATCCCCAGCGTCTTTCCACGCTCAGCGAACTGCTCGATGATGCCCGGCAGATGGGCGCACGGGTGGTCAACGAATCAGGTGGCGTAAGAAGGGACAGCTTCTTCTACCCGGCAATACTCTACCCCGTAAGAGAGGGTATGAGGATATACTCGGAAGAACAGTTCGGCCCCATCATTCCCGTCGTGCCTTTTGAGGACATCGAGGAACCTCTGGCCTGGGTGGCGGAATCCGATTACAGCCAGCAGGCAAGTGTCTTCGGCACGGACAGGGCAGAGGTGGAGAGAGTCGTCCGTGCACTCACAAACCAGGTTTGCAGGATCAACATCAACCGCCATTGCCAGCGAGGGCCCGATACCCTCCCCTTCGCGGCGAGAAGAAGTTCAGGGTCAGGTGTGCGCTCCGTCTCCGACACGCTCAAGACCTTCTCCATCCCCACCGTCATAACCGGCTTCGAGCAAGACCCCATCTAGCCCACAGAATCCTTATCTTCGGCACCCTTCCGAAAAACCGTTGAGAGAGCCTCCGCCAATTGCTATTATGTAGAGTATGGAAGGAGTCTTCGGGAAAGCCCTCATCGTCAACCTTGCAGAGCGAACCTATTGGGATGAACTGATCCCCCGCGAGGTCTACGAGAACCTCCTGGGCGGAAAAGGTCTCGGCGCCTGGCTTCTCCTGAAAAAGAACAGACCAGGTGTGGACCCCTTCTCCCCGGAGAACCATTTCATCATAGCCCTGGGTCCTGCAAGCAACACAGACGTCTGGGGCTCAAGCCGCTACGGCGTCTACACCAAGGCCCCCCTGACGGGCCTCTTTTCCGAATCCTATTCAGGCGGTAAGGTTGCCGAACCCATGAGCCGGACCGGGTACGATGCATTTGTCCTCGAGGGCGCATCCGGTGAGCCCTTCTTTCTGGAGATCACCGAAAGCGGGGTGGCCTTTCACGATGCGGGAGGTATCTGGGGCCTCGATGCCTACGCCGCGGAGGATGCCATCACAGAGAAAATAGGCGGAAAGGGTGTGGGTGTCATCGTCATAGGGCCTGCCGGAGAAAATCGTGTGCGCTTTGCCGGCGTAAGCAACAACTACTGGCGTTGCGCAGGAAGGACCGGTGTGGGCGCTGTGCTTGGTTCCAAGAAGATAAAAGGCATCGCCTTTCACGGAAGCAGAGTCAAGCCGGTTGCGGACGAAAGGGGCGTAAAGCGGCTTCACGAGGAATGGCTGGAAAAAGGAAAAGATCACGTCTCCACCAAGAATTTCAACACCTTCGGAACGCCGGTGCTCACTTCCCTCATCAATTCTGTGGAGGCATTCCCCACCCGGTACTGGTCCGAAGGGTCGCTCCCGGGCTGGCAGGCCATCACTGCAGAAGTGCTCCACAACGAGTGTATCGTTAAGCCCAGGGCCTGCACAAAATGCTTCATGGCCTGCGGCAGGCACACCACGGTAGTAAAAGAGGGCAAGTATAAGGGACTTCAGGTGGAAGGGCCCGAATACGAAACGATTTACGCCTTTGGCGGCCTCTGCGTCATAAACAGACTGGAGGATATACTCTACCTGAACGACGTCTGCGACAGACTCGGCATGGACACCATCACCGGAGGCAATCTCGCCGCCTTTGCCATAGAAGCATCACTCAGGGGGCGGATACCGGAGAGACTCGGATACGGAGACACGGAAGCCATTGCCGGACTCCTCCACGACATAGCATATAGAAAGGGACCAGGAGCAATCCTTGCCGAGGGCATACGCCACGCAGCAAAGGCCTGGGACCTGGAAGATATTGCGATCCACGTGAAGGGTATGGAGCCGGGGGGATACGATCCGCGCTACTTTAAAGGCATGGGTCTCGCCTATGCCACCTCCGACCGGGGCGCCTGCCACCTCCGCACCACCGTCTTCAGGGCAGAATTGGTGGGCATAATACCGCCTGATCAGATCGAGGGCAAGGCAGAGGTGATGATAGAGTTCGAAAACCGCCTCATCCTGCAGGACGCCATGATCCTGTGCCGTTTCTACAGGGACATCTACATGTGGGACGAGCTGAATGAAATCGTGAAGGCCACGACTGGCATGGACTTGGGCAGGAAGGGATTGGAGCGGATCGCCTCCAACATCAAGAACGCCGCCCGCATCTTCAACCTCAGGGAAGGCATGACCGCCTCCGACGATACCCTTCCCCGCCGCTTCTTCACCGAACCTATCGGTTCAAAAGGCCTGGTCCTCAATGAAGCCGACTTCGAGAAGATGAAGGCCGACTACTACCGGCTCAGGGGCTGGAACGAAAGAGGCGAGGTCACGCAACCCCTCCCTGCGATATAAGCTTCCGGTGCGCCCGCTCCCTTTTCTTCCGATCCCTCGGCTTCTCCTCCCTGACAGGTGGTCACTTAAGGCCTATATTACTATTGATCACTCCCGAATGACGCAGGACAATGACGCGTTCTGCAGAGACCGGGTTTGGAACTATAGTGAAGAAGTACCAACCAGTTCCGGGGGCATAGATGACGAAGATAACGCGAAGAAGTTTTCTTTTCAGGGTTGGAAGTACCGCAGGGTTGGCCGGCCTCGTCGGCCCCGGCGATCTCTTTTCCCAGACTCAACCGTTCTTTGGGCAGGAGATTGAGGTCACTCCCGTGGAGGACCTGATGCGGGAGCACGGCCTCCTGCGCAGAGTACTTTTGATCTACCGGGAATGGGTCGAACGGCTGGAAGCAAACAAGCCTGAACAGGTGGAGACTCTCGCCGAGTCGACCCGAATTATAAGCTCTTTTGTTGAGAACTACCACGAGAGACTGGAGGAGGAGTACCTCTTCCCCCGGTTCAGGAAAGCAGGGAAACAGGCGGACCTTGTGGACGTCCTTCTGCAACAGCATCAGGCCGGCAGGAGACTTACGGAGGAGGCGCTGAAACTCGCCAACAGTCAGTCACTTACCATCCCCACAAACCGGAAACAGCTCTCCCGGTTTCTGGGCGACTTCATTCGGATGTATGAGCCTCATGCCGCGAGGGAGGACACGGTCCTCTTCCCGGCGCTCCATGGTATCCTCTCGGCCGACGAGTACGACGACCTTGGCGATCTCTTCGAGACCAGGGAAACTGAATTGTTCGGACGACAGGGTTTTGAGAGAATGGTGAGCATGGTGGCCTCTGTGGAGAAAAGACTCGGGATATACGATCTCTCCCGGTTCACCCCACGGCCGTAGCCTCGCTCGCCCTACTCGATTAAGCCCGAAGGAGGCCGGCACCAGGCCTCCTTTTCCCGTGACAACAAATCAGGCACGCTACGAAGCAGATTGCTTAATGGCAGTCCACGTGGTATACTGAATTCTACGCATCGAAATCGGGCGATGTTATCCAGCCGGATGGGAAAAAGTTCCCACCTCAATACGCCTCGGTGTTCCATTAAGTTGCTCCTCGGCAAGGCGGTTTCAATATTTTAGCTCCACCATTTACTTTTCCTGGAAGCAGGGGGCAATTCCGCTCTCTTGAAGCATCTGTGACAGCAGTCCCCTTTTTAGGCACTTGAGGACTGTCCCTATGATAGACGTGGAGGTTCAAATGATTGGACGAGGATTTGCAGGATCGGAAATGGTGGCAATCCAACTAATCACCGATGATGGAGCCTTCGTCTGCAATGTCAATAAACGAGACATGGCAGCGATGGCAATAAAGGAATCAGGAACGTTCGTGACCATTTATCACGCTATTCGAGTGGATGCCATGTTCGAGGATCGATACGAGACTCACAGGTCAAAGATGATAGAGACGAGTTCAATTGCTTTCTATCAATCCTTCTCGGGAAAATGGGTGCACCACATGGGAAGCCTAAGCAGACGGCTTATGAAGGAAGGAGGAGATGATGGGCAGGAAAATCCTATTCGTCGATGGTGATCAACCGATTATGGCAGCAGTAAACTCCATGCTTAAAGACATGGGACACCAGGTTCAAATGGAAACGAGCGGCGTTGATGCCCTTAACACTTTCATGAAGAACCCGGCCAGCTTCGACCTCATCATCACCGATGTGGGTATGCCCGACATTTCCGGACTGATCCTGGCAGAGAGGCTCGCGAAAGTGCGTGCCGACATACCGGTTCTTCTCCTTACGGGAATCGAGGGATTGGCGCAGTCAAAGGCACGGGAATCGGGTATCCGATGGTTCGGTATGAAGCCGTTATCCATGACGGACTTGGCTGACACCGTTGAAAAGGCCCTGGCAGACGTGAGTACAAAGCAGTAAGGGGCTGATCTACAGGAGTTTGCATTACTTTTCGGAGACAGGCAGCAAAGGAATATGCGGGGAATCCCTCACTTCTTCAGCAGCAATGCCGGAGCCTGAGCCCGATGTATCTCGATCCGTTTCCAGACGCCGCCGAGCACGTACGGCTCTTCTTTCAGCCAATCCTCTTCGAGTCGCTCCCTTGACGGAAAATCACAGACAATCATGGAGCCCTTCATCTTTCCGGTCTCGTCGAGAATCGCCACTCCGTACTGGAATACCCCCTTCTCGTACATCTCGCCGAATCGGGCCAGATGGGCCTCACGAGCCGCCATACGCCTCTTCGGCGCCCCCTCGTCAATATCGTCGTATCCCAAAAGTATGAATTGCATTCTTCCTCCTCGTTCGATCTAAGATGTCTGCCTCTCCGCAGGGAACAGCCAAAACCTCACCCGACAGGGTGACCTATCTGAGTTATACAAATCGTGGGGGCCTTTGAAGAACAAAACGAGAGTGCCGACCCTGTTCGGCTAATCAGTACATCACGCCAACGGCGCTAGGGCCTCCGGGGTTGTAGGTGTTGACCGGACTTCTGCACACCCCCGTCGAATCATCTGCGCACTCTCTCCCCGTGTCCCAGATGGCTTGAGAAAGTTCAGCACCGGAGAGGTTGGCGTCCGTGAGGTTGGCGTTAAGGAGTCTGGCCTTCTCCAGCCTTGCTTTGGAGAGGTTCGCCCCGGTGAGGTTCGCACTGGAGAGATATGCGCCGATAAGATGCGCGTTGGTGAGGTCGGCTTTGGTAAGGTTGGCCCTGGAGAGTATGGCGTTGGTAAGGTTGGCTGCGCTGAGGTTGGCCCCGCTGAGGTTGGCCCCGGACAGATTGGAGCCCTTCAGGCGCGCATCTGATAAATGTGCATTGGAGAGGTTGGCGTTGCTCAGATCGCAAAATTCACACTGGCCGGTGGCCAGAAGTTTGTCTACATCAGCCTGTTTGAAGGAATGGGAAATGGCGGGCATAAAACCGCACGCCGCGATTACTGTGATTAGTACTGTCAAATACCTTCTTTTCACTGCCATAACCTTCCCCGACGCCACTCCATATTGCTACTGAGATTCCTACCACAAGGAAGGTTCCGATGCAACGAGTATTTGCTTTCTCGTCAAATATTGCCGAAAAGATGAGAGCTACAGGTCCCAGAGCAGCCTGTTCATGGTCCTGAACCCTTTCACCGCCTTCCCCCGGGCACCCTCAAAAAAGGCCGCAATGACTGAGGGATCATGAGGTTCCCTCACGAAACCGCCAGTGCCGACGTTGAAACTGACCAGTTCCTTCCGATG
>CAYOYU010000002.1:7647-10660 GCA_964408265.1 uncultured Syntrophorhabdaceae bacterium
TGCGGTGCATTCCGTTGAAGCACACAGGGCATGTTGTGTCTGCTGGTGTCCTTTGCGTTGAGGCCGTTCTTTGCGGTGAGGTCGCTTAAGTATTTCACCCCTGGTGTTCGGTCCAGGACCTGCTTCACAAAATTTATGAACCGGACGAGTTTCATGAAGGTATAGGTTGTATCGCGGGGAAAAGCGTTGTTCACCGGAACCATGGCACTCGACCGGAACCGCTTGAGGTCCTGCGGCCAGTCTTGTGCCCCACTTTCAAAGGCCCCCTCGAAGGCCGCGCTGTTGGGGGCAAGGTAGAAGATGCTGGGCCCCAGGAGGAGCCTCTTTTCCATGAGGAACAACATGGTCCCGATCACATCGGACGGCTTCTGGCCCGGCATGCCGACAATGAAATGCGTCTCCACAAGAAAGGAAGATGATTCGAGCCATGGCAGAAGGTTCATGAGACTTCCCGATGAAAAGCGTTTCTGGCTGCGCAGCACGGTGGCCGAGACATCGACGAGCGAAAAGTTCAGACGCCTGAAACCGGCTTCCTCCATGCTATTGAGGAGTGGCTCATCGAGGGTCTCTGCATAGATACCGTTCATTGCTGATAAGACGAGGTTTCTTCCTCTGAAGATATCCAGGACCCTTTCAAAAAACCCCCGGTCAAAGGTGAGCATGTCGTCTTCGAAATCGATGGCCTCGATGCCCAGGCTCAGACAGTCGTCCACCTCCCGCTCTATGGAATCAAGGCTTCTCTTCCTGTAGGGCACGGACGGTCGCCCGCAGAATGAACAGTGCAGCGGACAGCCCCTGGAGGTAAGAAAGAAACCGTATTTCCTGCGGCCGATAAGATAACGGCCCGCGTCGATGGCTTGCCTGTGAGGGAGAAGGTCAATATTCTCTTCCACGTATGGCGCGCTGACGTGAAATGTGTCGCCGTCTCTGAAACAGATGCCCTCGATCCCGGCTGTCTCATCGGTCCTGCCCTGCCCTTTCTTCTCCAGGGCCAGGACCAGACGGCGTAGCGGTGTTTCTCCCTCGCCCCGGATGACATAGTCGACGGACGGCTCTTCGAGAAGGTGGCGTGGGAAGAGGGTCGGGTGGATCCCTCCAACCGCGGTTATAATGTCGGCTCTTGCTACTTTCGCGAGCCGGGCCACGTCGAGCGCTTCCAGGGCATAGGTGGTGAAAAGAGAGGAAACGCAGACAATATCCGGTGCCTCCCTGGTGATGGCATCCTTTATCGATGCCCGACTCATCCCGAACCGGTGATATCCGGTGAAAAGAGAAAAGGGACCCTTGAAGCCCCCGTGAAAGTATGGCTCCAGTTCGGGGAAGGGATGGTCTTTCAGCCGGACAGGTTTGATGCCGGTCCTGAAATCGGCCACTGCCGGACTGCAGATGTCTTTGAGAGCGGACGACAGGTAGAGAAGGGAGAGGGGATAGGTCCGAATTCCGGTATCGTAAAAATCTTCGACGGGAGGCTGAACCAGGAGCACCTTCACACCGGCCAGTATAACCCAAACGGGCAGGCGATGGAAGACGTCCCGGTACCGGCTGTCAGACGTTCCTGCTTCGCAGGTGGAAGGACGCCTCTATTTTGTCGTCCAGTTGACCGCCGTCTTGTCCTCCACCACCTCCATCTTCAGGATGGGGTGCCTGGAGGTATGGAAATCCTGTACCGCACAGACCGGGACTCCGGAAGGGCTCAGGAACCAATCTCCAACTTTGGGCCGACGAATTTCGTCTGTAACGAGAAACTTGATTTCTTTGATCATAAGCTTTACCCCCTTTTTACGTCAATCTCCGTCGGATCAATAAACCCGAAAATTCCCTTATGATGATATATACATGTGAAATTGCAGGGAGTAAATGACCAGTGTCACAAACTTGACACTTTTTCAATCCTTCATTTCTGCGAACAGGGAAGAGGCTGCCCTGGAAGCTGTCAGCGGGAATTCATGACTGACAGCGAGCTTTAGGAGGTTCACGGCTTTGCGTAGCCTTCGAGGCTGCGTAGAACATCCATGGCACGGTGCGCCTCCTCGGTCTTGAGGCTGCCGAGTCCGCAACTTGTGGTAATAAGCCAGTCTCTGGAGCGGCCCGCGTCGATTTCTGCCATGCCTTTAGCGAACCTGTCCATCCGGCTCACTATGTCCTCAACGGTAACGGATAATATCTCCGGAGAGGAGGGCACAATACCCGGTGATATCCAGCCCCCTCGATCCAGAAATTTTGCAAGATCTTCCGGGTAGTAGAATATGGTCTCCATGAAGCTGAAAGCGTCATAATTGACAATGTCTACAACGGTGTTGAAGAGAACGGACCAGTCTGTGTTTCCGCAGCAGTGCACGCCCCTCTTCACATCAATTCCGTCGAGGACTTCATTGAAAAGGGCTATGGCTTCCTCTCTTGATATGGACACATAGGCTGACCCGAAAGAGACCATATAGGGTTCATCGAAGAAGAGAATGATCTCTTTCCCGGGCAGAACCTTCCGGACCATGGAAATGAGCCATTTTGCCTTCATCCGGATCGCCTTCTTGACGATATCGAAAAAGGCGTAGTTGTATATGATTGACTTGCCGTTCTCGTCTTTGAGCCCCAGGCCCATGCTAAAGGGGCCGGTGAGCTGCCCTTTTATGAACCGCACCTCATCCTTGATCTCCCCTATCCTTTCGAGAAACCTGTAGAAACCAGGCGCCACGCTTCGGGATATGGCAAAAGCCTCGAAATTGTCGGCGGAATAGTTTTCATAGAATTCTTCGATACCCTCCGTCTTCTCCGTGTCCACGTGAACGCCGCCCGGCGCACCATCCGGGGCGATGCAGGGTACGCCTTCGAGAAAGGTGCTCAACATATTCTCATCGGCGGACCTGTTGGGGAGTTGCGGCCAGAAGGGTATAGCCCTGGATGTCTCGAAGATCAGGTCGATTGTTTCATCGATATCAACAAAAGGAAAACTGCCTATTCCCGTTATCAGCAGTTCAACCGCCGGGTTGCGGCGATTCTGAAAGAAAGCGAGAGA
>CAYOYU010000002.1:10670-32150 GCA_964408265.1 uncultured Syntrophorhabdaceae bacterium
AGCGAGAGACGAGAAAAAGGGGAACAAAAAATGGGCCGTCCAGGATTCGAACCTGGGACCAATTGATTAAGAGTCAACTGCTCTGCCAGACTGAGCTAACGGCCCGAGGTGTCTTCTTATAACACACGAGCATTTTGGGCGCAACAGATTTTTTGGAGCGCTCCGGCAAGGTCCTGTTGTCAGTGACGCCCACTGTCATGGTGTTGTCAGCGAAGAAGTCTATACTTTGAAGTGACATGGAAAGCCAAAACAATCAAGGAGGTTGCTAAATGGAACCACTCATCGCGAAGTACCTGGACAGCCTGAACCTCGCAGAGCCGCAGTTCTTCCGGAACATGTCCCTTTTTCCTCTTATGCAGCCGGAGAATCATGGCCCCCGGTATCTTGCCCTCAGTGAAGCCCTCGAATTCGGCCTGCTCACCATCACCGAGATAGTCCATGGCGGCTCTGTGCCGGAACTGGCAGCCGTCAACAGGGGGGACCTTCCCGTACTTCTGCTGGACGGCGAGGAACTGTCGGGCGCGAAACAGAACAGGGTCCTCAATGCAACGATCCTTCTCAAGGCTCACTCTGAGACCGTCATACCGGTAAGTTGCACCGAGCACGGGAGATGGGACTACAAATCAGCCGAATTCGCCGATTCCGACCTCATCATGTCGAGGAACATCAGGCAGAGGAAGGCACAAACCGTGACGGATTCCTTGCGAACCCGTCACGGTTTCAAGTCCGACCAGGGCCAAATATGGGAAGACATAAGCGAGATGGCCTGCGACTTCCACGTTGATTCCCCTACGGGGGCCATGAAGGATGTCTTCGAATCAAAGACAGAGACTCTGGAAGAATATTTGAAAGCCTTTCCTCTTCTCACGGGACAGGCAGGGCTTCTCGTGGCCATAAACGGCATCGTGGCCGGCTTTGATGTGCTTTCACTGGAGAGCGCCTATGCAAGACTTCACAAGAAACTGGTGAAGAGCTATGCCATCGATGCCTTTTCGGAGGAGGCCCCAGAAATGAAGGAGGAGGCTCACCAAAAGGCCCTCTCCTTCCTGAAGGGTCTAAAGATGTGCAAAGAGGAACGCTTTGCTTCGGTGGGTCTGGGCTTCGATTACCGGTTTCAGAGCCCTGTGAGCGTCGGGTCGGCACTGGTCTTTCAGGAAAGGGTCATTCACGGCGCCTTCTTCGCCCTGGCCGGAACCCGGCACAATGAATCCATGTCCGGCTACAGACAACGACGCAAGAACCGGCTGTAATATTGGAAGATACCTGCCAGTCAGGTTTTCTCAAGGAGGAGTTATGTATAGGAGTGCTATTGCGATATTATTTCTGCTGCTTTTCTGGGTACAAGTCCCGGAGTCATGGGCACCTGAGATCGTGGAACCCGATGCAACCCCTTTTCACGCCTATGAGATCTACGCCGACAGCAGTCTGCGCGACAGCAACGGTGTCATAAGAGGGTGGCTGAGAGACGGAAACGTCTACGATACTCAATGGAACGCCAAGACCGATTTTATGGGTATCTCTGGGCAAAGGAACGTGCCATAATAGACCGGAAGACCTGTAGAGGACGGGATCGTCGAAAGGTACATAAGGAGGGCCATCATGTCCTACAAGTTCGACTCGCTTATTACCATACTCAACAGATTGGACAGGAGGGAGCACATCACCGTGAAAACCCTGGCAGACGAACTGGAGGTGGGGGAAAGGACCATCTACCGGTATCTCGATACCCTTCTTACAGCAGGATTCCCCATCAACTTCGACAAGAAACAGGGAACCTATCTCTTCGACGAAGGATACGCATTAAGAAAGCCCGACCTCGGATTGGAAGAGACCCTTGCCTTTGCCCTTGCCAAACGTTTCCTGGGCAACTTCGGCCCGGGGATGGAAAAGATCCTCGGCGCTATGGAGAGCAAACTGGCCATCAAGAATACCGACGTCCCTCGGGATATCATCCTCGCGCCGGAAGAGCAACCGGCTAAAGTAAGTGATTTTCTTGTTGCCATTCACCGGGCAGTGATCGACTACCAGCGTATCATGCTTATCTACAAAGCCCTCTCCACCGATGAGCTTACGGAGCGCAAGGTGGACCCTTATTACCTCTTCTTCCAGGATGGCTACTGGCACGTCAGGGCATACTGTCATCTCAGAAGGGAATTCAGGACCTTTGCACTGGACAAGATCATCTCCCTGCGGAGCCTCGATGAGTATTTCGTGCCGGAAGAGATATCCCGGGACGATGATTTGTCAGGTTCCTTCTCGGCTTTTGTGGACGGGAAGCCGGTGAGGGTCACTCTTGTCTTCGACAGGGAAGTGGCGCAGTATATACTCCGGCGCAGGTGGCACAAGAGTCAGGAAGTGAAGAAGCTGAAAGGCGGAGGAATCGAGGTAAGGTTCCTCGTAAACGGTATTCTTGGCATCAAGCCATGGATCTACCGGTGGCTTCCCCATGTAAGGGTTGTTGAACCGCGGGAACTGAAAGAGATTATGGGACGGGAACTCCAACGAGCCCTTGAAGACCATCTTCCGCCTGAATTGACCCGGGTTTGAGCGAATTTGGCATTTCTGTGCTATGCTTTGACCGGGAAGAGACTATTTTGAAGAGGGGTAAAGAGCCACGTATTTCATGAATATCTGCACATGGAAACCGGAAGATACGAGAAAAGTCGAGACCTTTCCCGTCTATCCCTTAGGGGAGAGCAAAAGCCTGCTGCCCAAGTAGGGTTTACATCCCCTTGTACCCATATCAGCGAGAGAGCATTGAAGGGGGGGGTAGTAGAATGGCTTAAGATGCCCTTTGCCCGAAAACTACATCACCCATGAGATACTGGAGGAGGCAGAGGAATCTCTCCTCCCGACGGCATAGTCAGGAAGATGCATGAAACAGGAACAGTCAATGTCCGGTAAGAGGCGGGAATTCCTTATTGTTCTCAGCGTGGCTTTTAGTTCGTTTATGGCAGGGCTGAACAACTATATCGTCACCGTTTCCCTCCCGTCAATTTCACGTTATTTCGATACGGGAACCGCAGAAGTTTCCAGGGTTGTTCTTGCCTATCTCCTTGCCATAACAAGTCTGCTCCTCTTCTTCGGGAGACTTGGGGACAGAATCGGCCTTAAACGGGTCTTTGTGACGGGGTACGCGGTCTTTACGGCGGGATCACTTTTGTGCGGCCTTGCGGGGAGCATCCACACGCTCGTAGCTTTTCGCCTGGTCCAGGGCATCGGGGGGGCCATGCTCCTGGCCAACGGGTTTGCAATTATCGCAAAATATCTCCCTCCCGGCCGCACAGGAAGCGCCTTTGGAATAGCATCGTCCATGGTTGCGCTCGGCATCGCTACCGGCGCGCCTCTGGGGGGCATCATCACCGGATACCTTTCGTGGCACTGGATATTTTTCGTCAATGTCCCGGTAGGGACCGTAGCCATCTTCGTTGCAGGCAAAAGCATACCGGCTGAATCCGGCGGCAAAGCAAGATCGGTTGTTGACTTCGACATTCCCGGTGCCATACTCAGCTTCTGCGGCCTCGCCCTGCTCCTCTTCGCATTCAACATAGGGAAAACGACCGGCTGGGCCCGGCCCGCGGTCCTTTCTTCGTTTCTTATGGCGGTTGTATTTCTGTCGCTCTTCGTCATACGGGAAAGAAGATCCGATTCGCCCCTCCTCGATTTCGGTCTATTGTCCAACCCCATTTTCGCCCTTTCTCTTCTCGCTACATTCATGGCTTTTATGGTTCTCTCCGGTAACGCCTTTCTCTTCCCTTTCTATCTGGAACTCATACATGGTCTGAGCGCCCAACAGACCGGCCTTGTACTCTTCTTCTACGGCCTCGTGTATGTGTTTCTCTCGCCGTCTGCCGGCAGGCTTTCGGACAGGGTCAACCCTCACAGGCTCTGTGCCCTTGGCATGTCTTCAGCGTCTCTGGCAGCCTTTCTCTTCTCCTTTCTTCTGGCGCGTAACAGCCTGGTGACGGACTTTATCTTCCTCGGGTGGTTTGCCATGTCCTATGCGCTCTTCATCTCGCCCAACACCAACCGTATTATGAGTTCAGCTTCTGAAGGAAAACACGGCGCTGCCTCAGGACTTCTCAATACCATGCTTTACCTGAGCATGATTTTCGGTGTGGCCCTTTTCGAAGCGGTCTTTTCCCGCTCCTTTTCCGGGCTGCTTCCCCGTGGGGGCAACCTATTCCAGGCTCACATTCCGAATCATTTTCTGCTAAAGGGATTTGCGAGCGCTTACATCCTCGCAGCTCTGGTCTGCCTTGCCTCGTCTCTCTGCTCGGCTGCGGCAGAACATAAGAAAGGGTAGAAGAGATTCAGCGATGTTTGGCTTGATCCAGGATCCGGCGGACCGCTCCTGCGATTTCGTTCCTCGTAAGGGGCTTGGTGAGCAACTCCGGAAGACTGGCTCTCGCAATTTTTCCTGAATGAACGTCGCCCGTGCGGCCGGTGCATAGAAGGATAGGGAATTTCGGTCTCAGCTTCAGAATTGCTCCGGCGAGCTGAACACCCGTCAGGCCGGGCATGGTCTGGTCCGTTATGACAAGGTCGAAACGTGAAGGGTCTTGTGAAAAAATCTCCAGAGCCCTCACGCTGTCCGTCATCCCTGTCACCTCGTATCCGAGACGTCCCAGTATCGCCTGGCCCCACTGGACAAGAAGTTCCTCATCGTCAATGAAAAGAATACGCTCTGTCCCCCTCGGTACATCCACTTCGGATTTACCGTCAGCCACCGCTTTGACAGGTGCCTTGGGGATAGAAACCTTAACTATTGAACCCACCCCAGGTTCACTTTCAACTGCAATTGTCCCACGAAGACTCGTCACTATTTCTCTCGTCACGGCAAGGCCGAGTCCTGATCGACCCTGAGCCTTCCTCGTGGTGAAGAAGGGCTCGAAGATTTTGCCCTTTATATCCTCATCCATGCCCGTGCCGCGGTCTCTCACCGTGAGCTGGAGGTAATCTCCCGGTTCCGTACCCTCGACACAGGGGTCGCCCTCTTTGAACCCCACGTCGTAGAGGCTTATCATGAGCTCTCCCCCTGTCTCGTCCATTGCATCCGCCGCGTTGGTGCCGAGGTTCAACACGATCTGATGGATCTGCGAGGGGTCGCCAAATATGACATCGGAGTCAGCCTGTATGTCGAGATTGATATGGATCGTTGCAGGCAGGGTGGACCTGAGGAACTTCACCGTCTCCTTCAATAAGGGTTTGAGATTGAGCCTCTCTTTTTCGAGGGAGGTCTTCCTGCTGAACGAGTGAATCTGTGCGACCAGGTCCCTTCCTCTCATGGCACCTTTCAGGACGAACCTGAGGGGCCGCTCCAGGGGTGAACCCTGGGGGACGTCATCTAGAGCCAGTTCGGTAAACCCGATGATTCCTGCGAGAATATTATTGAAATCGTGAGCAATTCCTCCTGCCAGGGTCCCAACTGCCTCGGTCTTCTGCATCTGACGAACCTGTTCCTGAAGATTCAACCGTTCGGCGACATCTCGCCCCGTGGCAACATAACCGGTGACAGCGCCTTTGTCATCCCGCACGGGTGAGACCACCCCTTCCATTTCAAAGCTGGAACCATCCTTTTTCCTTGTGCTTATCCGGCCGCACCAGGTTTTCCCTTTCTCCACAACATCGCGCAGAGTTCCAAAAAATGCTTCCTGCCCGGACTCCGGCCATATTGTTTCAATCGGCCTTCCGGCGACTTCTTCCTTCGTGTACCCCGTTCCTTTCTCATAGGAAGGGTTCACATAACGTATAGTCCAGTCAGGCCCAAGGATGCAGACGTTTTCACTAATCTGTTCAGCGACAACGGCCATATTGACAAGCTGCGCCCGAATACTGTCGATTTCCTGGCGCGCCAGCCGAAGCACTTCCTCCTGCGACTCAAACTGCTCCCTTGAGATTCGCAGCGCCTCCCTGATCTTCTCCGGGGTACTACCTTGCCCTGGCATCATCCTTTCCTTCAGGAGCCCCTCTTTTCTCTCTGATATGTCTTTGGAGACATGCTATTGCACGTACCACTCACAACCTAGTGCCTGGGAGAGTCAACGACAAGGTCTGTCAGCCCTGTCTCTCTTCTTTTGTCTTTGGGAAGCTGAAAGACAACTCCCGTACCGGGGTCGAAGCCATATTGTTGGGGCAGGTCATGACGCCGCTGCAATAGAAACAGAGGCGGGGTTTGTTACACTCTAAACACCCACTTGCAGAAGAGATCCGAGGGATGGGGATCAGGGGGCGCAAAAAGACACTCCACCTTGATTGCAGGATCGACGCGACGCGCAAAACGGGCAAAGAGCCCCCGGTGCATCTCCTTGCATTGAAACTCGCCGAGGCCATGTCTGAGCCTCGCCTCCTGGGCTGCACAGTGAGGCACGGTAAGGAGCAAATGGTCGTCCTTCATCTCCATCACATACCCCACTATGCGGGCCATCGGGAAGAATGAGAGGGCCTGCGCCAGACCCGGGAGGCCTTTTTCCGTTACATGAAACCGCTTTATGATCTCCCCTGCTGCCATTTCACCGGCGCTGCTCCATACTTTCTCAACTATCTCCTCTGTTTTGGACTGGCCTATTTCATCTGCCACGCAGAGAAACCAGAGACCATCGATAACCTTGTAATGCCACAAAACAAAATCCAGATAGGCATCAGCTCCAATGTCCGCGGTGTGGGGAGTTTCTTCCTTCATGCTATCCATCCTCTCTCTTCTTTCGCTGCCGGGGCTACTTCCAGTATTTGTCCCGGATAATACGTTTTTGTATTTTTCCTACGGGGTCCTTGGGAAGGCTTTCCACAAAATCAACGCTCCTCGGCATTTTGTACCTGGCAAGGTACTTCGAACAGAAGTTGATGAGTTCCTCCTCGGTAACCTCGGTCCCTTTTCTCAGGACAACCACCGCTTTTACCTGCTCGCCCCAACGGTCGTCTGGGACCCCTACGACGGCGCACTCATGGACGGCCGGATGCATGTGGAGAGCGTCCTCCACTTCATGGGGGGAGATATTTTCGCCGCCGCTGATTATGAGGTCCTTTTTCCGGTCGATAACATAAATGTAGCCATCCTCGTCGACGGTGCCGATGTCACCCGTATGCAGCCAGCCGTTCTTGAGCGCCTCTTCCGTCTCTTTGGGCCGCTTCCAGTACCCTTGCATTACGTTCGGTCCCCTTCCGATGATCTCGCCCAGTTCGCCGGGCTTCACATCATTGTCACCCTGGTCAACAACACGGACATGGCAACTGAAGAGTTCCTTCCCCACCGAACCAATACGGTGCTGATTGGACCCATCCAGCGACATATCCTCTTTCGGCAGATAGGTAAGGAGCGGTGATGCTTCGGTAAGACCGTAGACAACAAAGAGGATATCGGGGCCCAGGGTCTCGACGGCACGGCGAAGGATCGGCGTCGGTGTCGTCTGGCCGCCTACGGAATAGCTCTTGAACGTTCCGAGCTTGTATCCTCCCTCAACGTAGGCGTCGAGGATATCCACCAGGCCCGTATAGACAAGAGTCATGTTCGTGATCTTCTCCTTTTCCACAAGTTTCCAGAACTCATGACCGTTAAAATTGTTCACCATCACGTTGGTACCGCCCACGTAGAAATGGCAAAGGACCATGGAAGCTTCCATGGTATGGTAGCATGGCTGCACATGGAGGCATACATCTGAGGGGCCCAGCTTCCAGGCAATAGTATGGTTGATCACCCCGGAGAGAAAGTTGTCATGGGTCAACATGACGCCCTTGGGTCCTCCCGTGGTGCCGCTCGTATAGAAAATGGCGAAGAGGTCATCCGGTTTCACATCTACGACCGGTTCCTCCGGTGAGCCTGATGCGATCATCGCCTCATATGCGTCATCGAGGTCAATAACATGGGGAACGTCAATTGCGCCCCTAATGGCTTCGATTTGCTCCTTGAAGACGTCCCCTACGAAAAGTATCTGTATCTCGGCATCGTTGAGTACAAATTGGAGTTCCGAAGGGACGAGCCTGAAATTGACGGGTACCCATACCATACCGTTCTTGGCTGCCGCGAAACAGATTTCAAACATCTCGATATTATTTCTACAGAGTACCGCAACCTTGTCGCCTGCCTTGAGTCCCAGTTTTACGAGAGAATCGGCGAGGGCATTGACGCGGCCGTTGAACTCCCTGTAAGTCCGAATGCGGTCTCCGGAGATGAGGGCCTCCTTGTCGGGATAGCGTCTTGCACACTGTGTTGCCAACTGACCGATAACCATTATCTATCCTCCTGTTGCGCGGTTATTGATTGCCGGGCTTGGCCCGGTCTTACATACCGAGGTACTTCTTCCGGACTTCGTCGTCGCCGAGCATGTCTGCCGCTTTTCCGTGGCTCACTATCCTGCCCGTTTCCATCACGTACCCCCTGTCTGCAATCTGGAGTGCAGACGTCACGTTCTGCTCCACCAGAAGGATGGAGATACCTTTTGCACGGAAACCTCTGATGATCTCGAATATGTTTCTCACCACCAGAGGGGCGAGACCCAATGAAGGCTCATCGAGAAGCAGGAGTTTTGGCTCTGACATAAGGCCCCGGGCGATGGCGAGCATCTGTTGTTCTCCCCCGCTCAAATCACCCGCCTTCCCCTTTAACCTTTCTTTCAGGATGGGAAAGGTGTCGAAGATGTGGCTGTATAGCACTGCGGCATCTTCCTTCTTTCTGGCATGGACGTAGCCACCAAGGAGAAGGTTCTGCTCCACTGTGAGACCTGCGAATATCTGACGCCCCTCGGGAACGTGGCTGATGCCCCTGCGAACGATGTAATTCGGCTTCTGTTTTGTAATATCCTGGTTTTCGAAAGATATGGTGCCGCGGGAAGGCGAGATTAGCCCGGAAATAGTCTTGAGTAGCGTCGATTTCCCGGCCCCGTTGGCGCCGAGGAGACAGACGACCTCACCCTCCTTCACCTCCAGATCGATGCCCTTCAGTACACCGACCCGGCCGTACCCTGCCGAAACGTCTTGAATGCTCAAGATCATGGCGTGCCCCCACAGTTCAGGTACTCCTGCCCAAGGTATGCCTCAATAACCCGGGGATCGGCACATATCTCCGCAGGGGGACCCTCGGCAAGTTTCCGCCCGAAATCAAGGACCACGATGCTGTCCGAAACACTCATGACCAGTTTCATGTTGTGTTCCACAAGGAGGATCGTTATCCCCTTTGCTTTGATGGATTGAAGAAGTTCGTTGAATCCTTCCGTCTCCGTATCGTTCAGCCCGGATGCCGGCTCGTCAAGGAGCAGGATTTCAGGTTCCGCCATCAGTGACCGTGCCAGCTCCACAAGCCGTTGACTTCCAAAGGAGAGGGATCCCGGCGACATCCGGGCAGCCCACTCCAGGCCTACAAAACTGAGGGCTTCCATGGCCCGCCCCTTTACTGCCTCTTCCCGGGTAGCGACGCGCTGCCTCATGAAAATGGAACTGAGAAGTGCCGGACGGAGCCTCTTGTGGGCGCCGAGGATTACATTGTCCAGTACCGTCAGTTCATTCACGGTGAAAAGCCGTACGAGCTGAAATGTCCTTGACAGACCGAGGAGGGCTATCTTATCGGTTCTCAGCGTCACCAGATCATGGTTCCGGAAAAGGACATGCCCCTTATCAGGGTTAAGAAGGCCATTGATAATGTTCAAAAGCGTTGTTTTGCCTGCACCGTTAGGACCTATGAGCGCCTTGATCTCTCCTTTTCTGATACCGAAGGAGACATTGTCAAGAGCCTGGACCCCCTCGAAGGTCTTGGAGATTCCCTCAACCCCCATGATCTGCTCGTCGCGGCAGGTTTCACGTTGTGGCGATGCCATAGAGTTCCTCTTCTCAGCCGTCATTTTTCACCCCGAAGAACCGTCTGCCTGCACTGGTAAGGATGCCGTACAGTCCCTTCGGCATGAAGACAAGGACAACGATAAGAATGATACCGTTGAGAAGGATCTCGTAATCCTGAACTGCGTAGGTGATCTCGGGCAGCACCTTCAGGAAGACTGCGCCGATGGCAGGCCCGATAATCGTCCCCACACCTCCGAGGAACAGCATGACAAGGATGTTTATGGAAGTGGCCACGCTGAAGTCGTCAGGTGCCAGAAACCTCATGTAGTGCGCAAAGAGGGAACCTGCCAGAGATGCAAGAATCCCGGAAAACATATAGATGCGCACCTTATAGTTGGCGCAGTCGATGCCGAACGTTTTTGCCGCAGTCTCATCACTGTGAATCGCAACGAGGGTTCGACCGAAAGGCGACCGCACGAGGGCAAGACTCGCAGCAACCACAAGAAAGACGACAAACCAGACGAAGTAGTAATAGTGGAGATGATTTTCGAGACTTAAGCCGAATATGCTGAAAGGCGGAATGTCCCGAAGCCCGGAAGCACCTCCCGTCACACCCTGCAGACCGATGATGAGGGTTACCACGATCTCATTGAGGGCGAGGGTAGCCATGGCGAGATAATACTCCTTCAGCGCAAGAACGGGACGGCCCACACCCCAGGCGACAACGGCGCTCAGAACGATTCCCGCCAGGAGGGCGAAAACCGGCGAGACACCGTATTTCGTTGTAAGGATCCCGGACACATAGGCGCCGATTGCAAAAAAGGCCGCGTGTCCCACCGAGATCTGGCCCGTATAGCCCATAAGGAGATCGAGGCTCACCGCGAGGATAACGTAGATGCCGATGAAAGTCAGGACACCGCTCTTGTAGGGGGACATACCCCCCAAGGTAGGTGGATAAATGGCGATGAAGAGTGCGATTAGTATCCACCAGTATCGTTTAAGCATCCTCATACGACCCTCCCCGTTGATTTTCCGAAGAGGCCGTTAGGTCTGAGAAAAAGCAGGATCAGGAGCAGCGTGAAGACGATGGTGTCAGAGAATTCCGACGACACAAGGCCTATGGTGTAGGATTCTACAATACCCAGGAGAAGACCGGCGACAACAGCTCCTACGATGCTGCTCAACCCTCCTACCGCAATGGCGATGAAACCCTTTACCATGGGCATCACGCCGCTGCCGTACTGCATGAATAAGAGAGGTGCCACCGTGATGCCTGCAAGGGCGCCGATACCAGCCCCCCATGCCCAGGAAAAGAGGGCCGCCTTCTGGGGACTCACGCCCATAAGACTCGCAGCGAGCCTGTTTTCGGCACAAGCCCGCATCGCAACTCCTGCAGTCGTCTTCTCGAAGAAGAACCAGATTACGACCAGGACGAGAGCAGTGATTCCGATAATCCAGAGGACCTGCGGCTGGAGCGATGCGCCTAGGACCTGCATCGACTTCCCTGAAGAAAAAGAGCGCAGAACATGGGACTCCCGGCCCCAGATGAGCATTGCCAGACCCCGCAGGGCGAGGGAAATGGCAATGGTCATCACGATCAGGGTCCCTACCGAGGAACCCTGAATAGGCCGTATAAGGACCCGCTCCACGAGCGCTCCGAGGATTGTGGCAATAAAGACAGCGCAGATGAAGGCGAGAGGAAGGGGCAGGCCTTTTGCGGTAAGCGTCACCGCCGTCAGCGCGCCGAATACAAAGAACTCACCCTGCGCAAAACAGATAACCGACGACACCTTGTACACGATAACGAGGCTCACCGCCATTAGGGCATAGACACTCCCACTGGTCAGCCCGCTAAAGAGAAACTGTACGAGATGCGAAATGTCAGGCACGGCCATACTCCCCGGAAACTCCGCCTATTCCTTCAGCGCCTGCCACTTACCGTTCTTTATGACGAGGAGGATCATGTCATCGATCTTCGTACCGTAATGGTCAGTGGGAGAGAGGTTGTAGACGCCCTGCATGCGAGGGAAGTTCCTGATCCCTTCCATGGCCTCTTTCACTTTCTGCCCGTCAGTAGAGTTTGCCCTCTTTATGGCTTCTGCAATGAGGGCGATACCGTCTGCAAGCTCAGCGGAAAAGTAGTTTGCAGGCTCTTTGAATTTATCAATATGGGCCTTGTTGAATTCCTGGATCACCTTCTTGCTGGGATCGTTGCCGGCGAGAGCATCGGGGATCATGACTTTCCCCGAAGGTACTATGATCGTACCCGGAACGTTGGAGACGAGTTTAAGAAAACCCGGGGTTGCATTGCCATGGCTCGGGACAAGAGGAATGTCCATGTTCATCTGGGCCATGTTCCGGGCCAGCAGTGCCGCCGGTTCGCCGGTGGTGAAGGCAAGGATCGCCTGAGGGTTGAGACTGCGCAGTTTTGCGAGCTGTGCTGTCACGTCGGTAGCCTTCACGTCGAACTTCTCTTCACCTACCACGGTGATGCCATACTGGGCCGCATACTTCCTGCTCACCGAGCTGCCCAATTCGCCAAGGGGTCCTATAGGCTCCAGCAACGCAACTTTGGTGATCCCTGTCTTCTTGAAATACTGGAGCGGCCTGGCAATGGCGAACTCCGTAGGATGGCTCGAATTAAAGATAAAAGCATCCTTGGCCGGATCGATTGCATAGCCCGAGTTTATAACGGTGGGAATCTTGTACCTGTTGGCAATGGAGGCCACAGCCCCTGAGATGGGCACGCTTGCCGTTCCGGCGATGGCCACAACGCCATCCTTGGAAATGAGTCGCTGCGCGACCTTCGTTCCCTGCTCGGGCGACGACTGATCGTCATAAATGCTAAGCTCCAGGGGATGACCGTTTACACCCCCTGCCTTGTTGATTAGTTCCACCTCCAGTTCGGCTCCTTTCTTCTTGTATTCCCCAAGCCATGATAGGTATCCGGTGAGCGGGAAGATGCCTCCTATCTTATAGGGTTTCTTATCCTGAGCCAGAACCGGGCCGCTTAACAGAAAAGATGCAATGACAAATACCGAGATGACCACAATAGACAATTTTCTCATGCCAATTCCCCCTTCTATGAGTTATGGATTCAGCAGAGAAATGCAAAAAACAGGCCACTTAGGAGATAAGCTATAATACAGGGATAGCAGCAGGACGACCAGACAGACTGATGGTCAATTGTGACCATCAGTCTGTCTGAATTTGAACTGTAAATAGGCTAAATCACGAGACGAATTGAGTACATCATTTCTGACCGTCAGTCTTGACCATCCTCAGACGGCGCGTGAGGGTAGACAGGCTTATACCCAGTTTGGCAGCAGCCTCTTCAAGCGTTCCTGTCTGGGAGAGAGCTTTCCTGATGATCACCCTCTCATGCCTTTTCACTTCTTCTTTCAAAGATTTCACTTCTTCTAAGTCACTTTCACGGTCCTCGGAGACGGTATATCTCTTCGGGAGATGTTCCGGCTTAATGAGCTGCTCGTTGGTGACCACGATCATGTGTTCCAGGAGATTGGCCAGTTCCCGCACATTGCCAGGCCAGCGGTACGTGCAGAGGATGTCCGTTACCTCTTTTGAAAGTCTGGACTGCATTCCGTACTTCTTGTTGTATTTCTCCAAGAAATGAATGAGGAGAAAGGGGATTTCGTCCGGCCTTTGTCTCAGGGGCGGAATGTACATAGGCACCACGCTGAGACGGTAGTAAAGGTCCTCGCGGAACTTTCCGTTTTTTGCCATCTTCTCCAGATCCTTGTTGGTTGCCGCGATAATCCGCACATCCACTTTCTTGGTTCTCACTCCCCCTACGCGGATGATTTCCTGGTCCTGGATGACAGCAAGCAGTTTCACCTGTAATCGCAGCGGGAGATCCCCTATCTCGTCGAGAAACAGAGTGCCTTTGTCGGCAATTTCGAAATAGCCTGCCTTTCCTTCCTTGCTTGCACCCGTAAAGGCCCCCGGTTCGTAGCCAAACAGTTCCGACTCCAGCAGTTCTCCCGGTATCGCGCCGCAGTTAATCTTGATGAAGGTCCCTGTTTCACTTCTGGGGCTGGCGTCGTGGATTATCCGCGCCACCCTGTCTTTCCCGACCCCTGATTCCCCGAGGAGAAGGACAGTCGTATCGACCCGCGCTATCCGGTGGGTTGTCTCCATAACCTGTTTCATCAGGCTGCTGTGCGCCACAAACTGGGAGTCCGTTACCTGCTGCCTTTTAACCTCATGAAGCTCGGCAAGATACTTGGAGATGAGCCGTTGCGAGAGCTCGCATTTCTCCTTCAGCTCGTTCAATTCCGTTATATCGCGAAGGTTGCAGTATATCCTGTAGATCCTCCCGTTCTGATCGAAAACAGGTATCCCGGTACTCAGCACCTGCTTTCCCGACGCGGTATTGACGATCACCGTCTGCTGCTTGCCTGTTTCCAGTACCTTAAGGGACGCGGCCGTATCCGAGACTCCCTGGCTCACGAGGTCGCGGATTCTCTTTCCGAGAATCTCTGAATTCTTCAACCCCATCACCCGCTCAAAGGCCGGGTTTATAAGGAGGAGCCTGCTTTCTCCGTCGACGATGCAGAGGGCGTCATGGGTATGCTCTACCATGCCCATAAGGTCAAGGTTTCGCTCCTCCAAGTCCCGGATCTTTTTCGTAAGCTCAGCTACCCGTTCCTCCGCTGACTCTTCCCGCGATGATGTTTTCATGTTTCCGTTATTTTACCCCTTTCTCCGAGAGCTATGCAAATACCATTCCCGGCGACTCCTCTTTCCTTATCACCAGAACATAGGGACCGGAAACCCCATGATTTTCAAGAGCCGCCGGTTATGTAATAATTACGAGTAAACCCGCTTCAGATCGTTAAAATTCCGTTGACTAAACATACCCCATATGATAGAAAAAGTGGGGTCTAAAATGTCCATGGCTTTGTCAGAAAATAACAGGCATGCTGCCAGATCTTTTCTCGCTTACAGTTCACTTGGGCTTGAGATGGGGATCGCCGTTGCCATCGGACTCGTGATAGGTTATTTCCTCGATTCTCATTTTAAGACGTATCCGTACCTCACGGTGATTTTCATGTTCTTCGGTATCGGTGCCGCTATGAAAGCAGTGTACAGAGTGTGGAAGAAGGCTGAAAGAGAAGAGCGGAATGAAAGAAACAACCCTTAATAACGTTCACCGTATTAATATAGTGGTCTTTCTCATAGGGTCACTCCTGTCGCTTGTGATCATGAGAGAATTCAAATATTTTTACAGCTTTGCCGTTGCGAGTGCAATAATGACCCTCAACTTCAGGTTGTTGAGAAAGATCATCGAGGGTGCTCTGGAACAGGATAGCACAGCGGGGAAGAAAGACCTTCTCATAAAGCTGCCCCTGAAGTTCCTCGTACTCTTTGGAATGATCGCAGTGATCCTCATATTCGGCGACGTAGACATGGTATTCTTTATGGTGGGTCTATCGACGGTCTTCCTGTCCATCATAATCAACCAGCTCGCCGGCGTTTTTTTCCCAGCCATAAAAAGGAGACAGAAAGATGGGACATAGCGTAAGCTGGGCCAGCCTGTTCCCCTTCCTCACGGAACAGCCCCACGTAATGAACGGCGTTATTGTATCGGTGATAATCCTCCTCATCGTAATCCTCGGTTATCGCCAGATCAAGAGAACAGAAGATGAGATTGTACCTGAACCCAGGCCGACCTTCCGTAATCTCGTAGAGGTCATCGTTGAGGCGGTCTCCTCCCTCGTTATGGACAATATGGGTCCCCGAGGCAAGGAATTTATTCTGATAATAGGGACCCTGGCCCTTTTCATCCTCTTCAACAACATGTCAGGCTTGGTGCCCGGATTTCTGCCCGCAACGGACAGTGTGAACACCACCTTCGCCTGCTCGCTCACGGTTTTTGTAATGACCCATTACTATGGCATTCGCGAGCATGGCTTCAAATATGTAAAACAGTTTCTCGGACCCATCTGGTGGCTTGCGCCTCTCATGATTCCCATTGAGCTTATCAGCCACCTTGCAAGACCTTTATCTCTCGGCATGCGGCTTTTCGGCAACATCACAGGGGACCATCTCGCCACTTCAATCTTCTTCAGTTTTGTTCCGGTCCTCGTGCCTGTTGTTTTTATGGGCTTCGGTCTTTTCGTGGCCTTTATCCAGACTTTTGTCTTTGTGCTGCTGTCGATGGCATATTTTTCTGGGGCAATTTCCCATGAAGAGCATTAAAGTAAACCAAATAGAAAAGGGGTGAACTGATGAAAAAACTTTTGGTAGTATCAATGTTTCTTTCGGCATTCGTAGTCCTTTCCTTCGGCGTAGCCATGGCTGCTGAGGGTGCTGCTGGTGGTCTCGAAGCATCGGTAAAACAGATGGCCGCGCTTGCAGCCGGTCTTGCTATCGGTATTGCCGCCTTCGGAGGCGCAATCGGACAGGGTCTGGCCTCAGCTTCAGCGCTGAACGGCATTTCCAGAAACCCGGGAGCAGCGGGCAAGATATTGACCCCCATGATCCTTGGATTGGCTCTGATCGAGTCCCTCGTAATCTACGCATTTGTTATCTCCATCCTTCTGTACGTCAAACTTTAAAAAAAACGATTTAATGAGGACAGAGAGGTTGACCTCTCTGTCCTCAACGCTTACCTTTAGATTATTGGGGGGGTAAAAACATAGACAGCACACCCGGTAATCTCTACAGGATAGTCGTAGCCTTTCTGACCGATTTCTATACCGAGTCAAGAAAAGGTATGGCGCGCCACAAAAAAGGCATGGCCGTCTTCTTTTCTTTCGTCTTCCTCTGTGTCGCTCTCATGGTTGTGGCCGCCTACAAAATATCGGAACAGCCCTTTTTCTGCGGCGTCTGCCACAACATGAAGGTCTATGTGGAATCCTGGAAGTCTTCCAAGCACAGGAATGTGGCCTGCATCGAGTGCCACTACAAACCGGGTTTCATGAACCACCTCAAAGGAAAATGGAAGGACGGGCAACTTTCTCTTGTCTACTTCGTAACAGGCAAGAGCCCCACGAAGCCCCATGCTGAAATAGATGATGCAAGCTGCCTCCAGAGCTCTTGTCACAGCAAAAATGACCTTCGGAATGATATAGTATTCAAGAACGTTATCTTCAATCACCTGAAGCATTTGGAACAGCAGAAACGGCAAAAACAGCTCAGGTGCACTACCTGTCACTCGCAGATAGTCCAGGGAGCTCATATTACCGTTACCGATGTGGAATGTTTCATCTGCCACTTTTACAAAACGAAAGATCAGAAGGAGTATGTCACCGGTTGCACATCATGCCATTTCGAAGCGAAAGGCGACATCAAAATAAGTACATCCTTCGATTTCAACCATAAGCTGTACATGGCAAGAGGTATAAAATGCGACGTCTGCCACCGGAATGTAATCACGGGAGATGGCCACATCCAGGAGAACAGTTGCCTGAAATGTCATAACAAGAGAGAGATTCTCGAGGCCAAACACACCCCTGAGTCCTTGCACAGGAACCACGTCACGGACCACAAGGTTGAATGTTTCGAGTGTCATTCAGCGATAAAGCATAAGATCGTGCCCCTCCGGTACACCGGTCAGGAGGGCGGCGTCTGTTCCGAATGTCACAAATCCGAGGTCCATACGGACAAGATCAGGATGTATACCGGTAAAGGGGCAAAATTTGTCAGCGAACACCCTAACAGGATGGCAGTCATAAATATGGACTGCGACGTTTGTCATAGTCCGGGGCTTGGAAAAGCGGGCCTGGAGAAACGATGCAGGGAGTGCCACAGCAACATTACCGACGGCATGGTAGATAGATGGAAAAAGGTCCTGAAAGAGAAGACTGAGGAACTTCGAAAAGAGTTGGCCGAGACGACCCAGTCTTTTTCGGGCAAATCCGTGTCAAAAGAGCAGAAAGCGGTTCTCGACGGCGCCTCTTATAATCTTCAATACCTCCTGAAAGGAGACGGGATACATAACATCGTCTATTCAGCGCAATTGGTCGAGGCCAGCAAGAATAAGCTCCGAGCAGCTCGGGCCCAGTCCAAGGCTGCCACTTTCAAACAGACACCTTTCAAACTTTCCTGCGTCTATATGTGTCATGGGGACATACCTCAGAAAAAGATACCCTTCGGGAAGGCTGTTTTCGTCCACGAGATGCATGCCGAAGGGGACGATTCCTGTCTCAAATGTCATTCACCCTATACCAACCACGGTAAGATAATGCTCAAAGGATGCAGCGAATGCCACCACGGTGAGGGCATGGGTAAGGTGACGTGCGGTGACTGCCATCGGGTTCAGGAGAAGCTGGTGCGCTCGAAAGGCTCCATACACGGGGCGATCGCCTGCACCGAGTGCCATACAGGCATCAAGACGGGGAAGAAGGAAGGACTGGCAGGGATAAGAGCCTCCTGCAAACGCTGCCATAAATCAGACAAGGAGGCAAGCCTTGACGGGTGGCTCGGCCAGGCAAAAGATGTTGGTTCCCGTTTCAGCGCGGCCAAGGCAGATCTTGAGAAAGAGATATTGCTTATAGAGAAGAAGACCGGAAAGCATAGCGTGCCGCTGCGAAAAACATATGACGCAATTTCGGAGGACATGAAACTCGTGGAGGAAGGAAAGGTTGTTCACAACCCTGACTTCACGGCAACGGTGGTCTCAAGAACCAACACCGAAATCGACGTATTGAAGGGCATGATCGCCGAAACAAAAGAAGGCAAGACAATCATCCTGAAGAAGAAATAGGCCAAAATAATCCCCGTCCGGAATTTCCGGACGGGGACGTTGAAAACTCCAAAGATATTCCGCTTATTTTTTTGCCTTTGGAATCGAGTTGAATTCGGACTCATCCAAAGCGCCGTCTCCGTTCTTGTCAAGAGCCTTGAACTGCTCGGGCGTCATATTGACGAAAACAATGACGAGTTCATGAATCGTGATCTTCCCGTCGCCGTTGGTATCCACATCCTTAAAACTCTTGGCTGCAGGTTTTTCCTTCTTAGCCGGCGCTGCCTTCGGAGCGGGAGCGCCCTTCACTTTCGTGATGAGCAGGCTGCCTTTTTTGTACTCTGCTGCCACGGTGTCGCCCACCTTCACATCGGCCATGGTCTTGTAGCCCTTGAATTTCGCGTTGGCGATGTCAAATGCCACCGTATCTTTCTTACCCGCAACGGTCATGATCTTCAAGGCGCTATTCATGGCTGAGACCTTCCCTACGAAGCCTGGGATCGGCTTTGGTTTCGGCGGGGCCGGTTTCTCTTCAGTGGCGGCCTTCTCGGGTGCCGCTGCTGCTTTTTCCGGGGCTGCCGGTGCTGCTTTTTCAGGCGCTGGTGCTGCTTTTTCCGCTGCAGCTTTCGGTTTTTCCGGCGCAGCCGGTTTGGACTGGGCAAATCCGGAAGACGCGAAAGCAACGGCAATCAACAGAACAAACAAAAGCATGGAAACTCTCTTCATTCTCTGACCCCTCCCTTAAGTTTTATTGTGTGCTAATTCTTAAACCTTTCCGGCGAAGAGTGTCAAGACTTTTCGGCCCGGACATCTCGATTTTGACAAGGGGTCAAAATAGCTTTAGAATATTCGACTATGCCTAAATTCAAGCTCGTAAGCGAATATAAACCAACAGGAGACCAGCCGGAAGCCATACGCAAACTGTCGGCAGGAGTGGAGGGAAAGGCTGCGGATCAGGTCCTCCTCGGAGTCACAGGATCGGGAAAAACCTTTACCGTGGCGAACGTGATCGAGCGCGTCCAGAGGCCAACGCTCGTGATATCCCACAATAAGACCCTGGCAGCGCAGCTCTTTACGGAATTCAAGATGCTCTTCCCCGAAAACGAGGTTCACTTCTTCGTCAGTTATTATGACTATTACCAGCCCGAGGCGTACGTTCCTACTTCCGACACCTACATCGAAAAGGACGCCTCCATAAATGAAGAGCTAGATAAGCTGCGGCTTCTCGCCACCAACGCACTTTTTGACAAAGAAGATGTGATCATCGTGGCCAGCGTATCCTGCATCTATGGCCTCGGCTCGCCTGAAGCATACTATGGAATGCTTATTACCCTGGAAGAAGGCCAGAATCTTGAGAGGAAGACACTCCTCGACAAACTCATCCAGTGCCAGTACGAACGAAACGACACGGACTTCTATCGTGGTAAGTTCCGCGTCCGCGGAGAAAACATAGACGTATTTCCTGCCTACGAGGAAGCCTCTGCTTTCAGAATAGTCCTCTTCGAAGAGAGGGTAGCCGCCATCCATACCATAGACCCCCTCACAGGACAAATCACGGGAAGATTGAAACGCTGCACCATCTATCCCACATCCCACTATGTTACCCCGAGGGAGACCATTGACCGGGCCATTACGTCCGTCGAGCAGGAACTGACAGACCACCTCTCCTGGCTCAGATCACAGAACAAGCTCCTCGAGGCCCAGCGTCTTGAAATGAGAACAAGATACGACCTGGAGATGTTAAAGGAGATCGGTTACTGTTCCGGAATCGAGAACTATTCCCGCCACTTCACCGGCAGGGCCCCCGGTGAGCCTCCTCCGACCCTCATGGATTATCTCCCCGGAAACACCCTCGTAGTCATCGACGAAAGCCATGTGACCATCCCTCAGCTCACAGGCATGTATCGCGGTGACCGTTCGAGAAAACAGACGCTCGTGGAGTTCGGCTTCAGGCTCCCTTCGGCTCTTGACAACAGACCTCTTCGTTTCGAGGAATTTCAGGAGAGAGTACACCAGACCATCTATATTTCCGCCACTCCGGCGCAGTATGAACTGGTAAAAGCCCGGGGGCATGTGGTCGAACAGGTCATCAGACCGACGGGCCTCATGGATCCCCCCATCGAGGTAAAACCCGCGAAGAACCAGGTGGACGCACTCCTCGGAGAGATACAGAAGGTGGTGGAAGGAAAGGAGAGGGTCCTCGTCACAACGCTCACCAAGAGGTTCGCCGAAGATCTCACGGACTTTCTTCTCGATTCAGGGGTAAAGGCCAAATATCTTCATTCCGACATTGACACCCTCGAGAGAGTGGCTATCGTGAGAGACCTCAGGACAGGCAAGTTCGATGTTCTTGTGGGCGTCAACCTGCTCCGGGAGGGGCTCGACCTGCCCGAAGTGGCGTTGGTCGCCATACTCGATGCCGATAAGGAAGGCTTTCTCCGCTCTGAAACATCCCTTATCCAGACCTGCGGCAGGGCGGCAAGGAATGTAAACGGCAGGGTGCTCATGTTCGCCGACTCCATGACAAACTCCATGAACCGGGCCATCACTGAAACAAATCGGAGAAGGACCATCCAGAAGAACTATAACGAAGCGCATAACATCACTCCGGAGAGCATAAAGAAATCGGTTGTGGACGTTCTCTCGTCGATTTATGAGAAGGATTACTATACTGTGCCTCTCGACGAGTTCGAGGCGACAGGGATTGAACCGAAGAAACTCTCCAAGATGATCACCAAACTGCGAAGGCAGATCGGGGAAGCAGCAAAGAACTGGGATTTCGAAAAGGCTGCGCAACTCAGGGACCGTCTCCTGAAGCTCGAAAAGATGGAGATAGCCCTGTGATCATTCCTCTCCACAGAAGATGCCCCTCATGATAGACGAGCCCATCCTGAACAGCCTGCCCGATTCCTCGGGTGTGTACATTTTCAGGGACCTGCAGGGTTCTATCATCTACATCGGCAAGGCGAGAAATATCCGGGACCGGGTTCGGAGCTATTTCC
>CAYOYU010000002.1:32160-50442 GCA_964408265.1 uncultured Syntrophorhabdaceae bacterium
AAAGATGTGAAGACGGAAACCCTCTCCAAACAGATCGAATCAGTGGAGACCGTCATCACCGGTAATGAAAAAGAGGCATTCCTTCTTGAGAATAATCTGATAAAGGAACATTCCCCCAAGTACAACATCAACCTGAAAGATGACAAGACCTATCTTTCACTGAAACTTACAACAGAAGAGCGCTATCCCGCCCTTTCGGTGACTCGGGAAATCAAGAACGACGGGGCCATTTACTTCGGCCCCTACCCTCATGGCAAAGATCTGAGGGATGTCCTCAAACTCGTTCAGGGTCTCTATCCCGTACGGCGCTGCAAAGAGACGGTCTTCAGGAAGAGGAAACGACCCTGCATACTTTCCGAACTGGGCAGATGTATCGCCCCCTGTACGGGCCGGGTGGATGAGAAGGCTTACGGGCAGCTTGTGGAGGACCTCCGGGAGTTTCTCTCAGGGAGGGACACGAAACTTCTGAAGGATTTGGAAATCCGCATTGCAGAGGCCGCGAAGCATTGGGATTTCGAGGAGGCGAAGCGTTTGAAGGAACGCTATACCGCCATAAAGGAGATGACTGAGAAACAGAATGTCCATGAGCATTTAGGTAAGAACAGGGATCTCTGGGCCTTTCTGGATGGCAATAAAGGCGTCACAATGGTGCTCCTCAGTTTTCGGGCAGGGGTGCTCATCGGCAAGAAATCCTTTAAAGAACCTCTGGTGGCCCCGGATCCCTCGGAGGCAATCTCTTCCTTTCTCTTCCAATATTATGCCGCCAAACCCGTACCCGACGAGATAGTCCTTTCCGAGGAGCTTGAGGAGCGCAGTTTCCTAGAATCTTATCTGAGGGAGAGAAAGGGCAGGAATCTGCGCATATTTGATCCCAGCGACAAAAAGGCAAAGGAGATGATCGCCCTCGCTGTGGAAAACCTGCACGAGGCCGAGCCCGTGGCGCTCGGCGAAGCCTTCCGCGGGGCCCTTCACCTCAGAAGGGAACCGGCACGGATAGAAATATATGACATCTCCCACACCCACGGAGCAAACGCTTCCGGGGCCATGGTAGTATTCGAGGGATTCAAGACGAAACCGGCGGCATACCGTGTGTTTCACATCCGGGGTGAGGCAACCATGGATGACGTGGCATCCATGGCCGAGGTCCTATACAGGAGAATCAGCAATGAGAAACTGGGTCCGCTCCCGGATTTGTTCATAATAGATGGAGGAAAAGGGCAGCTCTCCGCGGTGACGAAGATACTCAGGGAAGCCAACATCGATCGCGATGTGCTCGGCATTGCAAAGGGTCAGGGGAGAAAAAAGATGGAGGATGTCATCTATCTGCCGAACCGAAAAAATCCTCTTCGCCTGCCAAAGGCGTCACCTGTCTTCAAGACCCTTATCCGGATGCGGGACGAGGCTCATCGATTCGCCATAGCATCACACAAGAAATGGAAACGTAAAGAAGACCTGGCGTAAGGCAGCTTCCGGCTATCAACCCTGAAGGATCAGTAATAAGGATGTCCTCCAGGCACCACGGAGGCCCCTACGCACTCAGTCGATCAGTGACCGCTGCTCCTTAGAAAGGTTGCGGCTTCTTCGGTTTGGGAGCAACTGCGGGCTTTTTGGGAGCTACTACTGCAGCCTTCTTCTTGGCTTCTTCCTGCCTTTTCCGCTCAGCCTCCATGCGCTCTCTCTGAGCTTTAAAGGCGTCGAGATCGCCCTTTATGTTCACCAACTCGACCTTGAGCTTCTGGTTCTCTTTGGTAACACCATCGAGCCTGTTCTCCAGGGCGGTCATCTGGACTTTCAGGGTTTTTACTTCCTCCATCTCAGCGGCAAGTTTCGATATCTTGGCCATGGACATGAAGGCGGGGATAGCGACGATGACTATGAGCACGAAGAGTACGATCGATGCAACCGGCACCTTCGTAAAGAAGCTCTTCATCTTCCCCTCATCGTCCTCCCTGGGCTTTATCTTTCCCTGGCTTTCCAGAAGCTTCAGAAACTCCTCAGAGGTGCTGGCCTGTTTCCCTTCATCTTCTGTAAAGATCGGCATCTTTAACTCCTTGCATGAGATTTTTATTTTTACTTACCACATAATACCGCGGATTGCCAAAACAAAAAACGGTTTCCCTCCGTTGTCTCCGCAAGCCTTTCGCTGCCTCGTCTGACGGTGGTTCTTGCCCGTGAACAACCTTGACAAATCAGGCCAAAGTACGTTATTTTTCAACAGATTTATGGATCGGACGCTCCTATTGAACACCACTTTTGAACCCCTGAGTGTCCTTTCCTGGAGGAAAGCGGTAACGCTCGTGTTTCTCGGGAAAGTGGAGGTCCTGAAGGAGTATGAGCGGGAGATTGTAGGCGTGTCCCTTCGGGTCAGGCAGCCTGCCGTGGTACGCCTTAGAAAACTCGTTCGCAACAATCATGGCAACATTAAGTTCTCGCGGAAGAATATCTTCCTTCGCGATGATTTTACCTGCCAGTATTGCGGTCACAAGTTCGACGCCAAGAGTCTGACATGCGACCACATCATACCGAGATCGCGGGGCGGTACAACGGAATGGACGAATATAGTCACCTCATGCATTCACTGCAATCTGAAGAAGGGCGACAAACTCCCCGATGAGGTTGAGATGCACCCGAGGAAAAGGCCTTCCCGGCCGAGCGGTTTCTATATGCTTATGCTCCATCTTGGTGTGAAGGTATATCCCGAATACTGGAGAGACTACTTATTTTTGAGGGAGTGACATGGATCGAGTCTGGGCCCCATGGAGAATCCAATACGTTTCTGCTACGAAAGCAACAGAAGAGAAGAAGTGCTTTCTCTGCGTGGAACCAAAGAATGATGAGGAGGCCCTTGTCCTCGGAAGAAGGGGCTCGGCTTTCGCCATCATGAACAGGTTTCCCTATACCAATGGCCACATCATGGTTGTACCGGTCCGCCACACGGGTCTTGCGGAAGAACTGACGGACCAGGAGATGCTCGATATGATGCGTCTCGTGAGGACCATGGTTTCGGTCTTCAAACAGGAGTTCAACGTCAACGGCATCAATATAGGGATCAATGTGGGGAGAGCCGCAGGGGCGGGGCTGGAGGAGCATATACATATCCACATGGTACCGCGCTGGTTCGGTGACACCAACTTCATGCCCGTTCTGGGTGAAACAAGAGTCATATCGGAGCATATAGAGGCTTCTTACAGAAAACTGCGGCAGGGTCTTATGAAGATCGACCCCATACCTCATGAAACAGGTATTTGATACATCGCCGCCGCTTTTCTCTCCTGTAGACCTCGTCACTGCGATAATTGGCAAGGGTGTAGAGGAGCTGGAACTGCCTGAGAGGGCGATTATCACCTTCCACACAGGCGATTTGCGGAGGCTGACGAACCGGGTTGCAGCCACACCCGTGGATGCCTGGTCTCCCTTCCGTCCTGTTTACAGATTCAAGAACAAGGAGACCATCGTCGTACGGAGCCACTACGGGGGGCCCAACATAGCGGCTCTCGTTGAGGAGTTCAGCGCCTTTGGGGTGAAGGAATTTCTTCTCTGGGGTTACTGTGGTGCGTTAAAGGTTCCTCCGCAAATAGGCGATATCCTCTTTGCCGAGGGTGCAGTTCGGGAGGATGGCGTTTCACATCACTACGTTGCCGACCAGGATGGACCTGTCTATTCAGGTTGGGTCGATGGATGGAAGGAAGACGCCGCGAAAGCGGGATTCTTCCGTGGTCTCGTGTGGAGTTGCGACGCCATCTACAGAGAGACGCGGAACAAGGTGACAAGATATGCGGACATGGGCATCACGGGGGTAGAGATGGAAGTGGCCTCCTTCTATTCAGTTTCCAATTACCGTGCTGTAAGATCCATGGCATTTCTCGTCGTCTCTGACCTGCTTACGGACGGCATCTGGACCAGTGGATTCCGCCATAAGGAATTCAAAGAAGGGGTGCGAAGGCTGGTCGATTTTTTGGTGGAAACGGCCATCAGATGAATAGGGGTTCATCAAACAGCCCTCTAAAGAGAACAAGGTGAATTCATGACGAACGCGTTGATTTATTCCTACGAACTTTCAAACGCCGAATACAGCCCCAATCATCCATTCAAGCCGATCCGTGCAAAGCTCTTTTACGAGCTTTTGAACAGGTATCTGCTCATATTCGAGAAGAACCAGAAGGTTGTGGACCCCGAACCCCTCCAGGAGGATCTTCTCTACCTCTTCCACACAAGAGAGTACGTGAACATCCTGAGGCAGGCCGGAGCCGGCGAGTTCACCTTTGACATGCTCAATTCAGGTCTTGGCACTGAGGACAACCCGATTTTTCCCTCCATGTACCCACTGGCCCTCAAGGCCTCAGGGGGGACGTACCATGGAGCGAGGATGCTGGCCCGGGATGAGGCACGATTCGTTTTCAACCCTGTGGGAGGTTTTCACCACGCAGGCAGAGACCATGCTGAAGGGTTCTGTTACATCAACGACATTGCCATTGCTATAGCCGCCCTGGTCAAGGAAGGGATGAGGGTGGCCTGTATAGACATCGATGCGCACCACGGGAATGGGGTACAAGACGCGTTCTATCGGACGGACAGTGTGCTCACCATCTCCATACATGAATCCGGTGAAACGCTCTATGCCGGGGCCGGATGCGAACACGAAACCGATTCAGGTGCCGGCAGGGGTTACAATGTGAAACTCCCCCTCCTCGCAGGGACCGATGACGAAGTTTACGTTTCCGCTTTCCAGACTGTGGTGCCGCCCCTTGTGGAAGCTTTTAGACCAGACATCGTCTTTGCCGTCATAGGGTGCGATACCCATAAAGATGATCCCCTGGCTCATCTCAACCTCACCAGTAATGGGTACGTCAGTACCATAGATACCATCAACCGCATTTCACCAAAAGTTATCGCTCTCGGTGCCGGAGGATACAATATCTTCAAGACTGCTGCTCTCTGGGCGCAGGCATGGGCTACATTTTGCGGGCTTACTCCGGAAGATCAGACAGCAGGCATGGTAGGAGGCATGATGTACGGACCGGAGGTTCACTCGGGACGACTCGATGATCCCCCCTTTGTCCTCTCCGGTGCAGCGAAGGAACGCTGCCAGGCCCAGGCGGCGAAGGTTATCGGCTATATCAGGAAGAAGATCTTCCCTATTCACGGGATCGGGTAGAAAGCGGGAAGCGCTGTCCGAGTCAAACCAAAACCCTGAAGTGAAAGAGATGATGAGGTGCGATGGTGGAACCACCGGACCGGCCGGAACATTCAGCGGACCCGGTGAGCTTTCTTCCCGGGATTGATCACAAGCCCTGGAGGCCTCGTCGGATGAACATCACTGCAAGGCTGGCGATAAAGAGGCTGAAGACCTTCGAGACAGCCTCAATGACCCTGCCCCCGAGAAATCTGAGGACAAAGTCTGAGAAGAGCAGGACAAACCCGCAGATAACGAGGTTGATGACGAGGGAGGTAAGAAAATAGAAGAAACCGTGCTCGCCTGTAACAATCATGGAAGTTGCGAGCACGGCAGGTCCGGCAAGAAGCGGCACACCAAGCGGAACGATCCCGAAGAGATCATCCCCCTCTCCCGGACCGCTGTGCCCAGTCAGTATATCCCGGGCAGCGGTCACAAAGAGCACTATTCCTCCGGCAATAAAGAAATCTTTGAGGGATATACCCAGAACAGCCATGATCTTATTGCCAACCACAACAAAGAAAAGAGTCGTGAGAAAGGCGGTAAGAAGGGATTCTCTCAACTGCTTCAATCTCTTCTGCTTCGGCGCCTGAGCGGTGAGTTTGATGTAGAGGGGCAACACGCCGAGGACGTCGAAGGCAACGAGAAGCGGTATAAAAGAGAGGAGGAATTTTTCAAACATAGACCAATTATAATTCTTCACCGCCCTGCGCACAACACCTGGTCCGGGCTTCTTTGCCGGACAGGTGGGCATTCGCCCTCCGGGAATTTTCCGGGAAGAGGCTTTTTCCCTCTCTCTCCTCCACTATACGTCTCTCTTTTTTCGCGGAAATAACCCCCTTGCCCCTGATGTAGTCCGCCACCTCGTCCCGTATCCATTTTCCCGGGTTACTGTAGAGAATGGAGTTGCTCTTCAAAACACCCCCCACGTTCGAAAAGCCTCCCGACCTATGGAGAACGTCATCGATAGTGGTGTAACCATCTCCTCCGGATGCGAGAAAATCGTTCGTTGCCACACTGTAGACCTTGTCTTCGTTTATGGGCTTCCCGCCTACGGTAACCCCTTTGATCCTGCTGCCGGGCAACCCGGCACGGGAGAAAAGGAATGAGAGCCACGATACCTGCGGAAACCTGCCTTCCTTCTCTTCCACGGCCGACACTCCATGTTCCAGCACCTGAATCAGCTCCCTGCCGGAGAGTGCAACCGAGACGACGTAACTGTCGAAAGGAAGTGTCGAGTAGATATCACCGAGCCGGATGATGCCCTTGCCGATGTCTCTCCGGATACTACCGCCGTTCAGGATGGCAACATCGGAACCCGAACTTTCCCGGATGATGTCAGCCACGAGATCACCAAGGTTGGTCTCCTCAGTTCTCACACCGCTACCATCAAGGTCTGCGGAGGTCTCCCCGATTACCTCGTTCATGCGGCCCTCTATTTTCCGTCGGTAGACTTCCACAACGGATCCGACCGCCCCATTCTCGGGCAACCACTCTTCGATAGGCTCCAGACGCCCGGATACTTCAATAACCTGCCCGTCTTCTATGTCCAGGTCCAGGACGCCCAGCACCCTCCCATATTCCCATGCCTGCACAATGACCGTTTTGCCCACACGGACCGGCGTCTCCAGCCTTGTGTGCGAATGACCTCCGACTATGACGTCAATACCCTTGACGTTTCTTGCCAGTTCCATATCCGCCCCGTATCCGATATGAGAGAGAACCAGAACAAGATCCGTTTTATTCTTCAGTTCGTCGAGCCATTTCAGGACACTGGCACCCTGCGAAAGAAACATAACCCCTTTCACGTTTTTCGGGTTGGTGTAGATCCCGGTATCCTCGGTCACAACACCGATTATAGCGACTTTGAGCCCGTTCACTTCTTTCACGATATACGGTTTCAAACCCTTGAGACCTTCGACGTTGCCTGCAAGAACCGGAAATTGTGCATCCCTGATGAGGTCCTCCAGGACTCTTGTTCCAAAATCAAATTCATGGTTGCCCAGAACCATGGCGTCAAATCCCATAAGATTCATCACCTCAACAACGGGCTTCCCGAAAAACAGGTTGGCCCAGTTGTCCCCCTGTATCATGTCACCGGCGGAGAGAAAGAGAGATGGTTTCTCCCTGCGGAGTCTGTCTGCGAGCCCTGCAAGACGGGCAATCCCTCCTTCCGCCTTTCCCGAGGAGAGGACCTTCCCACCCGATGCAAAGCCGTGGAAATCATTGACGTACAGGATTCGGAGTTCCCGTCCCTGCACGTTGGTAACTGCCAGCAGGGCAACAAGAAGGAGAATAATGAAGACAACACGTTTCCCGGCAGTCATGCGCAACTTATCCCTTCAGCGCCGCGCGAAGGCTCCTCACGAAAAATGCGTTCAATTTGCGGGACTTCACGGGGAGTCTGATAATAGACCTGCCCAGGGCATCGGCATACTCATCCACGAGGATTCTCTTCTGCCTGAGCCGGCCTGCAATCTCCGGCCCCTCTTCGCCGAACCTGAGGACCAGGAAATTGCACGGAGTGTCAAGGCATTCAACCTTATCTATCTTCTTCATTGCCCCGATAAGGTACTCCTTCTCGCCGGCAATAAAGCGACGGGTTCTGCGTATAAAGCTCTGGTCTCTGAGAGAAGCGAGTCCTGCCGCAATGGCTATGGCGTTCACACCAGAGGGGCTCATAAACGGCGCAACTCTTTCCACAATGCTCTTCGAGCCCATGGCGTATCCGAGCCGCAGCCCGGCAAGGCCATGAAAGACAGAAAAACTCCTCAGAACGAGCGTTTGGCCCACATCTATCAGTCCCCGGACAGACGAGGCCACATCGGCAAACCCGAAATAGGCTTCATCTATAAGCAGCGTCTGACCTCGCTTGGCAGTTTCATCGACGAGAGCTGCCATGTCTGCGCCTGACACCAGGGAACCGCAGATATCATGAGGGTTCGGCACGATGAGCATATGGGCATCCCCTGTCTCTCGTACCAACTTCTCGCAATCGAGAGCGTACCCCCGTGATTCATCGAGGGGGACTGTCTTGATAATTATCCCATGGTCTTCGAGAAGTCTTCTCCTTGATGCAGAAAGCGGTGAAAGCACAGCCACAACCCGCGGTTTCACCAGCCTGAGAAGGCTGTCGAGAATGCCCGTCGAACCACCGCCCACAACGACCATGTCCTCATCGACCTTCTCCAGCCTCGAGATGAGACGTTTGAGTAACCTCGCCTCGTCGTCAGGAAAGAGATCCAGGGACCTCACCGCTTTGCGGGCCGCATGCTTTGCCTTTCCCGACGGACCCAGCGGGTTGGCGGCAGAGGTAAAATCTAAGACCCGATTTAAGGGGAGTTTCTTTGTCTCGGCATAATCGTATATGTTCATCCCACCTCTCCTGATACACCGGTGACACATGATACATGATGCAAGATGCAAGATGCAAGACTTGAAGATGCCTTTGGCCTATGTCTCCAAAATAGACCTTTGGCCTTATCATCTATAATTTTGTAGCGGATCGGCTCCCGTTCTCCTATATCCCCAGATAGGCCTCAACAACGCTGGCGTTATTCTTGATCTCAGAGGAGGCGCCGTACATAGTGATTCTGCCGTTTTCGAGAACATAGGTCCTTGCGGAATGCTCAAGTGCCATATGGGCATTCTGTTCCACAAGAACCATGGAAATTCCCTTCTCCTTGTTTATGAAGGTGATGAGGCTGAAAATCTCCCGCGTGATTATGGGCGAAAGCCCCATGGAGGGCTCATCCAAAAGGAGGAGTCTCGGGTTTCCCATGAGCGCACGCCCCATGGCAAGCATCTGCTGTTCTCCTCCGGACAGCGTGCCTGCGTGCTGCTTGATTCTCTCCTTCAGTCTGGGAAAGGTGGACATGATGAGGTCGAGAAGTTCCTTTTTCAGGCGGCCGTCATCGATGGCGTAGCCCCCAAGCTCCAGGTTCTCCTTGATGGTCAGGTCCGGGAAGATTCGCCGTCCCTCCGGCACCATGGTAATGCCCAATCTCACTATCCTGTCAGGTCTCAGCCCCTCGATCCGCTTCCCGCTGAATTCTATTCTGCCGGATTGAGGTTTCATAAGGCCCACCAGGGTCTTCAGGAGTGTGCTCTTTCCCGCCCCGTTAGCCCCGATAACCGAGAGGATCTCACCTTCATCAACGTGGAGGGTCACCCCATCGAGGGCCTTGATGGTACCGTAGGAAACGCTCAGATCTTCTATCTGCATCAACATAGCTTTATCGGTAATCATGGCGCCCTCCTTCCCGGACTCCGGTCTGTTTCGAATTCAGTGCCTCCGGATTCTGATTTCATCTTCAACAGACGAACTCCTCACCCAGATAGGCCTCAATCACTCTGCGGTCCTTCTTTACCTCATCAGGCGTGCCTTCCATGATCTTCTCTCCGAAATCCATAACCACGACCTTGTGGGACACATTCATTACGAGTCCCATCTGGTGCTCGATGACAACGATGGAAAGTTTAAACCTTTCCCGCATTTCTTTGATCCTCTCCACTAGGTCCTGAATCTCTTTAGGGTTCATTCCCGCACCGGGCTCGTCGATGAGGAGCAGTCTAGGCTCCGTGGCAAGCGCCCGGGCCAGCTCAAGTCTCCTCTGTTCCCCGTAAGGCAGGTTGTTGGCCCGAAGCTCCTCTTTACCGGAAAGACCAAAGAAATCGATAAATCCTTGGGCCTTTTCTTCTGCCCTTTTTTCTGCGGTAAAGTAGCCGGATGATCTGAAAATTCCTGCCAACACGCCGTACCCCTTTTGGCTCAGCGTCGCCACGAGAACGTTTTCGAAAACGGAGAGCTCGCCGAATAGCCTCAGGTTCTGAAATGTCCTAGCTATACCGAGATGTGGGAGTCTGTATGCTTGATACCGGGTCAGTTCCCTGCCCGAAAATTGGACGGAACCAGAATCGGCCCTGTAGAAACCGGTGATGAGGTTAAAGACGGTTGTCTTACCAGCCCCGTTGGGCCCTATGATACCTACAGTTTCGCCTTCCTCCACAGCGAAGGAGATGCCGTCAACAGCCTGGACCCCGCCGAAGCTCTTCTTCAGATTTCGGACGTCAAGGATATTCATGATCGGCGCCTCCCTACCAGGCCGTAGGGCTTCCACATCATGAGTACAATCAGGAGAATCGGTATGATGACCCATCGCAGGTCAAGATATTGAGCAGGGAGGAGAATCCTGAGGCCTTCGATGATACCCACCCAAAGAAGTCCCGCCACTATCGTACCTTTGATGCTCCCCATACCCCCCACTATGACGATTACAAGAAAATCGATGGACTTCAGTAAATCAAAATTGGAGGGATGCAGGAATACGTACAGATGGGCATAGAGGGCTCCTCCCACGCCCGCAAGGAAACAGCCGTAAGTAAAGGCCATAAGCTTCATCCTGGCGGTATTGACTCCCACCGATTCAGCTGCCAGTTCGTCTTCCCTGATACATCTCCAGAAGAGTCCATAGCGGGAATAGATCAGGTTTCTCGTCACCAGAATAAGGAATGCTGTAGTAAAGAAGGCAATTTCCAGGTTCGTTATTTTCGGTATGCCCACAAAACCCCGGGACCCACCAAGAACTTCAGAAAACCGGTCGGAGTTATCGAGAATGACTCTCACCAGGGTCCCGAAGCCGAGCGTTGCGATGGCGAGGAAATCATCGCGGAGCCTGAGGATGGGGATACCGATAACGTACCCCGTGAGTCCCGCAACAACCCCGCTTGCAAGCAGCATGGGGACAAAGACGTAGACGCTCTCCACACCGAAGACCTTTCCCAGGTAGGCCGACGTATAGGCACCAATGCCGTAAAAGGCGGCATGCCCCAGGGAGAACTGCCCCGTGTACCCGTAGATCACATTAAGCCCGAGGGCCGTTAGAATTATGATGAAGGAGTAGAGCGTAATCTGTTGAATATAACCGGTGGCAAAATTGAAAACGAACAGCACCTTCAGTACGCCGTAAATGGCAAGACAGAGAGCCAATTCCTTTCTTATCTCGAAAAGGAACTTCATACTTTTTCTGACCTCTTTCCGAAAATACCCGTGGGCTTGAATAGGAGCACAAGAAAGAGTATGACAAAGATCACTCCATCTCTGAACGTGGATGAGAGGAAGGCCGATACGAATACCTCCGAGAGACCTATGATGAATCCCCCGAGAACCGCGCCGTGGATGATGCCTATCCCACCGAGGACCGCCGCGATGAAGGATTTTATACCGGGCATGACGCCCATGAAGACGTTGATCTGAGGATAGGCCATGCCATAGAGGATGCCCCCCACGCCCGCTAGGGCGGCACCCACGATGAAGGTGAGGGAGATGGTCCCGTCGATGTTTATTCCCATCAGGGAGGCCACTTCACGGTCATAGGAGACGGCTCTCATGGCCTGCCCCTGCTTGGTCCTGTAGATGAGGAGGTAAAGGAGAAGCAGAGATGCACCGGTTATGGAAAATATGAGCAGTTGAACATTGGTCACCGTGAAGAGACCCAAGTCATAGGAATCTACTTCGAAGGGCCTCGGGAAAGCTATATAGTTGGGTGTTAAAACAGCGTTGAGGCTGAGAAAGTATTCCAGAAAGAGAGATACCCCAACAGCCGTAATGAGAAGAGAAATCTTCGGAGCGTTACGAAGCGGCTTATAGGCAACCTTCTCTATGAGAAATCCCGCTATGGCGGTAAGCGCCATGGTAATAATAAAGACCGCGTAGAGCGGGAGGCCGAATTTGGCTATGAGGTAATAGGCGATGAAGGCGCCGAGCATGAAGACATCGCCGTGGGCGAAGTTGATGAGCCGAAGAACTCCATATACCATGGTATATCCCAGGGCTATGAGGGCATAGACCGCCCCCAACTGAAGTCCGTTTATACATTGCTGGAGTATGTATCCGAAAAGTTCCATTTCTCCCGGGTCAAGCGGGCCGAGTAGTTAAGGGTCCTCCAATCTGCTGCTCAGGGGTTGATGGTAGTCACGTAACTCGGTCTGTCCTTTTCCACCTTCAACAAGACCACGGATTTCACGGCGTCGCCATTCTTGTCAAAATTGATATTTCCCGTGACCCCCCTGAAGTTCTTTAACGTCGCCAGAACCTTAAGCACCTCCTCCTGGGTAGGTTTTTTGGCGCTGTCGAGGGCCTTGAGCATTATACATGTGGCGTCATACCCGAGTGCAGCCATGGCATCAGGCACATTTCCATGCTTCTGCCGATATTTCTTTATGAATGATTCCGCTACGGGGTCCTTTCTGTCAGGCGAGTAATGATTGGTGAAATAGCCACCCACGATGGAGTTCCCTGCAACCTTCAACAGTTCGGGGGAATCCCACCCGTCCCCGCCAAGCATAACTGATTTCAGACCTTTCTCCCTCACCTGTTTGGCGATGAGCGCCACTTTGTTGTAATAATCGGGTATGTAGATGATCTCCGGTTTTTTCACGGCCACCTTCGTGATGAGTGCAGAGAAATCGACATCATCCTTCTGGTAGGATTCATATGTAACGATATTGCCGCCGGCTTTCGTAAAGGTGGCTCTGAAAAATTCCGCCAACCCCTTGGAGTAATCGTTTCCCACATCGTAGAGGACAGCGGCCGTTTTTGCTTTCAGTTCCTTGCCGGCAAAACTGGCGGCCACAGTGCCCTGAAAGGGATCGATATAGCAGGCACGGAAGACATAAGCCTTGCGTCTTCCATCCTGTACGGTTACCTTTGGGCTTGTAGCAGTGCCGGTGATCATGGGAATCTTGTTCTTGTCGGCGATCTCGCTCACCGGTATGGCAACCTTCGACGTGAGAGGGCCTACAATGGCGAAGACCTTGTCCTGGGTAATCAGCTTGAGTGCTCCATTGGTTCCTTCGGTGGGATCATTCCTGTCATCCGCAATGAGAGGCTCAATAGCATACTTCCCTTTCTTTCCATACTCCTCTATTGCTATGTTGAACCCATTCTTATACGACTCTCCATAGGTCTTCACGTCTCCCGTAAGAGGCACCATACAGCCTATTCTGATGGTATCCCTGGCCAGGGCATGGGGAACAATGCAGGCAACTGCGAGACAGGCCAGAACAATATGCACAATCCTTTTCATCGGTAGATCCTCCTCTCAACACCGGAACGGGGGCAATGCAGATGGGAGCCCTCAAGCCCTTCCATAATCATCCTCTACCCTGACGATATCATCCTCACCGAAATACTCTCCGCGTTGAATCTCTATAAGCACGAGGGTATGGGTGCCAAGGTTCTCTATTCTGTGCAGGCACTCCCTGCCCACGGAGATCATGTCTCCCTGGCTCACCACGATTTCCCGGCCATCTATCGTGACCTTCCCCTCGCCCCGCACAAAATGCCAGTATTCCTCTCTCCTGCAGTGCTTCTGATAGCTCAACCTGGCTCCCGGCAGTACCTCGATCTGCTTTACCTTAAAATCATGCTCCTCCCTGAGCACAAACCACTTGCCCCAGGGGGGCGCCGCCCTTTGATCGTCAGTCATTGCTCTCCCTTCGGTTTGTCAGCTACTTTATACTTCTTTCTCCCTGCCCATATCAAGACTTAACTCTCATTGAGGAGCAGGGGAAAATGTTGTATAGTGTGACGTATGAAAAGAATCGTCGTCGGAACTGCAGGACATATCGATCATGGCAAAACAACCCTCATCAGGGCGCTTACCGGGATAGACTGCGACCGGCTGAAAGAGGAGAAGGAACGGGGAATCACCACGGAACTTGGATTCGCCCATTACAGATTCGGAGATGACCTACTGGTAGGAATATTTGATGTACCGTGTCCCGAGAAGTTTGTCCGCCACATGGTGGCCGGGGCATGGGGTATTGACATGGTGCTCCTTGTGGTCGCGGCAGACGAAGGCGTGATGCCGCAGACACGTGAACACCTGGACATATGTGAACTCCTGGGACTGCAGAAGGGAATTGTTGCCATTACCAAGACAGACCTCGCCGACGCCGATATGGTGGAACTGGCGAAGGAAGATGTGGCCGACACACTCAAAGGAAGGTCCCTGGAGGGAGCGCCGGTCATCCCCGTTTCATCCACCACGGGCGAGAACCTCGAACTGTTGAGAAAGACCATCATCGAGGAAGCCGGCAAAATAGAAGAAAGATCCAGAGAGGGCATCTTCCGGCTGCCGGTGGACAGAGTCTTTTCTCTTAGAGGAATGGGTACCATCGTTACTGGCACATGCATCTCAGGCTCCATCAAGGTTGGCGATGAAGTCAAGATATACCCATTCGACAGATACGCCAAAGTGCGTAACATCCAGAGCTATCACGAAGATGTCCAGGAAGCCATCGGCGGGCAACGGGTTGCCCTCAACCTCCAGGGCGTGGAGAAGAGCGATATAGAAAGAGGCTCCATAATCGGCAGACCGGAGACGCTGATGCTTTCTTCCAGGATTGATGCTTCCCTGAAGTATCTGAAACTACCTTTTAAACCCATCAGGAGCGACAGCATTCTCAGGTTCCATATCGCCACAACACAGGCAGAGGCGCGCCTCGTTCTATTGTCCAAGGATACCATCGAACCAGGAGAAGAACTCTTCGTACAGTTCGTTTTTCCGGAACCCATCGTTGCACTTCCCGATGACAGGTTCATCCTGCGGGGATCATATGCCATACAGACCATTGGCGGAGGCAGGATTCTCGATATCCTTCCCGGCAGACATAAAAGGAAGACCGTTCGTCTTGAAGAGGTATACACGCTCCTCACCACAGGGACGATAGCCCGGAAAGCAGAATATCACATATTGAAAGGAACCTTCGGCGGCATCGACAAGTCTGCTTTGGCAATACTCCTTGGGAGAGATGCGAAAGGACTTGAGAAGTTATTGGGAGAACTGAAACAGGCTCAAAAGGTGGCGGCCATCGGAAAGTACGTGGTCCACACCGAGAAATTCGCGGAATATACGCAGATGCTCAAGAAACTGGTGGATGAGTTCCATACAAAGAACCCCCAAAAGATGGGTATTTCAAAGGAGGAACTCAGGACCCGACTCCCCAAAGTGGAGCCGGTCATTTTTCAGGCAGCTCTCGACGAATGCCTGAAAGACGGGACCTTGGAGGCCGAGAAAGATAAAGTTCGGTCGAAGAAAGCCGGATATGTGGTCGATGACACAATGGTTTCGGAAAAGGAAAGGATCGCAGGAAAACTGAAAGAGTATGGTTTCGGCCCCCCGGTCCTGAAGGAACTCTCTGCAGAGATGAACCAGAAAGAAAGCTACATGAGGGACGTTCTTGAGAGGCTCATCTACGAAGGCCGCGTAGTCAAGGTGAAGAGTGACATGTACTTCCACAGTGAGGTCATTGCCGACCTCAAGGAAAAAGTAACGGGCTATCTGAGGGAGAAGAAAGAGATGACCCCCTCTGACATCAAATCGGTCCTCCCTCTCTCGCGGAAATATCTCATCCCGCTCCTTGAATATCTTGATGAAATCAAGGTGACCATCAGAACAGGCGACAAGAGGATTTTGAGAAGCTGACCGGATATGATGCAGTTAGCATGCATCATCTATCGCTTTATTTCACTTTGACCACATCCCCGGAAATCCATCCATCCCGGTTCCCGTAGAGAGCTACTTTGTACCACCGTGAACCGTCTCTCCCTACCTTTTCGCCTTTCACCTTGAGGGCCGCGCCTTTGAAGATCACCCCGATACGCGTCGAGTCCACATCCGGCTGAGACCGGGCATTAACCGCATCCTTTATCACTTCTGCTGTCTTCTCCTGTTTCACGGGTATCGGCGGTGGCCCTGCCTTCACCCCGGGGGAGGAAAGTTGAGCCGGGACCGTTGCCTGCTGCACAGCAACCGCTTGGGTCGGTACTGATGGCGCCGGTGGTACAGTCTGAACCGGCGGAGGCGGTTGTACGGAGGTCGTTTGAAGGGACGCTGAAGGCTGGGGCTGACCAGTCTCCATTTGGGGCGGGGGCAAGGGCACCGGATTCTGAACCTCCTTCCGCACAGACGCCGTAGGGGGTACTTCCGGCTTTCCCGTGTTCATGAGGAAGTATCCCACCAGGGCACCAATGATAATTGATAACGTGGCAACAAGGGCAATGAGCACTACCCTTGAACGGTCTTCATTACCAGTGGCGGGTCTTTCATCCTCGGCCTCCGGACTGCTCGCTGACGACCTCTCCTGGGGCCTTTGCCGCTTGCCTGCGGTCCGGGACGCAGACAAGCCGGGGGAGGGACTCCTCCTGTTTTGAGTCTCCCCGCCCGTATAGGGAAGGGACTCTCCCTTGCCGGACATGGCGTTCATCGCCTTGGATACTTCCTTGAAGCCCACCTTGCCCGTTCGTGCGGAATATCCGATCAGGAGCGACAAATCTGAAAGGGCAATAAGTGTTCTCGGAGAACCCCTTGAATACTTATGGATGATCTCCAGGGCGTCATCGGAAAATATCTCCCGTTCAGGTTCCATACCGGCTTTTATGAGCCTGTGCCTTATAAGTTCTTTCGCCTCATCAAGCCTCAGGGGAACAAAATAGTACCTCACCGGCAACCGTTGCCAGAATTCAGGCATGTCTTTGATGGTCTGCCACAGATCCCTCTGACCCGCAAGGATAAAGGTATGGAGATACTCATTGTTGTGGGTAAGATTTATGAGGATTCGCAGTTCCTGGAGGACATCCCTCGTGTCGCAAAGCATCTGCCCTTCGTCAACAACAATAACGCTTTTCCCTCCCTGTTCCTTTACCTCCACAAGGGCACTCTTGAGAAGGGAGAGATTCTTCAGCTTGTCCTCGAAAGGCGTCAGTCCGGAGATAGCGCCCGTAATCTGTGCTATTATCTGATCAGCCGTAAGAGATGGGTGGTCCACAAAGGCAAATCTGAAAGCGCCGTTGTACTCCGCCCGCATCTCCTCGATGAGTTTAAGGAGGATTGTGGTCTTACCCAGTCCGGCATCCTCTGAGATGACAAGGACTCCACCTTTGTTCGTGTTAATGGCATATTTGAGCCGCTCCAAACATTCATAATACTGTCCCGTAACGTGCATCATGGAACTGTCCGGAGCAAGCAGGAAGGGGTGTTTCGTAAGACCCCAGTAATCTATATACTTTTCGCTCATGGTTTACACTTCTTGCACAGGCCGTATCCGATCTTGATGGCATCGGCCCTGCTCCTGAAGACGATTCGGCTCTTGTCGGGTATTTTGCTGACCAGGGGACAGGAAGGACGATGCAGTGTATAGGTTCGCTTGTTACCCACGTAGTGATCTTCGGAGTCCTTTTTCCGCTCTTGCCATAGTCCTCGCTCTTCCGCCATGGCTTTTTGCTGTGCGTTCAAGAGCACCGCCTGGTATTTCGTGTTGGGCGGCTTTACGGAGGCTTTCACATAACCCAGCTTTACAAGTTCACCATTGACAAAAACGTTCTTCACGAAAACGTAGGCCAGAATTCTTCCCCGACTGTCTTTCTTCTCCGTATCAAATTCAAGCCTAACTTTTTTCAGCAGAACCAGTTTCTTGTTATACCGTGCCGCCTCCTTTGCGTAAAACTCGGCGCCTTCCTTTCTATACAGGTCGGGTGCATCCACCCCGATGTACTTGACCGTTTCCCCAGACTCCATCAGTACCGTCTCGCCGTCAATGACCTTCTTTACGATGTACTCTTTAGCCTGGGCAACCGGGGAAAGAAGGAGTATCAGGAGAAGTGCGAAAAGAAATCCCTTCATTGGGTAGATTTTACACCATTTCTGATATATGTTAAAAGAAATAATGCCTCAAGGAGCCATGCCGGCGAATTCGAGGGACGTAGATGAACAAAGGACCTTATGTAACATTAATTCTGCTTTTCCTTCTGCTTCTGCCTCTTGCGGGATTGGGCACAGAGGTCGAGAACGGACTGTCCCTGGGGTACGGCTTCGGGCTGTTCAACAAAGACCTTAACCCAGGCAAATTGAGGGGAACCAATGGTCACTACAGCTTTAGCCAGATGAGCCTCTTTTCCGAGAGAACCCTCTATCGAAAGATCAAATTCGTGCTTGAACCATCCTTGTCCTATGTCAACAGACCGGTTGACGGAACTGAGGGCGGGCTTGGTCTCCTCGCCAAATATTACCTGCAACAGCGAAAGGACCCGTCACTTTTTGTCACGC
>CAYOYU010000002.1:50452-57752 GCA_964408265.1 uncultured Syntrophorhabdaceae bacterium
TCCAGGCGCTCGAAGCCGCGCGGACTGGCCAGCAGGGCGTGCTTGGTCACCTCGCAAAATATTAACTGAAAAAAAGAAAGGACACGTCACTTTTTGTCACGCTTGGCACGGGGGCAGAATATACGTCGGTTGCATTTGTGGAACAGGGCACACACCTTCTTTTCATGCTCCAGGGTGGAATCGGATACAGATGGAAGGATTTTTACGTGGAAAACCGGTTCAGGCACCTTTCCAACGGTGGCCTTGATCGACCCAACAGAGCCGTGAATTCAAATATAATCAGCGTGGGTATGATTTTTTAGAATATACTCTTTCAGAAAAAAGTGGAGCGGGGTTACCCCCGCTCCACGGCTTCTATTCAGAATCTCTGCTGCTATCCTCTTTACCTTCTACTTCACCGGCTCAAAGGCGAAAAAGACTCTGGGCGACATAATTGTACCGGCTTTACCCTTATCGATAGGCAGCGCCGGAACGTCAAAGACGAAGAGTTGCACTTCATCTCCCCGTTTCAACTGGCCTGCAGCACAATTGGCAATCCTGGTGAGAACCCTTCTTGCAGGGTCAACACCCAGGTCGATTACGGCATGGATGAGGGGAGACTGAAATCCAAGGGGCACGCCTTTTACTTCTTCAGAGAAGACGATGACCTTGCCTTTCTTCGGAAGATCCACGTACTCCAGATTCTCTGAGTAGCATTCAGGGCAGATTACCCGGGGCGGATAGGATACAACGCCGCAGTCTTTGCATTTCGTTGTGGTAAGCCGACCCTCTTTCAGGTTCTCATAAAACTGCCAGGATCTGTTGAATTCTTTTGCCTCGAGAGGCCACATATCCATTGTTGCAGGATATAAATCTTCAAGTATTGGGATACCCAAAACAGCCATATTCTCCTCCTTATTTTACTGGATCTCTTCCATACACTACGATGGTATGCTCTGCGTTGGCTCCACTCAGGTTATGGGTCATGCCAATGTCGGCGCCCTTTACCTGGTGACGGGCTCTACCCTGGAGCTGTTTCATGATCTCCGTGCCCTGCCTGATACCGGTTGCACCAAAGGGATGGCCGACTGCAAGCAATCCACCGTCCGTGTTCACAGGAACTTTACCACCGAGTTCGATCTGTTTCGATCTGCAGAACTCTCCGCCTTCACCTTTCTTGCAGAAACCGAGTTCTTCAACTTCGATAACTTCCGAAATGGAGAAGCAATCATGGGTCTGGGCAACTTTGACGTCTGCTGCCGTGATCTTTGCTCTGCTGTACGCCTTCTCCGCTGCCATTCTCGTATGCTTCCAGTCGGCAAGGTGAGCACCGGGGAAATTGGCGGAAACGCTATTCAGACATACCTGTGCGGTGCCTCTCAGGTATACGAGAGGTCTGTCGCTGTATTTCTTCGCGATTTCGTCAGTTGTAATGATGCATGCGGCTGCGCCGTCCGTAATAGGGCAGCAATCATAAAGTGTAAGAGGCGGTACAACGATAGGTGCAGTCATTGCCTCTTCCATGGTCAAAGCTTTCTGCATCTGGGCTACTGGGTTGGTTGCTGCATAGTTGTAGTTTGCCACGGATACCGCGGCCAGATCCTCTTTCTTGGTTCCATAGTGCATCATGTGTTCCTGAGCGGTGAGTGCGAAAAATGGCGGCGGAAGACCCATGCCGTGAACGCCGTCCCAATCGTGGTCCACTGATGCGAGTTCACTATAGAAGACTTCCCATTTCTGCGGCGTATAGAGTTTCTCGCCGCCGGCCACCATGACGATGTCGGCTGCGCCTGACATCACGAGCCCCATGGCAAGAATGATTCCAGTGGAACCGCCTGCACAAAGCGTGTCGCATCTCGTACAGATTGATGTGGGCTTAAGGCCGCATCTCTCAGCTATGACGGGAGCCGTGTTGACCTGGAATGAGCAACGTCCCGCATATGACGTGGCAACAATCAAGCCGTCTATATCCTTTGGTTTCAAATTGGGGACGTCATCGAGACACGCCTTTGCCGCCTCCTGGAAGAGATCGACAATATGAGCCTCCCTTACGCCCCATTTACATTGGCCACCGGCCAGTATTACTGCATTTCTTGCCATACTTTCCTCCTTGCGTTCATTAGTGACAAGTTCACTTCACCCGACCTATTTGCCTTTAAAGGTCGGCTTTCTTTTCTCCACAAAGGCATTCACGCCTTCCCTGCCATCTTCCGAGGTAAAGGCTATGGAGAAGCAATCCATCTCCAGTGTGAGTCCCGAAGGCAGATCCATATCAAGGCCGCTGTCGACGCACTTCTTTATGAGTGCCAGCGACTTCGGGGCTTTGGCGGCCAGCTTCTTTGCAAGAGCCCGCGCCTCGTCCATCAGTTTCTCTTTGGGAACCACCTTGCTGACCAGACCTATCCTGTATGCTTCCTGGGCATTGATGTTGTCGCCCGTAAAGAGTATCTCCTTCGCCCTACCTACACCGAGAAGTCTCGGCAGTCTCTGGGTGGCACCGGATCCGGGCATAATGCCAAGGTTGATCTCAGGAAGGGCGAATACGGCATCCTCTGAGGCGATCCGCAAGTCGCAGCAAATGGCGACTTCGCAACCGCCACCGAGAGCGAGTCCGAACACCGCGGCTATCGTGGGTTTTCCGATGCCCGTCAGTTTGTCGAAGGCCCTTCTCGGAGCCTTCCAAGTGAAATCTAGAATCTCCACCGTTGACTTGCCCATAACGTCTTTCACATCAAGACCGGCAGCAAAAGCTTTGTCACCGTTCCCGGTTATGATAATCGCTCCCACAGCAGCATCATCGTCGAGTTCACAGACTGCATCGTAAAGGTCCCGATAGGACTGTGCGTTCAAGGGGTTTACGGGTGGTCTGTTGAGCTTAATGATCCCCAGATTCCCCTCTTTTTCAACTAACAGTGTCTCGTAGGCCATGGTACCTCCCGTCAGCCCTTACTTGGAATAGTCGTACCAGCCTTTGCCTGTCTTTCTGCCAAGCAGCCCGGCTTTCACCATGTTCTTGATGGCAAGTGGCGGATCCCATTTCAATTCTTTCGGCAGTTCTTTGTGAAAATAATCCATGACGTGATAGTTGATGTCGAGACCGGTAAGGTCCATCAGTTCGAAGGGACCCATCGGGTAGTTCAGGCCGAGCCTTGCTGCCTTGTCAATGTCTTCCTTCGAGGCAATGCCCTGTTCCCAGAGTTTGATTCCTTCGATTGATGAAGCGATCATAAGCCTGTTTACGAGGAAGCCGGGGACGTCAACTTTTACTTCCACAGGTTCCTTTCCGAATTTCTTCGTAAGTTCCAGGGTCGCTGCCGTTGTTTCGTCGCTTGTTCTCATGCCCCTGATAACCTCAACGAGTTTCATAAGGGGGACCGGGTTGAAAAAGTGCATACCAACAACCTTGTCCGGTCTCTTCGTAGCAGTTGCAATTTCCGTAAGAGACATGGAGGAAGTGTTGGAAGAAAGAATAACCTCGGGTTTACAGATTGAGTCGAGTTCGGCGAAGACCTTCTTCTTGATATCCATGACTTCGATAACCACTTCGATGACGAAATCGGCATCCTTCATGGCTTCCATCGCGGTGGTGCCTTTGATCCTGCCCATGATGGCGTTCTTGTCATCAGCCGACATCTTGCCCTTCTCAACTGTCTTGGCAAGAAATTTGTCGATGTTTTTCATGCCGCCTTCGACGAACCGGTCCTCGATATCCCTCATTATCACGTTGTAGCCTGCCATGGCTGCAACCTGGGCAATGCCGTTTCCCATAACACCGGCGCCCAAAACTCCGATCGTTTTTATGTCCATACAGCCCCTCCTATGATATGATTTTTGTGAAAATTAAAAAATTCACATGCCCGTACAAGTGTATATATAACTATTAATAACCGCAACATGTCAACTAATTTTGTGCTCCTGTGATTAGCATGTTCGGTCTGTTCATGAGGGGTGCGCTACCTCAGATTACCGCCTATTCTCTCCTCTTGTTCACAAGCCGCTCTGCAAGGTGACTTACACGGGTCCTCAGGTTGATGAGATAGGCTTTCTCCGTCTGTTTCACGCCTGTGTTCGTATCATACTCCTCGGCTTTGACGAGGTCCATGACTCTTTCTATTGATCCGTCGTTTGCGTCGAGCAACTCTTCCACTCTCCTGCCAAAGGCCTCTGCCTCGGCGAGGGATTGGGCAAAAAACTTCTTCACGTCTTCACCAACAAAAATGAAGTGGTGCCCCTGACAGAGCACCTCCACATCGAGTTTGGAAAGCCTCCTCACTGAGTTCAGGTAGCCGTCGTAATCCACAAGGAACTCAGTGATGATTCGTCCCGAATGACTGAGATTCCCCGTCGTTTCAGTGGCGATCAGGATCTTCTTTTCCGGGATGTAATAACTCAGCATATCCCTTGTGTGGCCTGGACTAGAGAATACCCTAACCGTCAGACCCCCCCTGAGATGGATCTCATCCCCCTCGGTCAAGGGCATGTCCACCCGGAACGCCTCGAAAGGTTCACGGAGGAGAACTTGCTCGTACTTTTCGCCCATCTTCGCTTCCACAAAACGCGCGAGGTCATCACTCAGTTCTGCCATCAGTTTCAGGGCATTAGGACGTTTAAGGATCTCTGCCGCACGCTGTGATGCGGCAATGCGAAGCCCCGGGAATACTCTCTTGAGATACGCAGTGGAACCGCAGTGGTCCCAGTGAACATGAGAAAGGAAAAGTCTTTCAGGAGACCTGCCGCCCAACACTTCCCGAATGGCATCCTCATACACTCTCCCCATGCACTGGAATCCCGCTTCAAAAAGCACCGGCTCTTCACCTGCCAGCAGGTAGACAGGCGACCATGCAAACCCGGCCACATAGAGGTCATTGGCAACATATCCCGTTTTACTGAAGATCAAGATTGTCTCCGGAGGGCTACTCTTTTCCTGCCGGGAAATTATATCCGATTTACTCTCTCTACGGCAACACCTTTGTCCGTCGTTTACCTGTCAGCATCTCGCAGGTTCCTCCAAGTCCCTTCTGAACTGGTCCCGGCTGACCTGTTTTTCCCCCTTTTCTGGATACAGTAAACCCTTCTCCCAAAACGGTAAACATCCATTATTTTCACAAAATTACCTTGACATGGGTAGGGTGCTTTGCTAATATACGATTTGTTATTAGTTTCACAATACGTTAGGAAAGGAGAGGAGTCCTATGGATTTTAAGTGGTCTGACGAATTAGAATCAATGCGAAAAATGGCTTATGACTTTGCAGTAAAAAATATTAAACCCACCATGGAAGAAGACGAGAAAGAGCACAAGTATCGCCCAGAAATGCTGAAAAAGATGGGCGACCAGGGCATGTTCGCCTGCTTGGCCCCGGAAAAGTTCGGTGGACTCGGACTGGAAGAGGGCAACTTCGCGGCAACCCTGATGGCAACCGAATTCGCAAGGGTCAGCCCTTCATGGGGTCTTCCGTTCAACCTGCAGATGAATGGACCGCAGAACGTGCTTCTCAAGTTCGCCAGCGAAGAATTGAAAGAGAAGTTCCTTCCCGGCCTTATCGCAGGCACCAGCGGCGGCTGCTTTGCCATTACCGAGCCCAACTCCGGGTCCGACGTGGCCAGCATGAGGACGACGGCGACAGAAGTTGACGACGGCTTTATCCTCAACGGGACAAAGACATGGATATCAGGCGTTCCCTATTGCGGTTGCGGTGTTGTCTATGCCATGACCGACAAGGCTGCAAAACATAAGGGCATGTCAGCTTTCTTCATCGACTTCAACACCCCTGGCATCACTCAGAGAGCCATCACAACGAAACTGGGACTCCATTGCGCACCTACCGGCGAGCTCTTCTTTGAGGAATGCAAGATACCGAAGAGCGCCCTTGTCGGCAAGCTCGGTCAGGGATTCCAGATCTGCATGACCATGCTGAACTTCACCCGCTTGAGCTCAGCAGCACGTGCAGTCGGTGTAGCCCAGGCGTGTATCGATGAAGCCTGCAAATATGCCAACGAGAGAGAGCAGTTCGGCCAGGCAATCGGTCAGTTCCAGATGGTCCAGGAGCAGATAGGAAGAATGTCCGTTGAACATGAAGCTTCAAAACTACTCGTTCTCAAAGCGGCATGGCAGAAGGATCAGGGAATGAACAACACCCTCGAGACTTCAATGGCAAAATACTATGCCGCCGAATCGGCCAACTTCTGCGCATCCGAAGCGGTCAAGATTTTCGGCTCATACGGCTTCTCCTCGGAATACCCCGTGGAAAGATACCTGAGGGATGCGAAATCCTATCAGATCGTAGAGGGCACATCCAACGTACAGAAGATGATCATTGCCCAGTTCGCCCTGGGTTACAGAAAGGCATAAGAAACGTAAATCGTTAAGGAGGTAGTTATTATGGCTACGGAAGTTACAGTCCCAATGGTTGGTAAAGTGATAGCGGTGACGGTGAAAGTCGGAGATCAGGTGGCAGAGGATGATCAGGTTGCAACCCTTGAAGCCATGAAGATGGAAATGCCCATAGTTGCCCCGGTGGGCGGAGTAATAAAGGAAATCCTCGTATCTGCTGGCCAGGAAGTGGAAGCCGATACGGTTCTTGCCATCATAGAGTAAGGTGGTGACAAGATGCTGGTTGCGGGCGTAGATATAGGTTCGATCACGACGGAAGCCCTTCTCCTCGACAAGGACAAAGGCATTGTGGGTTATACAATACTCCAGACAGGGGCCGATTCAAGGAAGACTGCGGAAATGGCTCTTGAGAAAGTGCTCGCCTACCCTGGCAAGTCAGCTTCAGATCTATCGTACACAATAGCAACGGGGTGCGGCCGTAAGAGAGCCGGCTTCGCGCAGCAGGCGGTAACTGAAATCACCTGCATTGCAAAAGGCGTCAACTACCTCTTCCCCGAGGCCAGGACAATCATCGACATCGGAGGACAGGACACAAAAGTAATTCGTGTAGATGAAAAGGGGCGTGTCACAGAGTTTGAGATGAATGATAAATGCGCCGCAGGAACCGGGCGTTTCATCGAAGTCATGGCAAAAGCCCTGAACGTGGAACTCGACAAGGTTGGCGACATCTCTCTGAAGTTCCAGAAGGAATTGACCATCAGCAGTATATGCACCGTCTTTGCTGAATCGGAAGTCATTTCGCTCGTAAGCGAAGGTGAAGGCCTGGAAGATATCCTTTACGGTATCCATAAGGCAATAGCTGACAGGACCCTCGGCCTCATCAGCAGACTCGGCGGCGTGCAGCCAAAAGTGGTTATGGCTGGTGGCGTTGCAAAAAACATCGGCGTTGTGAAGGCCCTTGAAAAAGCCCTCAACACTCCTATTGCCAT
>CAYOYU010000002.1:57762-59428 GCA_964408265.1 uncultured Syntrophorhabdaceae bacterium
AAGCTTGAGAGACAACTGAAATTATCTGGGAGAGCCGGCCCGAAAGGCCGGCTCTTTTTTCTTTCTTCCGTCTATTTTCCTTCCTCCATAGATTTTTGTTACCATCCGATAATTATCCTTGACAAAAAATAGTCAAATAGTTGACTATTGAAACTGCGGTATCGCAACACGAAACCATGTTTCAACTGGTGAAACTATACTAGAGGAACCATCTATGAAACAAGATTCGCGATACAACATAGAAGCCCTTTCCCGTGGACTTGGTATCCTAGAGCTCTTCACCTTCAAGAATCCTTCACTTACCCTGACAGAAATCGCCGCGTTGCTGTCCCTGAACAAGAGCACCGCATTTCGTATCCTGGCAACACTGGAAGCGATGGGTTACCTGGAACGGGACGCTGCCTCACGACGTTACCGTCCGTCCCTCAAGGTACTCCATCTGGGATTTGGCGCGATAAACCGCCTCGAGGTGCGGCAGGTAGCAAGGCCCCACCTCGAGGCGGTTGCCCAGGAACTTGATGAAACTGTCAGCCTTTCTGTCCTGTATGGAACGGACATTATCTACATTGACCGGGTCCGTAACAGGGCAATCGTCGGTGTGGTGCTCGATATCGGCTCTCATGTGCCTGCACATTGTACAACCATGGGGAAGGTTCTTCTCGCCAACCTACCCACAGATGAACTTAAGGCATTCATCCAAATGGCCGACCTCGCAAGATATACGACACGGACGGTAACTGACAAGGATGTGTTACTGGCCGAGTTGGAAGCCATTCGAAAGAACGGTTATGCCGTCAGCGACGGGGAACTCGCCATCGGCCTGCGAGCCGCAGGTGCCGCGATTCTGGACCATAACGGCAAGGCGATTGCCGCAATCGGTATCTCAGGGTCTATGAGCACTATCAGCGTCCCGCGATTAAAGAAAGAAATCGTCCCTGCAGCAGTAAGGACAGCGGAACACGTTTCTCTCGCCCTTGGCTATATACCCGCCAGGATTGACAAAGCCATCCATTACGGAATCAAAGGCTTTTCATGAAGCCGCGAGGCGGATTTGCTCTCAATTGGAGTATCACTGGCCGCCGCAGGGGGGACGGCCAGGAATCAAAATAAAAAAAGGAGTGAACTATGAAGAAGCATGAGTTTTCCGATGAAAAGAGAAACATAGGTCGCCGGGATTTCCTCAAGGTAACAACGGCTCTCGGCAGTGCCGTGCTCTTGGGTGGTCCATTGGATCTTTTTGCTCAGGCAAAGAAGAGGGTCTCCATAGCCACAGGCGGCATGGGCGGCGTCTATTTCGTTATCGGAGGCGGAATTGCCAGTCTGCTCACCAAGTATGCAGGCGTAGAGTGTGCGGCGGAGGTAACGGCGGCATCAGTGGACAACTGTAAACTTCTCGGCGCGAAGAAGTCCGATATGGGCCTCGTCATCGCCGACACAGGATACGATGCATACAAGGGACAGTCCATCTTCAAAAAGCCCATTCCCTTGCGGGTTCTCACGGTTGTCTATCCCCACATGAACCACGTAGTGACCACCGAAGGTAAGGGAATCAAGACCATGGCCGACCTGAAAGGGAAGAGGGTATCTACCGGGGCACCCGGCAGCGGAACCGAGGTTATTGCCCTGAGGATCCTTGAGGCTGCCGGAATCAACCCCGATAAGGACA
>CAYOYU010000003.1:0-58731 GCA_964408265.1 uncultured Syntrophorhabdaceae bacterium
TAGGGGCAGGCGTGGTTACCGAGATTATAGAGTAGAGGGGAAGAAGATGAGGCAGAGAATCAGGATTTGCCTGAAAGCCTTCGATCATAGATTGCTTGATCAGTCGGTGAAGGAGATTGTTGATGCGGCGAAGAAAACGGGAGCCCAGCTGGTGGGACCGGTGCCGCTACCCACGAGAATTCAGAAGTACACGGTCTTGAGGTCTCCTCACATTGACAAGAAATCACGTGAGCAGTTCGAGGTGAGGACACATAAGAGATTGATTGATATCGTTGAACCGACACAGCAGACAGTGGATGCGCTGATGAAACTGGAGCTGGCTGCGGGCGTCGATGTGGAGATAAAATCGTAGGAGATCTTTATGGCAACAGCAGATCTGTTTGATATACGAGGGGAAAAGGTAGGGGAAGTAGAGCTCAAGGATGAGATATTCAACTGCGAGGTAAAGCCTTATCTTATCCACGACGTGGTAAGAATGCAGCTTGCGAAGAGGCGAAGGGGAACGGCAGCTACGAAGACGAGGAAAGACGTTAACGCCACCGGAGCGAAGCCATACAGACAGAAAGGTACCGGCAGAGCGAGGCAGGGAAGCGCCAGGTCACCTCTCATGGTGGGCGGTGGTACCGTGTTCGGGCCGCACCCGAGAGACTACGGCTTTGCAGTGCCGAAGAAGGTAAGACGAAGTGCGTTGAGATCAGCTTTGACTGTAAGGTTCACCGGTTCCGACATGAAGGTTCTGGACAAACTTGAACTGGATAAGATCAGCACCAAGACGTTCAATGGAATTATCAAGACCCTGAGCCTGACGAAGAAGCCACTTTTTTTGTTTTTTAATGATGCGGCGACCACCGAGAAGTCGGCGAGGAATATTCCTTTTGTCAAAGTGCTGCGGGTGGAAGGACTGAATGTCTATGATGTTATTAAGCATGGAGAGCTGGTCATGACACTGGACGCACTCAGGAGAGTAGAAGAGGTGCTTTTGCCATGAACGATTACGATATAGTGAGAAGGCCCATAGTGACGGAGAAAAGCTCTCTCCTGAAGGATACCGGTAACCAGTATGTTTTTGAAGTACACAGAGACGCGAACAAGATAGAGATCAAACGGGCAGTGGAAAAGCTTTTTAAGGTAAAAGTTCTTTCTGTCCATGTAGCCAACATGGAAGGGAAGGAAAAGAGGCTCGGAAAGAGCTCGGGAAAGAAACCTGACTGGAAGAAGGCTGTTGTGAAGCTGAGTCCGAAGGATAAAATAACAATTTTCGAGGGTGCGTGATGGGCATACGGGAATACAAACCGACATCTGCCGGCAGAAGGTTCATGAGTGTCGTTACCTTCGACGGTATCACAAAGAAGAAACCTGAAAAGTCGCTTGTCACCCCGCTGAAGAAGACGGGTGGAAGAAACAACTCCGGCAAGATAACGACGAGACACATCGGCGGCGGCCACAAACGGAAATACAGGGTTATAGACTTTAAACGGGATAAATTCGAGATACCGGGTAAAATCTTCAGTATTGAGTATGATCCGAACAGGTCCGCGAACCTCGCCCTAGTCCATTATGTTGACGGCGAGAAACGATATATTCTGGCTCCTTTGGGAATCAAGATAGGTGAGATCGTTGTGTCAAGCAGGAAGGCCGACACTGAAATCAACATAGGTAACGTACTGCCCCTGAAGTATGTACCGGCGGGAACCTTCGTACATAACGTCGAGATGAAACCGGGAAAGGGCGGACAGCTTGCCAGAAGTGCAGGAAGCTATGCCCAGGTTGTCGCGAAAGAAGGAGACTATGGTCACGTGAGGTTGCCTTCAGGTGAAGTGAGGCTGGTACATCTTACCTGCCTCGCAACCATCGGTCAGGTAGGCAACATAGATCATGAAAACGTTACTGTAGGCAAAGCAGGAAAGCCGCGGTGGCTTGGCGTGCGGCCGACGGTGAGAGGCACGGCAATGAACCCGGTCGACCATCCATTGGGAGGCGGCGAAGGGCGCTCGAAAGGTGGAAGGCATCCTTGTTCGCCATGGGGACAGTTGTCGAAGGGTTTGAAGACAAGGAAGAACAAAAGGACCGACAAATTCGTAGTAAAACATAGGTAGGAGGTCTTCGTGGCTAGATCTTTAAGGAAAGGCCCGTTCGTAGAAGAAAAGTTAATCATCAAAGCCCAGGAGGCGAAACAGTCGAAGAGTACCAAGGTCATCAAGACATGGTACAGGAGTTCGACAATCACTCCGGATTTTGTGGGATTGACGTTTGCAGTCCATAACGGAAAGAAATTCATCCCTGTTTTTGTCACAGAGGAGATGGTGGGCCACAAATTGGGTGAGTTTTCCCCCACGAGAACATTCCACACTCACTCGGGCGACAGAAAAGCTAAAGTGGTGAAAAGGAAGGAATAGACCATGGAAATCATAGCCAAGACAAGGATGATCAGGATAGCGACGACAAAGGTCAGGATTGTGGGAGAAGTCATCAAGAAGAAGAATATTAATGACGCTATGGGTGTACTTACTTTCATGCCTCAGAAAGCCTCATTCATCCTGAAGAAACTGCTCGATAGCGCTATAGCCAACGCGAGGCAGAAGAAGTACGTGGATGTAGACAACCTGTATGTGAAAAACGTAATTGTCGACGGTGGACCGGTATTAAAGAGGTTCCTCCCCAGAGCAATGGGGAGAGCCACAAAGGTGCGGAAGAGAACAAGCCACATCACCATGATTCTAGATGAAGCATAAAGTTGGAGGGTAAATTGGGTCAGAAGACGAATCCTTTTGGTTTTAGACTTGGAGTGATAAAGACATGGGACTCCAAGTGGTTTGCGGAGAAGAACTTCGCAAAATTCCTGCATGAAGATATCTTGATCAAGAGCTTCCTCAAGAAGAGGCTGTATCAGGCAGGTATATCGAGGATCGAGATAGAGAGGGCCGCCAATAAGGACAAAAGGGCGAAGATAAACATTTATACCTCCAGGCCCGGGCTTGTGATCGGAAGAAAAGGGGCTGAGGTGGAGAACCTCAAAAAGGAGCTGCAGAGGATTACCGATAAGGAAGTCCTACTCAATATTACCGAAGTGAAGCGACCGGAAACTGACGCTCAATTGGTGGCAGAGAACATCGCTCTTCAGTTGGAGCGAAGAGTCTCCTTCCGCAGGGCCATGAAGCGGAACGTTTCGCAGGCTCTTAAGTTTGGGGCCAAAGGGATCAAGGCAATGTGTGCCGGGCGTCTGGCCGGAGCAGAAATGGCACGTACGGAATGGTACAGGGAAGGAAGAGTACCCCTGCAGACTATCAGGGCAGATATAGACTATGGTTTCGCTATCGCACAGACCAAGTACGGCGTTATAGGAATTAAAGTCTGGGTGTTCAAGGGTGAAATCTTTCAGGAGGCAAGATAATGCTCGCGCCAAAAAGGGTGAGATATAGGAAACAGCAAAAAGGCAGAATGAGAGGTTCCGCAAGCAGAGGCAATACCGTCAGCTTTGGTGAATTCGGATTGCAGGCTCTTGAATGCGGTAGGGTCACCTCAAGGCAGATAGAGGCGGCTAGAATTGCCCTGACGAGGTACGTGAAGAGGACGGGCAAAGTCTGGATTCGTGTCTTTCCCGACAAACCAATCACTAAGAAACCTGCTGAGACGAGAATGGGAAAGGGCAAAGGACCTGCCGAGGGCTGGGTTGCAGTGGTGACTCCTGGAAAGATTCTCTATGAGATTCAGGGAGTCCCTGAGGACAAGGCTAAAGAGGCGATGCGTATTGCATCGTTTAAGCTTCCTATCGGAACGAGATTCGTTACGAGAAGTGAGGAACAATGAAAAAAGAGTATAAAGAACTGACGCAGGAAGAGCTGTTGAAAAAGAAGAAAGACCTCAAGGAAGAGTCCTTTAACCTCAGATTTCAGCACTCTACGGGACAGTTGGAGAATACCGCGAGAATCAGGCTCATGCGAAGGGATGTGGCGAGGATAGAAACGGTCTTGAGGGAAAAGGCCCTGAAAGGCACGAGGTAATCATGGAACTGAATGTTGCTGCGCACAAGAAGAAGATGGTAGGGGTCGTTGTAAAGGATAAGATGGATAAGACCGTGGTAATAGAAACGGAGAAGCTTCAGAAGCATCCGAAATACCACAAGTATCTTAAAACGAAGAAGAGGTATAAGGCCCACGACGAGGAAAATCGGTGCAAGATAGGCGACAAGGTAATGATTGTCGAAGCAAGACCGCTGAGCAAAGAGAAGAAGTGGGTGGTGAAAGAGATAATCGAACGGGAAGAGCCGATATTAATCCAGGAAGAGGTGGGAGTCAATGATACAGGAGCGGTCTAAACTCGAGGTGGCGGATAATTCCGGTGCCAAGAAGCTCGGGTGTATAAGGGTTCTTGGGGGTTCACGGAAGAGATATGGAACCGTTGGCGATATCATTGTCGCGTCGGTGAAAGAGGTGATTCCAAACTCGAAAGTAAAGAAGGGCGATGTCGTCAAGGCCGTGATTGTACGGACGAAGAAGGAAATCAGAAGAGTTGACGGCTCCTACGTGAGATTTGACGACAACTCCGCAGTGATAATAAATCAGTATAACGAACCGATTGGGACGCGTATTTTTGGGCCTGTAGCGAGGGAGTTGAGGGCTCGAAAGTTCATGAAGATTGTGTCCCTGGCACCGGAAGTCGTGTGAGGTAGACCATGGAGAAAGATTATCACGTCAAGAAGAATGACCTCGTGATGGTAACCACGGGGAAAGATAAAGGGAAGACAGGCAAGGTTCTTCGCATAGTGAAGAAGAAGGACAGAGTGGTTGTTGAGAAAGTCAACATGATAAAGAAACACGTGAAGGCCAGTCAGAAGACGAAGGGCGGCATAATGGAGAGAGAAAACCCCATCCATGTGTCTAACGTGATGATCTATTGTGAAAAATGTTCGAAGCCGGTTCGCACCGGGACCAAGATGCTGGAGGATGGCAAGAAGATAAGGTTCTGCAAAAAGTGCGAAGAGGCCATAGACAAGTAGGAGGCAGCAGTTGAAGACAACGTACGCAGAGTACTATGAGAATGAAGTAAAACCGGCCCTGATCCGGAAGTTCAAGTATGAGAACGTGATGGAAATTCCCAAGGTTGAGAAGATAGTGGTCAATATAGGGCTCGGTGAAGCAATACAGAACATAAAGGTTCTTGATAGTGCTGCGGGCGATATGGCAAAGATCACCGGGCAAAAGCCCGTCATCACCAAGGCAAAAAAGTCAATTGCCTCCTTTAAACTGAGAGCCGGTATGCCTATCGGCTGTATGGTTACGCTTCGGAGAGAGAGAATGTTTGAGTTCCTTCAGAAGCTTGTTACCATAGTGTTGCCCCGGGTGAGGGACTTCAAAGGAGTATCGGGAAAATCCTTCGACGGCCGTGGCAATTATACACTCGGACTGAAAGAACAGATCATTTTCCCCGAGATCGATTATGACAAAATCGATAAGGCGAGGGGTATGAATATCACCATCACCACTACAGCGAAAACAGACGAAGAAGGCTTTGAGCTTCTTAAGCTTATGGGGATGCCTTTCAGGGGTTAAAACGGAGGATACATGGCAAGAAAAGCAATGATTGAGAAGTCGAAAAGGGAACCCAAATATAAAGTTAGGCTCAGAAACAGATGCGCCATTTGCGGAAGACCCAGGGGTTACCTCAGAAAGTTTCAAATGTGTCGGATTTGCTTCCGGAATAACTCACTTAAGGGCGCAATACCCGGCGTCACAAAATCGAGCTGGTAAGGGGGCATCATGGGGATGATAGATCCTATTGCTGATATGCTGACTAGAATAAGAAATGCGATCATGGGGCGGCACGAATCCGTGGACATCCCGTATTCGAATATGAAATTCAACATATCGAAAATACTTAAGGAAGAGGGTTACGTCAAAAACTACAAGGTATTCGTAGATGAGAAGAGAAAGAAATTCCTTAAAGTATTCATAAACTACGATGAAGCGAACAAGAGTGTCATCACAGGTTTAACACGGATCAGTAAGCCGGGCCGTCGTGTTTACGTGCAGGTCGACGACATAGGAAGGCTCAAACATAGGCTTAGCACGGTGATATTGTCGACATCGAAAGGGCTTATGACGGACAGTAGCGCGCGAAGGAATAAAGTCGGAGGGGAACCCCTTCTGATGGTGTGGTGAGGTGCTCCATGTCGAGAATAGGAAAAAAACCGATTGAGTTGCCAAAAGATGCGAAGCTCGAGCTGACAGAGGGTGAGATAGTTGTCTCGGGCCCGAAGGGAACGCTGAGGCGGAGGCTTCTTGAAGGCTTGAAGCTGAGCGTCGAAGGCAATGTAGTAACCGTAACGAGAGAGAACGACAGTAAGACAACGAGAGGTTACCATGGCCTCATGAGAACACTCATTGCCAACATGGTAGATGGTGTGGATAAGGGGTTCGAAAAGAAGCTCGAGATCATTGGCATTGGCTACAGGGCCGAGATTCAAGGCAATAATGTGATTTTCTACCTCGGTTATTCACACCCAATTACCTTTGCCTTGCCGGAGGGAATTACGGCGCAGATCGAAAAACAGACGCTCCTTACGGTGAGGGGAATCAACAAGGAACTCCTCGGTGAGGTAGCAGCAAAGATGAGAGCACTCAGAAAGCCTGATCCTTATAAGAACAAAGGCGTTAAGTATGCCGATGAGGTACTGAGGAAGAAAGCAGGCAAGAGCGGCAAGTAAGGGGTACGTGAAATGGACAGGAGAGAAAAGGTAGAAGCGAGGGAACGGCGAAAGAAAAGAGTACGGGTGAAGGTGCAGGGTACTGCCGGCAAACCGAGGCTTTGCGTATTCAAGAGCCTGAAACAGATATATGCGCAGCTTATCGACGACACCGATAGCAAAGTCATCACCGGGGCATCAACTTTAACGAAGGAAGTCAAGGTGGATGTGAAGTACGGCGGAAATGTGGAGTCGGCAAAGAAAGTGGGTCAGTACTTGGGCAAGAAAGCGCAGGAACTCGGGATAACCCACGTGGTTTTCGACAGAAATGGCTTCAAGTATCACGGCAGAATCAGGGCTGTGGCTGAAGGGGCCAGAGAAGCCGGGCTAATATTTTAGAGGAGGATGACTGTTGGCTGAAACGAAGCGGATAGAGGTGGGCGGTCTTGAGTTGCAAGACAGGTTGGTTTACATAAATAGAGTTGCCAAGGTTGTCAAGGGCGGCAGGAGATTCAGCTTTAGCGCCATTGTTGTAGTGGGCGATGGTAACGGCCGGGTTGGTTACGGCCTGGGCAAAGCCAATGAAGTACCTGATGCCATAAGAAAGGCCATAGAGAGAGCCAAGAAGGATCTTATAGAGGTTCCCGTATCGAAAGGTACCATTCCTCACGAGATTATGGCCAAGTATGGAACGAGCGAGGTTTTCATGAAACCGGCCAGGGAAGGCACCGGCGTTATCGCGGGAAGAGCGGTGCGTGCAGTTGTCGAAGTGGCGGGGATTACTAATATACTCACCAAGTGCTACGGATCACGGAATTATCACAATGTTGTAAAAGCTACTATCAAGGGGCTTTCCCAATTAAAGTCACCGGAATTCTCGCTTAAACAGCGTGGAAAGATGAGGGGCGAGGAGGCATAACGTGGGTCCTCTGACAATAAAATGGATCAAAAGCACCATCGGATGCACACGTGACCAGAGGGATACCATCAGAAGCCTTGGGTTCAGGAAGTTGCAGCAGGAGAGGACGATGAAGAATACGCCCGAAATCAGGGGCATGGTCAAGAAGGTGATGCACCTTGTTAAAATAGTGGAGGATGTGGGCTAAATGAGACTTTCCGAATTAAAACCGAGTGAGGGGTCCAGGAAGAAAAGGAAAAGAGTGGGGAGAGGCACGGGTTCAGGCCACGGAACCACCGCCACATACGGTAACAAGGGGCAGCGGGCCACGAGCGGTGGAACGAAGGCCAAAGGTTTTGAGGGTGGACAGATGCCCTTGACGAGGCGGATTCCGAAGAGGGGCTTCAGAAGTCCTTTCAAATATGAGTTTGCCCTGGTAAAAGTAGCTGACCTTGAGAGATTTAAGGGAAGAGACCAGGTTGGTGTCCAGGACCTGCTTGATGCCGGGCTTATCGACAACATACGGGACGGCGTGAAATTGCTGTCCGACGGGGAAATCGATTTCTCCATCAAGGTCACGGTCCATAAGGCATCCCGGAAGGCGATCGAGAAGGTAAGAGCAGTTGGGGGCGATGTGGAGGTACTGATTTAATGGGAGGTTTCCAGAATATCGGAAAAATCCCCGAGCTGAAACGCAGGATTGCCATGACGTTGGCTCTGCTTGCCGTCTACAGGATAGGGGTACATATACCCACACCCGGTATAGACGGGCAGGTACTTGCGGGTATCTTTGAAAGGGCTAAAGGGACACTTCTCGGGTTTTTCGATATGTTTGCCGGGGGCGGTTTGGAACGCCTTTCGGTTTTTGCGCTGGGCATTATGCCCTACATCAGCGCTTCCATTATTCTGCAGCTCCTTACGGTAGTAGTACCGACGCTTGAACGTCTGTCGAAAGAGGGCGAGGCAGGCAGGAGGAAGATCACACAGTATACCCGCTACGGGACTGTCCTGATAAGTCTCATCCAAGGATTCGGGATTGCTATAGGGTTAGAGCAGATGAGGGGCGCCGGAGGGGAACTGGTCGTATATAACCCGGGCTGGGGTTTTAGGCTGATGACCATGTTGACTCTCACAGGCGGCACGTCATTTATCATGTGGTTGGGCGAACAGATTACGGAGAAAGGTATCGGTAACGGTATCTCCCTCATAATTTTTGCCGGCATTGTGGCGAGGATGCCTAATGCAGTCGCCGGGACCATGAGCTTGGTGAACAGCGGTGAAATGAACTGGTTCGTTGTTATTCTTCTCGTTGCCATGATGTTGCTGGTGATCGCCTTCATAATTTTTATGGAGACATCGCAGCGGCGTATACCTGTTCAATACGCGAAGAGAGTCGTGGGGCGAAGGGTCTACGGCGGTCAGGCTACGCACCTTCCGCTTAAGATTAACACGGCGGGAGTTATACCACCGATTTTTGCTTCCTCTATTCTTATGTTTCCTGCTACGATTGCGAGCTTTATTGCGCATCCGTATATGAAGAAGTTTTCTGAACTGTTGACCCCGGGATCGGTGCTTCACGAGATCCTCTATATAGGATTTATAGTTTTCTTCTGTTTCTTCTATACGGCCATTGTCTTTAATCCTGACAATGTTGCAGACAACATGAAGAAATATGGCGGTTACATTCCAGGGCTTCGGCCAGGCAAGAAGACATCAGAATATATAGAAAAGGTGTTGTCCCGGATAACGCTAGTGGGCGCTATCTATATTTCCTTTGTGTGCGTGCTCCCTACCCTGTTGGTGAAGAAGTTCAATGTGCCATTCTACTTCGGAGGTACAGCTTTACTCATCGTGGTGGGCGTGGCCCTCGACACCATCCAGCAGATTGAATCCCATCTAATCCTGAGGCATTATGACGGACTCGTGAAAAAGTCTGCCAGAATGAAGGGGAGAAGATGAGAAGCCGAGGATCAGTCTATGATCACTCTGAAAAGTGCCGGAGAGATAGAGAAGATAAGGAGAGCAAGCAGGTATGCTATGGAGGTGCTCCTTTATCTTGGGGAGTTTGTCCGCGAAGGTGTTCGAACAATTGAACTCGAGGCATTATGCAGTGAGAAGACAAAGAGGCTGGATGGAGCAAGGCCGGCCTTTAAAGGATACAGCGGGTTTCCCTACTGCCTGTGTGTATCGGTGAACGAAGAGGTCGTACATGGTATGCCGGGTGAATATATGCTGAAGGAGAGTGACTTGGTCAGTCTTGACTTCGGTATAGTATATGACGGTTTCTATGGCGATGCCGCTGTAACGTACGGTGTAGGGAGGGTTACCGAGGAGGCGCAGACGCTCATGTCGGTGACTGAAAAGGCACTATACGAGGGAATTGACGCGGCCAGGGAGGGTAACAGACTTCACGATATCTCGCACTCCGTTCAGACTCGGGTCGAGGATGCCGGATTTTCGGTGGTGAGAGAGTTCGTGGGTCATGGTATAGGCAGCCACCTGCATGAAGAACCGCAAGTGCCCAACTTCGGAACGCAGGGAACGGGAGTGCGGTTGAGAAGAGGTATGGTGCTTGCTATAGAGCCGATGGTCAACATGGGCGGGAGTGAGGTTATTATCAAAGATAACGGGTGGACGGCTGTGACGAAGGACAGGAGTCTGTCAGCTCATTTCGAACATACGATTGCGATTACCGCGGAGGGGCCTGAGATTCTAAGCAGGTTATGATGGAATAATGCCAAAAGGTGAAGGAATTGAAATAGAGGGTACCGTAGTTGAGCCGCTTCCAAACGCAATGTTCAGAGTTGAGTTGCCTAACGGGCACAAAGTACTGGCACATGTGTCCGGTAAAATGAGGATGCATTATATAAAAATACTCCCGGGAGACAAGGTTGTAGTGGAGTTGTCACCTTACGATCTAAGCCGGGGCAGGATTATATACCGAGTGAAGTAGGAGGGAGATATGAAGGTGAGACCTTCGGTAAAGAAGAGATGTGACAAGTGTAAGATCATCAAGAGGAAAGGGATATTGCGAGTAATATGCGAGAATCCCAAACATAAGCAGAAACAGGGCTAAGGAGGTTTGCCGTGGCAAGGATCGCAGGTGTTGACATACCGAGGGAAAAGAGGATCGAGATAGCCCTGACTTATATCTATGGCATAGGAAGAACCCTGTCGGCGAAAATAGTTGCCGAGGCTGGTATAGACCCGAGCATGAGGACCAATTCCCTTACGGACGAAGAAGTAGCCCGGATCAGGGATATTATCGAAAGAGACTATAAAGTCGAAGGTGACCTGCGGAAAGAGGTCAGCATAAACATAAAACGGCTTATGGATATTGGTTGCTACCGTGGATTGAGACATAGAAGAGGGCTGCCGGTGCGGGGCCAGAGAACGCGAACCAACGCAAGGACGAGAAAAGGCCCGAGAAAGACGTCCATGAAGAAAAAGAAATGAGGTGAACATGGCGAAGACTAAGAAGACCGGCAAAAAGAAAGTCAAGAAGAACATACCGATTGGGGAAGCCTATATCCAGTCGAGCTTCAATAACACGATAGTGACCATAACGGATCCTCAGGGGAACGTCGTTTCTTGGGCCAGCGGCGGGGTTGTGGGTTTCAAGGGGTCGAGGAAGAGCACACCCTTTGCTGCCCAGTTGGCCGCAGAGAATGCAGCGAAGAAGGCAATGGAAAACGGGATGAGAACTGTGGATGTCTATATCAAGGGACCGGGGGCAGGAAGGGAGGCGGCCTTAAGGGCGCTTCAAAGCACCGGACTTAAGATTCATCTTATCAGAGATATTACTCCTATACCGCACAACGGCTGTAGACCGCCTAAAAGAAGAAGAGTGTAAGGAGGGTTACAATTGTCAAGATACGTAGGACCATCATGCAAATTGTGTAGAAGAGAGTCGATCAAGCTCTTTCTTAAAGGCGAGCGTTGCTACACTGAGAAGTGCGAAATCGAGAAAAGAAACTATCCGCCGGGCGTCCATGTGGAAACAAGAGGAAAGTTCCTCGAGTACGGCCTGCGTCTCAGAGAGAAGCAAAAAGTAAGAAAGATGTACGGCTTAAGTGAAAAACAGTTCAAGAAGAGTTTCCTTATGGCCGCGCAGAAGAAAGGCGTAACAGGAGCAAATTTTCTTATCATTCTTGAGAGAAGATTAGACAATATGGTCTACAGGCTCGGTTTCTCTACTTCCCGTAAAGAGGCACGGCAGGTTGTGTGTCACGGTCACATTATGGTGAACGGCAAGAAAGTAGATATCCCCTCGTACCTTGTTAAGGTGGGAGACGAAATAGCGGTGCGGACTCAGGAACTTCTCAGTGTAAAGAATGCCTTGGAATCAGTGGTACGTAGAGGCGTTCCTTCGTGGCTCGAACTCGACAAGGAAGCTATGAAGGGTGTGGTGAGAATCCTCCCGTCGAGAGATGATATCACCATGCCAATAAGAGAGCAACTTATCGTAGAGTACTATTCGAGATAGCCTCTTTACCCCCAAAGGAGGGTATGTATGCACATGTTTGAGAAGAACTGGCAAGAGTTGATCAAGCCAACAAAAATTGAGGTGGAGAAGAAGGATGCAGGTTACGTAAAATTCTCCACGGAACCATTTGAGCGGGGATATGGTATTACGATAGGGAATTCTCTGAGGCGGGTATTGCTGTCCTCCATTATGGGTTCTGCCATTACCTCGGTCTGGATAGAGGGTGTAGATCACGAATTCTCAACGGTGCGGGGAGTCAAAGAAGACGTTACCGAGATTATCCTCAATCTGAAGAAAGTAGTATTGCGGATGACCGATGATAAGGTACGTGTTCTGAAAATTGACGTGAAAGGGCAGACAGAGGTGAGGGCTGGAGATATCACCCATGATGGTGGTGTGGACATCATAAACCCTGACCACCTCATCGCAAATTTGAGCGAGGATGCCAGGCTCTATATCGAGATGAAAGCGAGAATGGGCAGGGGCTATGTACTTGCCGAGGCCAACAAGGATGAGAGCGATCCCATAGGGACTATACCCATTGACGCGACCTTCTCGCCCATAAAGAAAGTGAGCTACAACGTCAGCTCAGCCCGTGTCGGCTTCAGAACGGATTATGACAAACTGACCATGGAGATATGGACGGATGGGAGCACTGACCCCCTCGATGCGCTCTCCTTCGCGGCGAAAATTATTAAGGAGCAGATGCGGATCTTCATAAGTTTTGAGGAAGTCGAGGATGGGGCAGGGGCCGAAGAAAAGATCATGGATAAGCAGGACTTCAACGAGAACCTGTACCGGAGCGTCGATGAGCTGGAACTCTCGGTAAGGAGCGCGAATTGCCTGAAGAATGCGGACATTAAATACATAGGTGAGCTGGTCCAGAAGACTGAGCAGGAGATTCTGATGACAAAGAATTTCGGCCGAAAGTCTCTGAACGAGATCAAAGAGATCCTTACCTGCATGGGACTGAGATTGGGCATCAAGCTCGATAGCTTTCCCCCGAGGGAAGACCTTGTCAAGATCGCGCTGAAAAGAAAAGATCATATATAGAGGTTTGATATGAGGCATCTAAAGACCGCAAATAAGCTGAACAGAAACAGTAGCCACAGACGGGCGCTGCTCATGAATCTGGCAAACTCGTTGTTTGCCCATGAGACCATTAAGACTACAAACACCAAGGCTATGGAGCTGAAGAGGGTTGCCGATAGGCTGATTACCCTCGCCAAGAGAAAGGATACCCACTCCATGAGACTCGCCTTCGGTTTTCTGAGGGACAAGAATGTAGTAAAGAAACTGTTCACCGACATCGGTGACCGGTATGCAGCAATCAACGGGGGCTACACAAGGGTATTGAAAATTGGGTCCAGAAAAGGCGATAATGCTCCTATGGCATTGATCGAGCTGACACAGAAGAAGGAAAAGAAGGAAGAGTAAGACATCGAAAAACCACTGGGAGATCGTTCAACGGCAGGACAACGGACTCTGACTCCGTGAATCAGTGTTCAAATCACTGTCTCCCAGCCATAAGATGAAGGGGTTGCAGGCGACTGCAACCCCTTTCGTGTATTCATCTGCAACTCACAATCAATTCCGAGATGATGAAGCTCGGCTGAACCGTTGAAGGGAAGGGGCCACACAGCTTCGATGAGCTGCGAGAACAGCCGCCCCTGTCTGGATTATCAGTGGTCTTTGCCTGCGATCTTACCCCATGTGTCACGGAGGGGAACTATCTGGTTGAAGACGAGCCGCTCCGGGGAAGAGTCTTTCGTGTCGACGCAGAAATAGCCCAGTCTCTCAAACTGGTACCTTGCCCCGGGAGCACTTCCTGATAGACCCGGTTCTACGTAAGAGGCTATTACTTGGAGAGAGTCGGGATTCAGGTACTCTGTAAAGTCACCGGACTCACCGGCGGGGTCGGGCACCCGAAAGAGCCTGTCATACAGTCTGACTTCGGCAGGAACCGCATGCGACGCAGACACCCAGTGGATCACGCCTTCCACCTTGCGTCCGTCGGAGGGCGGGCCTTTCAGAGTCTCAGGGTCATAGGTGCAGTGCAGTTCGATGGGCCGGCCTGCCTCGTCTTTTCGCACATCGGTACATTTGATCACGTAAGAACTTCTAAGACGTACCTCGCGTCCCGGTGCAAGCCGTTTATACTTCCTTGGGGGCTCTTCGGTGAAGTCATCCTGTTCTATGTAAAGATCTCTGGAGAACGGGAGGCTTCGAGAACCCATGGCAGGATTCTGAGGATGATTGGCACTTTCCAGCAGCTCCACCTGCCCTTCCGGATAATTGTCGATGATCACGCGCAATGGCCTGAGAACTCCCATAGCCCGCATGGCGCGCTGGTTCAAATCTTCGCGGACGCAGTGCTCGAGAAGTGAAATGTCCACAAGGTTCTCTTTCTTTGCCACGCCGATCCTGGCGCAGAAATCCCTGATAGCCTCGGGAGTGTACCCCCTTCTTCTCATACCTGCCACGGTTGGCATGCGAGGATCATCCCAACCTTCCACATATTTTCCCTCCACGAGCTCGATGAGCCTGCGTTTACTCAGCATTGTGTAACTCAAGTTGAGACGGGCGAACTCAATCTGATTCGGGCGGTCCCCTTCTATCAATTCCTTGACTATCCAGTCATAGAGGGGCCGGTTATTCTCGAATTCGAGGGTACAGATAGAGTGAGTAATATGCTCGACAGAATCGGAGAGACAATGAGCGAAATCATACATAGGGTAGATGACCCACTTTGAGGATGTTCGGTAATGGGGAGCGCGCTTGATTCGATAGATAACGGGGTCTCTCATGACTACATTGGGCGCGGCCATGTCAATCTTCGCTCGAAGCACGTGTGCCCCATCCTCAAACTCTCCGGCCCTCATACGGGCAAAGAGATCCAGATTCTCCTCTATGGGGCGATTCCTGTACGGGCTCTCCTTGCCTGGTTGTGTCAGCGTTCCCCGATGTTCCCGTATCTGTTCGGCATTCAAACTGCAGACATAGGCTTTGCCTGCCGATATAAGTCGTACGGCGAACTCATAAAGCTTTTCAAAGTAATCTGAAGCATAATAAAGCCTGTCTTCCCAGTCGAAGCCCAACCAATGAACATCCTCAATAATGGACTGCACATACTCGAGTGACTCGCCGCTGGGATCGGTGTCATCGAGACGAAGGTTACAGGTTCCTTCGTACTGAAGGGCGAGACCGAAGTTGAGACAGACCGATTTGGCATGTCCTATGTGCAGGTACCCGTTAGGTTCTGGCGGGAACCGAGTGGCCACGCGTCCCCCGTGTTTTTGAGTCCTGAAATCATCTTCAATGATTTCTCTGATAAAATCATTCGCAGGCGTATTAAGTATCTCTGTCATTGTTCTTTGGCTCCTTCGGCCCGACTCAGTCTACTTCCGGTTGGGTCCATAATTTCTACCATAACCTATGCTCTGTTGCAAGAAACCGGGTGAGCAGAGCAGCCGGACGGACCGCTGCAGAAAGCCGCCCCGGTAACACGTGCTGCAGGGCTTTGATGTGAGGAAAGAGGTGAAAAAGTGGTCGGTGTGTGGTAATCTGTTCACACCAACCGCACTGGGGGATCGTCTAACGGCAGGACTGCAGATTCTGGATCTGCCTATCGAGGTTCGAATCCTTGTCCCCCAGCATACCACCCCGCAGGCCACTTTAGAAACCATGAAAACGGATAGCAGCAAGAAGACTCCCCGCGTTTAGAGAGAGTGGAAGAGTCTGCCGACGTGCCGGGTTTCTGCTACAGTGAGACTAAAGGTGAAGGCCAGATGTTACAAGGGGTTATCAAGTATGGAGCGGGCAACGGGGATCGAAGAGCGTGACCGCCATAAATGACGCGGGTCTGCAGAGGGGGGTAGGAAAGGGCACGGAAAGTGACACGGAAAGTCATTCGCCGGAACCCTCCTTTTTCTCTAATTTGATGATCTGAGCGCTCCTCGAATTTGCCGCGTCTCGGAGGCCTTCGAGCTTCCGGTGGACGTACTTTTGCGGGGTCCGGATATCGCTCCAGCCGAAGAAAAGGGCGAGGTCGTAGGCGTCCAGGATGCCGGCCAGGTGAGTGGCCAGGCTGTGACGTCCGGACTCGTAATAGGTGATGTCGAGGCCTGTGTATTTCTTCCAGATCCGGTTCGGGGCCTTCACACTATAGCGCCGCTTTGTCACGGGGCATATAAAGAGGTATTCGCCGCCAAAGCGTCCCGCGGCGTATCTTTCTACAATCCGGCAGGCCCGGTCGGAGAGGAGGGCTCGGCGTTTCTTCCGGGCCTTGCCGAAGGAGCGGCCCTTCGTCCCTTCCAGGACATGGGAGTACGCGGAGACGGTCCGGCAGATGCGGGCAACGCGTGCTTTAAGGTCGAAGTCGCCGATCTTCAGGACCACCAGCTCACCGGGCCTGATGCCCATCTCCATGCCGAGTTCGAGCATATCCCGTTCTATCCCTTCCGGGATCTTGAGGAGAGCCTGGGCCTGCTCCTCCGGTTCGAGGGCCTGCCGCTCGTCGGCGTCGCTGTCTCCTGCCAGATCGGGAAAGACGGGCATGGGCCGGACCTCCTGATCATGGAGCCAGGAGAAGAAGGCGTGGAGGGTGACGAAGATGTTCTTGCGTGTCTTGTTCTTGAGCCCCGCGTCGAGGCCGTCCCGGAAGATCCGGAGATCGTCCTTCGTGATTTCCCGGACATCCTTCTGGCCCAATCCCGGGATGATGTGGTTGTCGCTGTGGCCGACCATGTTGCCGTAGGAGCTGGGCCGGATGATGTCCTGCTCCTTCTCCAGCTTCTTGACCTTGAGCCATTCCTGGATCTTGTTCTCGAGGAGCATCTCCTCCATCCGTGCCCGGGAATAATCGACAGGGTCAAACTTGCCCTTTGACATCTTCACCCGGATCTCACCGAGGAGCGCTTCGGCCCGCTCGTAGTCGAGCAAATGACCGTCCGTAAATCTCCATATCTTATGTGCCTTGCCGTGCCAGAAAATAGAGATGTATACCCGAAATCCGCCGCACTGACAGGAGCCGGGTTTTTCCCGGCGGCGCCCACATTTGCTGCACCTTATGTTGCCCATATGGAAAACCTCCTTTCTCGTTTTCCATAGGATAAGGGGGGCGGAGAGGTTAGTCAAGATTTCTGCCTCCAGGCGACTTTGAGGATCTCGTCCGGGACGTCGAAGAGGCCGAGGCTGCCACGGTAGGGAATGGGTTTCGGGTAGGCGACAGGGTCCTCCAGGACGAAGCCATAAGGGCCGACAAACCAGCGGGAATCCCAGTCGCTGACGCACTTCACCAGGTTCACCTCGCCTACGATCGCGCCGAGGGGATACTCATGCCGCTGTGGTAAGACGATCTGAGGAAAGCGGGATTCGATGAACCAGAAGGCCCAGTCGTCATCGAAGGTCTTGGACGCGTGGATCAGGAGCGGACCGCGGTATGAGGCATACCACTCCCGGTTTTCGATCCTCTTGTGGCCGTTGATGATCAGCCAGGCCCAGGGTTGACGGATAGATAGGGCTTTCATGGGGTGGTTCCCGAAGCGCAGCGGCTGCAGAGATCAGGCTCTATCCAGGAGCAGCCTCCGGGACAAGCACGCTGCCAGGTGCAACCGCAAATTCTGCATTTTTGATGTTCGGCGCTCTGCCAATATTCGAGCAATTCCGGCCAGCCATCGACCGGTGGGCCTCCCGGATTCCATATTATCGCGTCCGGCGGGCCGTAGGATGGTGCAAAACAGGATAGGATTATCTTGTCCTGGAACGCCGCCAGTGCCTCAGCCTCATGGTAATATTTCTTATCGTTTTCCATCGTCCAGGAATCCAGCATGACGCGGTCTATCAGGCAGAGAATCTCCACTGCCTCGGCATAATCGTTGGCTATCCATGGGAGCCCTACGATCCTCCGCCATACGAATCCCCAGACCGTATAGCCATAGCGTTCGAAGTCGATGTCACAGCCTGTGGCCAGCACCCGCCCGCAATCATCGCAATGGCTGAGACCATTGTCGTCCTCTAAGGCGTAGGTAACGAGCCCCACCTGGTCTTCTGTCATCCCGCCCAGCCGTTTGTTCAGACAAGCGGTACAAAGATCACTATAATCCTCAGTTCTAACCGGGGAAAACCACCACCAATCCCCGGGACCTTTGTGGCGGTCTATGTATTGCCGGAGGGGATCAGGCATAATCATGCCCCCTCGATTAGTTTTCTGATGCTTGTGCCCCAGCGGACGAGGGGATTGTCGCCGAACCGGGCGTACATCATCCAAGCCGCGGCGTTGCTCATGGCGTCCTGGAGGGCGGGCGGGATATCGCCCGCGAGGCCGAGGATTTCCGGCGTCCATCGCTCGATGGCGATCCCTTCGGTGACGTAGTGTTTCACCATGTCGACGAGATCGCATGAGGACGGGTCGTAATAGCGGATCAGGACCGATACGGGTCGGGGATTGATATTGAGGTACCTGAGGGCGATGAGCCGCGCGGCCATGTCCGGGCACTTCGGTTCCCACCGCCGCAGGACATTCGGGTCCGCCGCGCCGATCTCGATGCGGTACTCGATGGTGGCGTTGAATTCCCTCACCAGCCTGGTGAGGAGGTCCATGTCGCCCCTCGTTTCAGCGATTATTTTGCAGCCGGCCTTGAGCCATCGCCCGATGACCTTATACATGATGTGGCGCTGGTCGGAGAGGGTAACGCCGTGGAGCTGGAGGACGAGGGTGCATGGTTCCGCAGGAGGAAATTCCTCGGCGAGAGCTTTGCTGATTGCGGGCTCTGCGATGGCCCGGTCGTAGTAGGGGCAGATGATGCAGCGGTTGCAGCCGGTCAGGAGCGACCGGTAGATGGTCCGCTGGTCCTGGGTCTCGGTTTTCAATGCGGCGTCCTGCATGGTTGCGCCTCCTAATGTCCGCCAAACTCAGGGAGTTTGTCATATTCTTCCCGGGTCATGAGTACGGGCTCAAGGTCGAGGGTAATGAATTGGCCTATTTCCACGCCGTCGAGTTCGGCATCCATGGCGTGGCCTATATCGGATAAAGGTTGTATGTAGGAGCCGCCGCAGTGGAGATGAATCTTTACAAATTGTTCCTGTTCGGGATGCCGGGAGAGCCAGTCGAAATTGCCCCGGAATGCTCCGTCCCACGTTAGGAAATCAAGAGCCGCTATTTCCCCGCCTATGATGTCCACAACATTCCTACTTGCTGGAAAAGCCTTCGTTTTCGTGCCGCCGCCCCAGAAGGGATTATCTGCATCGTCGCTGATATAGGTGACGGTGACGACTATCTGGTCCGATTCGACTTTGAAATGCAGTTCCTTTACCTTGATGCTTGTATTTGCCATAACTCGGGTCTCCTAATAGGTGACACTTGCCGTGAGGATCGAGGCAGCGTCCCAGTAACACGCCCTCCTGATGTCCCCGTGGCAGGCGTAAACGATGCATGAGCCGAGGGAGACGGCGAGGATGAGAGAGGGAAATATGAGCTTCACGATTGAGAGTCCTCGTCGTCAGCGATTTTCTCGCCGACCGTTACGTTGGCCATCTTTCCATCTCTTTCGATGAGAAGAGTCGTCATGTTGTGATCGTACATCCATAGAAATACCGGTTTGATCTGAGCGCGTAGGTCTTCCACGGTCACCCCAAAACGGTCGAACAATTCTTTGCCTTCGTTGGCCATCATACCCTCAGCGGCATGAGGAGATTAATGTAGTCCTGCTCGTTCATCTGGACGGCGCCGTATCCTTCGCTGAAACCGATGTCAATGTCGCCGTTGGAGAGTTTGGGGACCACGTCCAGGAGATTGGTGATCTTGAGCGTGATCTTCTGGTCAGGTCCGTCATAATTGCAGACCATGCGCTCCTCGGCGTAGCCTGCCTGGGACTCGACGCTCATGACCAGGCTATCATGCTCCAATCCGAAGGTAACCGGCTCGCCGGTGATGGACATGATCGAGGCGCGCTTAAGGAGTTTTGCGAATTCGTTACCGTCGACCGTGGCAATGGAGGCCGGATTGTGGATGGTATTTGAAATGTCCGGATATTGCCCCTCGATAAGCCTGCCCATGATCGTCATCCTGGCGGTCATCACCTGGATCCTCTCTTTTGTGATGGTGATGTCGAGGTTGTCAGTTTCGGCAGCCAGTGCCGAAAGGACCTGGAGGAGCCTGCGGGGCACAATGGCGGAGAGGGCCGGCAGATCGGTGAGCATGGTCTTCGTGTACTGTGCTGCCCGAAAGCCGTCGCTGGTCTCGACCGTCATCGTATGGATGTCCGTGGCCAGGTGGAGACCCAGGAGGACATATCTCGTCTCGTCGGAGGCGAGCGCGTAATAGACCTTATTGACGGCGCCCATGAAGTCGCCGGCGGAGATTGAAAGGGAGGAGGGCTCGGTGAGAGGCTTCACCTCGGGGAACTCGTCGGGATCCCCAAGAGGTATCCGGTACGTCGACCGGCCTCCTCCTATAGTGAGCGTCTGCGCGTCAACGCTCACCGTGATATCTTTGTCGTCGAATGAGCCGAGGATCTCCTTCATGAGCTTCGCGGGGACGAGGAGACGCCGGGGCTCCGGGGTCGTGATGGAGAGGCTCATGATCGCCGAGGTGGTCAGGTCCGTGGCGTAGAGCGTGCTGTGGGGTCCGAGATCGAGGAGGACATTGGAGAGGATCGGCAGCAGTGACGCCTTGCCTGAAGGTATGACGTGGCAGGCCTTCTCTATGGGGGTCAGCAGGGCCTTGCGGTCGAGGGTGAGGGAGAAGGGGAGGAAGGGATCAGGGGTTTGGGATCCGGGATCGGGTGCGGGCGCTTCTTTCTTGAGCTTGTAAGGTTTGGCTGTCATGGCAGCTCCTGGAGGATTGCCCAGGCGTAGCCGGCAGCGATGAGGGCGAGGACAATAAGGCCCTTTATGGCCCGGGAGTTCATTACCTTATCCTCTATTTCTCTTGGATCGTTTCTTACGTAGATCAGGGGCTTTGCCATTGGTCGCCTCCGGTTCGGGGATTGTTGGATCTGAAACGGGTGAAACCCGTATTCTGACGATGGAAACGGTGGGCCGTCTCTCGTCCCGCAGGAACTTCTCGTGCGCCTCAAATACGTTCCAGGCAATAACGCGCTTGCGGGCCAGTTCGTTGGCTTCGGTCAAATAATCAAAAGCGTAGCTGTTCTGGACGGGGGGCTGGTTCATCGTGTCGCCTCCTTCACCAGGTGGAGGAGCGTGGTCATCGCACGAAGGGCATGTTCGCCTTCCTCGAGGATCCGCCGCCGTTCGGTTAAGGTGATCGCGGAGCCGCTGTCTCCCGCCTGGCTGAGCGAGTCGCCGACGGCCGCGATCAAGTCGCCGAATTCCTTCACCGTGGAGACCAGCTCATCAACCAGGGGCTGTCCATGGCCGGGCTCGGGGAGTTTGAAACCGATGATCCCGTAGCGGTCCTCCAGCCAGTGGATGGGGGCGAGGGCCGCGTCTTCCTGGCCACCATCCCGGGCTATGTCGATGATTTCGGCGAGGACGTCCAGAGGGTTGCGGACGCTGTTATCTTCCATCCATTTGTAGATCGCCCAAATGCTTTTGACAAAACGCTTCGCCACTTCGGGCGCGTGGGGACCGATGCACCTCTTCAGAGCTTTGTGGCTATCCATGATGCCTCCTCGAAATATATGCCGCGGGCCTGGTGCTTTTTTGGAGGTACGGAATGTAGTCGAAGACGATATTCAGCACGACCCGCGGCGCCAATCTGAAAGTTATTGACAAGATGCCCCGCACTGGCAGACAATTTGTATGGCCGACAAGATTGACCGCGTCCTGCGGGGCGGGGGGCGTTGTATTGCGTACACCCTCAGAGGTGACGCCGCCCTTTTTTGCTGGATTGAGAAAGGAGAATCCGGGGAGAATCCATTTTCCAAGGTGTGGTGATTTTGGAACGGCCATGGAAATGATGATACTACGTATGCGTAGCATGTTGTCAAGGAAAAACTACATATTGGTAACAAAATAATTATGATTGGGGACAGACTCCAACAATATCTGAAGGTTAAGGGCTGGCGCATGGCGGAGCTGATCCGCCTCACCGGCATAAAATCCGGAGTGTTATCGCGGATTGGGAACAACAAGCAAGAGCCCGGCGCGGAGATCCTCGCCAAGATAGCCCTTAACACCGATATCAATATCCATTGGCTTGTGACCGGACAGGGGGCGATGATCCCCTTCTCAGAAGGCGAAGTCCTGGAGATCGCTGCCGACAATCAAGGAACCTATAGAACAACTCGGAATGCCGTATCTCTCAAAACCGTGCGCCCCCTTGATGAGTCCCACGCCGACGCTGATCTGAGGGAAATGATAGAATATGCTTTAGATATTCTCCAATCCAACGACAAGAAAACCAGAGACGCGCTCAAGTCGAACCTCATTGCATTCAAGGAATCCCTGGAAAAAGACCGGCGGGCCGAAGAACGCGAGAAGGAGTATGAGCGGAGATCACTGGAGAAGAAGCGTCGGATTGAAGCGTTGGAGCGCGACGTGGATGCGCTCAAGAAAGTCTTAAACCCAGCCGACCCTCCTGCCGGCGTGAAGGAGGGGTGATATATGCGGACTTTGGAACTCACCTATCGAGGGGATACGGGAGTCTATGTGGTGACGCTGTCAACGACGAGAGAAGGCAGATTTAGATTTTCCTGCACCTGCGACGGCGCGGAGAACGGTTACCAATGCAAACATCGGATAGCCATTTTGGAGGGGAATCTGTCGAGAGTATCCTCCGATGACCGGAAGACGGCAGAAGCGATAAGATCAGAGCTGAATGGTAGCGATATCGAAAACTTTCTGGACGCCTGGAGAGCTGCGGAAGCCGACGTGAAACGGTATAAACAAGCCTTTGTCAAAGCATTGATGGGAAAATAGGAGGCGTGCCATGCGGCGATACCTAATAGTCCGGATTGGACTTTTCCTTCTATTTGGATTGATGCTTCCTGCCTTCTTGCAGGCCGGTGAGATCTCCTGCGTCGGTGACGTCTGTTGCGGCCGGAATGAGGCAGGGGTAAGGGTATTTACCAATAGTGCCGTCGATATTCCCGAAGGGCAGATGAACAGGATCCCGGCGGTACAAACTTCGAGGGGGGCAGGGAATCCCCGGGGCCGGCGGGTCGCTACAGAACCTCTTTCGGAGCGGAGAGATCAGAAGGCGGAGGAATTGAAGAACATCGAGATCAGAATGAAAGATCTTGATTTGAGGGAACGGCAGGCACAACAGTGGTACTCGACGAGCAGATCGGATTCTGCGAGGCTGTCTTGGGGTCATCAGATAGAACGCCTGCAACGGGAGAAGGAAAAGCTCGCAGACGAAGAGCGGGAAGTGCGGAGGCGGTGAGCCCATGGCGTTGACGAGCTGCCGCGAATGCCATCACGAGATCAGCGATCAGGCCCGGATCTGTCCGCATTGCGGAGCCAGGCGGGGCTTTCAGGTGGGAGGGCTCGGGTTGATCCTCGCGGGAGTCTTCGCGCTGGCGGTGGTGGTGAAGTGTCTGGGGGGATAGAGAGGCCGAGCCTATCGTAACCCCTCGATGATCTGCTCCAGTTCCCGCTCCCTGCCCTTCAACAATGTGACATTCTTAAGCAGTCCTTTCGCTGAGCCATCGTCGATGGCATAAAGCCCCGAAAGCAAGACACAGATGTTATGCGGGCCTCTTTCGTTGGGATACTCCTTCGCCAGCTCCCTGCAGGAATCCTCGATACGGATCCAATGGATCGAGTAATACTCGACCTCAGCGGGCAGGGCCGGTATCTGCTGCCGGACGTACTCCGTCTTTACCACCTGGGCCGGGATCGTCGAACATGCCGTTAAGAGCATCAAGAATGCCGTCAGTAATATTGCTACTGCGGCCACCTTCATTATCCACGGCCGGGGAGGATTCCCCCGTCCTATTCTCGGTCTTACGTCCATCTTTCCCCTCCTCAGTCTTCTGCGCGGGCCGCAGCGCGTCGATCTTCCGGAGGGCCGATATAGTGGCTTCCTTCCCGGACAGACGCGTGCCGCAGCTTTTCTGTGCCTTCGTCACGTCCTCTTTCAGCGCCGTGACGGTTGCCTGGCAGGTTTTGTTGGCATCCTGGCAGGCGAGAGTCTGGGACTGATATGTCTGGCTCTTCAGCTTTTCTTTATCCAGCCGGATGGCTTGGATCTTCCATGCTCCCCAGGACCCGACAAGCAACCCCACGAGGACGGGCACCCCGTATTTTATGAGGGTGAAATAGTTCATTTTACGCGCTCCTCCAGAGTGGGATATATTTTGCTGACCGGATGTGGATGATGTTGTGAGGATATTCATTACGCCGCTGATAGAGCGGCTTGCCGTAAAGGAGCTTCTCCTCGCCGGGAATCATGACGGTGTCCAGGCCTCCGAACCAGAGGGTTCTGTCGCATCCTTTGACCCGGCTGCAGACCGCCCGGCGATCGGTGACCGTCCCGGGGCCGGAGTTATAAGAGACCATGGCCGCAGCCCATCGGTTAATGTCATCGGTAAAGTAAGGGCGCATGGACGCATATAGGCGCTTGGCCTCCAGGGCGATGAATACGAAATGGTATCGAGGCTCGAAGCGGTTATCCCAGTTCCAGCCCGCCAGGGCCGCGTACCTGTGGCGGGCCTCCTCGAGCTTGTCAAACCGGATAGAACCATCCTTCCGGTAGGCCCGAGTCACCTCGCTCAAGCCACAGCCGTATTCCCGGGATGTCTTGAGCTCCACCCTCGGGTTCCAGCACTTGGCGAGGTTGACACAGGTCTCCTGCTCAACCTTCCCGGGGAAGTACTCCTGGTGCGGGGCGTCGGGCCAGTGCTGCCGGACAACCTGCTTGTAGGTAGGGATGTACGGGCCGGCTTTTGCCAGGATCTGGGCATCGGTTGCGGCATGGGCCTGCCCGGGCGCAGCGTGGGAGACCGTGATGAAACAGAGCGCGATCATGAAGGCGATTATGGCCGCAAAGATTACCGACGCCGAGACCGGGGCCTCCAGGGCCTTCTTCGCAAACTGCTCCAGGTCGATATACGGAAAGAGTGCTTTCCGGATAACGTGGAACGCGAGCAGGATCAGCGCGAACATGGCCAGGCGGTTAAGCGAAACCATTACATTGACGCTTGTGAACAAGAATATCCCGGCCACTATTATTACCAGCAGCGGCCATAGCCGAAGAACTTGATGGTACAGCGATTTCAGTTTGTCAAACATGGGATTCCTCCTGTTTTATCTCTTTCCGGCAATCCGGGCAGATGGTGTGATGCTCGCGGATCCGGCCGGCTGCGGCGACGAGGGCTTCGATCTCATGGTCGGGCAGCGCGGTGAGGTCGACCCATTCGCCGAGGGGATCACATTCCAGGGTATAGCGGCGGATCCTGGAGCAGCGGGAGCAGACCTTGACGAAGAGGGGATTTTCCGGCTGAGGCACTAATCTGTCTTTAAGACTATTTAGGATGTTCTTCATGGCGCGGTCCTCCCTGTCGGTGACTCCTTTGCCATACGTGGATGGAGAGTATTGAGCGTCTCAACTTCAGATTTCACTCCCTGCATTATTGCCTTGAGGCCTTCGATGTCTGCGCAGTACCTCTCTCGGTCCACCTTCGCGTCGATCCGTTTCTCCAGGTCCGTTTTGGCTGAGGAATGGAGTGCCCAGACGGTGGTAAGCATAATGCTCAGGACCGCAATGAAGGCCATAATGATCCCGGGCCAGGTCACGCCCCGCTTGGCGGTTTCCTTGGCAGCGGTCTCCTCGGCGATATCCTTCACCAGCTCTTTATCGACACCGTTGAGAGGCGTCATGGTCCACCGCCGTTTACTTTTGTTTTGCCGCTCTGATATACTCTCTTAGCCACGGGAACCTCCTCGTAAGGTTTCTATGGTCGGGTCACGGGGTAGTGTTCGGCTGCTCCGTGGCCTCTTCCCGTTCATTCCCAGGGTTAAAACCCTTCCAATCGTCACCAGCTCGGGGCGTACCTGCCTGCTTGGCTGGTGTCGTGGACAGTATAGGCAAAGGTGTATCCAGCGCTGCTGCCGATCTTTATGGTGCCCACGCCGCCTGCGATGGTGACCGTGGCGCCTGTGGCGGGCGTATTGGTTACCACATCAGCCGGCGCATAGTCCGTCCCCGACAGCAGAAATTTTGAGAAGAGGAGCCCATCTGTCGACTGGAGGGCGGCGACGATCCCGGAGGCCGTGGCCTTCTCGGCAGAGGCCTTCATGTCCACGTATTTGGGGATTGCCACGGCGGCGAGGATCCCGAGGACAATAATGACGATGATCATCTCGATCAGGGTGAAGCCTTTCCGGTCTTTGATGTTCCTGTGCATGGTAAACCTCCTTAAAAGATCATGATGGGTTGGGGTTTGTATGAGACAGCAGGCGGATCGTAGTTGATGTGAACCTCGGGCATGTCGGCGGGATTTTGTATGTATGCCCGAAGGTCTCTTATCCCGGGGTATGAAGAACTGTCATCCCTGACCACTACGATTCCCGCTTCATTCAGATTCCAGGCGCGGTTGTTGATGAAAGCCTGCACCTCGTCTTTAAAATCGATGCTGTCATTTCTCGACCAGGCCGTCCAAAGCGGCACAGGGTCCCATGCCGTTCCCGGCGTTAGACTCAAGGCGTCGGCGGCGGCTGATGTCGTTGGCGCCGCAGGATCGGCCGCGTCTACCATGTGTACCTTTGCATGTACCGTTCCGCGCGAGTCGCTGGAACATTTGAAGTTGAGATGCGCAGAGTTTATGACCGCCCCTTTCGGAATGGTCTCTATTCTGTTTAACACTCGTACGAGCATGTGCTGGTACCAGACGCCGACCGCCCGGGAACCGAACTGCAGATAATTACCGATAGAGCTGTCGCTCGTTATCCAGCTCTTGTTGTCTCCGTTTGCCTCCGAATAGAATATTACGTCCGTTGCCATACCCCCTCCTCTACGGTGCTGCCGTTACGGTGACGGACAATCCCTTGGGGGCCGTGCCGGAGTGGACCGCGTCGACGTCGGGGAAGATCATGTCCCCTGTGGCAAGGTCGTCGTTATCTTCATCGATGACGCCGTCGCTCGCATAGTATTCGTCGCCGATCGTGATTGCCGTGGAGAGCATGTCCCGGTGCTTGATGGGGATGATGGAGCCGGTGCCGACCGTCTTGTCCGATTCTACGGCGCCGCCGGCGTTGTCCACCTCGAAGTAGTTCGCGCCCACGCCGGTCAGGACAAAGTGGCCCTTGTTCCCTGCGGCGAAGTTCTGGGCCTGGATGTCCATGTGATCCCCAACGTGGAGGGATGCGTCGGAGTCGGCGATCGCGGGGTCCGTGCCGGTGGTGTCGTAGGTATACCGGAATGTGGTGCCGGCAGGGTTGGTGATGTCGAACTGCGTGGTCGCATCGCCCAAGGCAGCGCCCACGCGGACGCGGCGGAGCATGACGTTGGTGGTGCCGGTGACGCCCTTCTCACAGACCGCGGCGATTGCGGCGGAGAGGACCATGCCGTTCAGTTCGGCAGGCACCAGGAAGGGGGTCTTGCCGTCGCCTGCGGCCACATCCGCGTCGGACTGGAAGGGTGCCATGGAAAAGGATTTCGAACCGCGGACGAGGGCGGCTGTTGCCCTCTTGGTCGTCCCGCCCTGCACTATGGGTATGAGATCGGCGGCGGCTACTGAGGTTGCTGCGGTGAGTGCGCTTATTTTGGGCATGGGTGGTACCTCCTTATTCGTCCGATTTCTTGTAGTAAATATTTCCGTCCCCGTAGAGGGGATTGCCTTCCGGATCGTTGACGCCCAAGGCATGGCGGCCGTCGCTCAGGCCGGTGAAGATCTTCGTCACGGCGACACCGTCTTTCGATACCGCGTAAAACGCCTTATTCGCATAGGGCAGGACGCAGCCGACGACCATGATCTTTGTTCCCCCGTCGGCGTAGCCGGAAACGTGGGCGGCAATGCCCGTGTCCGCCGAATTGAACGTAACCTCCGTGCCTGAGACATCGAAGATCAGGCTCTGGGTGGTGCCGCCTCCGGAGGGAGGATCGATGTAGGGATCAGGACCGATTGTAAAAGAGCCCTCGGGACCGCCAGTGCCGAGCCAGTAATCAGGCAGGGGGAATTCTGCTTCACCCTCCTCGAAACCGGTCGCCTGGTACAGGCTGGTGCCGATGGAGAGGGTGCAGGGCAGAATATAGATGTAGTTATCCGCGTCCAGGGCCTTCTGGGGCGGGTTGCCCGTGGCATAGCTCCTATCGTTGATTGCCACGGTGGTCTGTATTGCAGAGCCGCTGGGGCCGCTCCAGTGGTTCAGCGTGGCCGCTATTATCTCCGCCTCGGTGGGTTCCGGAGGATCGGATAGATAACTAATGCCGACCTGCACGTCCACCCAGGAGGTGATTTCGATGTTGGACGAGGACCAGGATTTGACGGATGTCGATTCTGCGCTACCCTCGCGGTGGGCCATCAACTGATTTGTCCATAGACCCGTGACGGTCCGCTTGCCCCAGTATTGATCCAGGTAATGGACAACATCGCGCGGCGGGTCCTCGAAATGCTCCGTCCAGTAGACATCGCGGCGTAGAAACATCTGCTCCCATTCGGTGGTATAGCCTCCGGAGGACTGACTCGAAAGGCCCACGTCGAGGCTTTCGTCGGTCGCCGGCGCGATTGAGGAATAGTGGCGGATTGGCGTCAAATCGCTGTCGGAGGCCCGGACGTAGCCCGCAGAGCTGCCGTCTGCGCGAAACGCCAGGTAGTAGGCGCCGGCGGGGATCTGCTCTTCGCAAGAGCGAGGATGGTCCTTGAAACCGATAACTGAGGCATTCGCCCAATTCTCACCGTTTCCGATGTCTGTCTTGGTCGATGTAAATTTCACGATCACCCCGTCGCCGACGAGGAATGGGCGGCTGTGTCAGTCCAGATAGACAATCGGCACCTCCGTGAGGACCTCATAGGCGTTGACATCGAGATTCTGAGCGTCAGATTCGTAGGCCTCCAGGGCGACGCTGCAGGTGTGGAGGTCATAGTCGATGTCCGTGAGGACCCCGTAGCGGTACGTGGGCAGCCACTTCTGCCAGCCCGGGAACATGGCGAGGTTATAGAATGCCTGGGCGGCTCCCTGGGAGACGGTGGGAATGATGGAACCATCCCGGGGTTGGGAATAGGCCGCGTTCCCGTCGTAGCCGGGCTGAATGTTCATCTCGTAGATCTCGCCGGCGATCTCGATGGTACCGACGGAGAGGCCGATGGCAAGATCATCGCTGAGATCGGCGCACCAGATGTCCGCGGAAGGGTCCGCGGGGATCTTGCCGGTGAGGTAGGTGTTGCGGGCTTCGAAGGATTTCTTCTTGAGGGTGGTGAGGTCCCGTTCCTTCGTCTTGTCCATCAGCAGGCGCGTGGCGGTTTTGATCTCGGTGTGCTTCGCCTCCCATGCCGGCGTACCTGGCGTGAGGGCTGCGAGCTGGTTGGTGAGGGTGGTGATCCCGGAGGAGATGGTTGCTATTTCGCCGACGATTGTGGCGATCCGGGCCGTTGTTGTGGCGATCTGGGTTGTGAGGTCCGCCAGTTCCTTGTCCACGCGGGTCGTGTCATAATCGACGAGGACGTTGTAGAGCCCGGAGCCGAGATTCGTCTGGATGATTGCTTTGCCCATCGTTATGATCCGTCCGGGTAACATATGGGAGGGTTGTTCGGGTCGGGCCGCTCCCAGGGACGCTCGCTCACTTCCATGGACTGCTCGGCCACGGAGACGGTGTAGGTGATCACATCGGCGATAAAGGAGTCGCTGCCGCAGACGACGGTGTCCCCGGGGTGGAGGTACATGTCCGGGGTCGCCAGGCGCAGAGTGACCAGTCCGTTATTCTCGGAGCGGTAGACGGCGCCGGTCAAGGTGACGGTCTTGGCGGTATATCCCTGGGCGCGATGTCCGGAGAGGCTGATGGACTGGTTCATGCCTCCCTCGTCTGTGCGGATCTCGTCGAGGGTGACCCGGGCGATCTGCTCGGTGTGGTAGATAACGCCGGCTTTTGCCTTCGCCATCCTGATGATGAGGTCCGAGGTCGACCGTGCTGCGATATCAGCCGCATACTCCATGCCCGGTACTACCACGGAGAGCCAGGAGGTCTCACCAGTGCGGAGACGGCCCTGGAAGGAGGAGATGGGCAGGGTCACGTCGGGCAGGAGTCCCGTCCCTTTGAGCGTACAGAAATAGAGGATGACCGGATCGGTTATGGTAAAGCGGAAAGGGGTACCCGCGAGCCCGGTGGTGACAAGGAGCGGGGGGCAGGAGATGAGCCTGAGTAGGGACGCCGCAAGCGAGGTCGTCACCTCGAGGGCAGGCGGTGTGATCGTGATGGTGAACTTCGCGGCCAGACTGCTGGTGACGACAAGGGGCGCGGCGGCGACGATCCAGGCTATCCAGGTCGAGGCATTGAGGGATGTAGCGACGGACAGAGGAGGCAGGGTCCTATAGGTGGTAAGGGACTGTTCACCATAGACGGCACCGGAGGCTTCATCGAGGATCTGGTCTCCTGTCTCGTCGAAGAGAGCGAGGATGTCCGTTGTCACCTCCAGGAGGCTCGATATACCGGCCTTGACTTCGAGGGGTGGACAGGAAACGGTGACCGACATGGGGCTCCTTATGAGATCGGTATGGTGATGTCCGTGAACTGGAGTGACTGGCCGTCAGGGATCGTGTAGTCCGTCCCGAAATCGATGCAGCCGATAACCGTGTCGTCGGCGGTGGTGTCATCGTAGAGGATGAGCGCTCCCGTGGGTCCGATTGCGCCCGTGGAGGCCGTCCAGGTGATGGGATCACAGCTCATGACTCCCTGGTCGAGGACATCGCTTTCGGCAACGGCTTTGTTGCTGAGGGCCTTGTTGTTCTGGGTGTAGCCGTTGGCCGTGGCGAGCTGGTCCGCCGTCACGTCGGCAAGGGTCGCATGGGCATCCTTGTCGAAGGCAAAAGAATCGTTCATGAGGATCGCCTTGATGGAGTCGTTCACCAGGTCGATCTGCTTTGTGGCCAGCATGTATTTGTAGTGGTTTGATGTGGTGGCTACTACTGCCATGGGGACCTCCTTTTATGCTATTTTTTCCTTAATCAGGACGCTCATGGAGAGGTCCCCGTTGTCCGTTACAATGCGCTCTATGGCTCCGGTGTAAAATCCGTCGGGCAGGGCGAACTGCAGGATCGTCTCATCCTCGAAGATTGTCCGGAGAGCTTCTTCTTCGGCCTCCGTGATCGCGGCCATGACGGAGAGGGTCCGGTCTCCGTGAGAGACTCCGGAATGGGTGAGAACCACCCCGCCGTCGAGGGTGCGTTCACGGCTCAGGCGAGCGGAGAGGCTTTTCATCTCGGAGTCCGTGGCCTCCCTGATTATCAGGGCTCCCGAGGAGTTGTAGTCTATGGTGGATATGCCGATCATGGACGCTCCTTATACCCTGGCCGGAAGCCCTAAGAGAAATTCGCCCGCCTCTTCGTTCACGCGGACCTGGATCTTCTCCAGGATCCTCCACATGAACGCCTGCAGCTCCGGCTCGAGCCCGGTGCCGTCGATCTTTATCAACGCATCGCCCCGGCCTATAGCGGCCGATTTGGCGTTAATCAACCGTATCTGCGCCTCGGCGAGAGCCCTCTGCAGCTCCATGGCCTTTTCGCGCATGTCGTATTCCTTCCACATGAAGATCCAGAGATCGGACTGTGCCCCCGGGGTCATTCTGCCCCATTCTTTCATCATGCTGGTGATAACGTCACCGGTGGATTCAATGGTGGTATTCACGGACTCAAAGGCGGTCTTGATGCGCTCCGTGGCCGCGTCGATCTCGGCAAGGTTTATCTTGGCCTTGATGTCGAGGATCTGGGAGGCGTACTGTGAGAGGTTCTCGATCTTGGAGAGATCGACCTTGGTCACATCGAAGACCGGTTTCACGTCGACCTGTTTCGTGCCCGGTATCGCCTCGTCGATCTTCCGGACCGACTCGATCAACTTCGATCCATCCGTGAGGGTGGTAACGGTGAGGGTTTTGGATTCCGGTACACCAGCCATCTTTGTCATGATCCGGTCAAGCTCGGCAGCGGAGTTGGCTGTCGAGACTTGGACGGTGCTTTCCTTCTGGTCCGGCACAGCCTTGATGGTTCGGGACAGGCTATCTACACGGCGGGTGGAATCGTCCGCCTGGCCGCCGAGCTGCGCGAATCCATCGACCATCCGGTCCAGGCCACGACGGGCGTCGAAGCCGTCCTGTATGATCGTATCCCGGATCTGCATCATCTTTGCCACGACTGTTTCCCGGGCTTTATCTATGCCGGGGATCATGCCGAACGTGAGCTTGTCTATGGCTCCGAGAGCCCCTTCGACGAGAACCATGATCATTGTGGCGACGGATCTCAGGATGATCTGGAGACCGTTCCACATGATCTGGGCGCCGCCTCCGACGATGTTGAACACCCCCTGGGCAGACGCGCCGAACTCGTCGAGAGCAAGGATAATGCCGACAATGGCGAGCCCTGCGTTTTCAACGGCCATGGCCAGGGCGAGGATGGTGCCGAGGGTCTTCTGCGCCTCCTGGTCGGAACGGGCCAGGCCGATAAGAAAGTCCCTTATCTGCTGGTAGAAGGGCCGGAAGGCGTCGACCATGCCCACGGTGACATCGATGAGGCCGGTGATGATATCGACGATGGTCTGGAGGGTCTGGGCGAGATCGGCGGGCTTCGTCAGATCGAGGCCGTCGAAATAGGCCCCGAAGGCGCGGCCGAGCTGGTTGATGGCGCTTATGAGGCCCGAGAAGTCGAGGCGGCCCAGGGCTTCAGGCAGTGCTGCGGCAACGCCCCTGATCCATTGGGCGAGCTGCCCGCCGGCATCATCGAGAACCTTGAAGAGGGGATCGAAAGCGCCTGCGTCGACGGCGATCTTAATGCCCTTGAAGATGTCGCCTAAGCCGCCGGCGAGGCTCGCATATTTGCCGATGAGCTTGTCGCCGATATCGATCAGGGTCACCTTGACGGCGTTGGCCAGGCGCTGGTTCACCAGGTCCAGGTTCTGGGCCATCTTTGCATAGGCAGCTTCGGTGGCGCCTGCGGCGTTCTTCATGCTCGCTATGGCATCGCGGAACTTCCCGGACTTGTCGGCTCCCAGGGTAAGGGCCACGTTGAGCCCTTCCACGGATCCGAAAAGTTTCGCCATCTGCTCCACGTTGCCCCTGGTGGCACGCTGGACATCCCGGAGTACTCCATCGAGGCCCTTCGTCTTGAGCGCCGTTGCGTCGAACTGGATCCCGAGGCTCTTGGCTTCTTCCTGGGCCTCGGATGAGGGCTTGATGATGTTGGCAATCGCCTGCTTGAGACCGTCGATCGACTGCGAGACGGGAAGGCCGGAGGAGGTGATGCCCACGAGGGCCGAGGTGAGGGTCTCTATGGGGATCCCCGCGGCTGCGGCGATACCGGTTAAGCGCGATAGGCCTTCGGCCAGCTCGGGGAGTGTAATCTGCCCCTGCTTGACGGTCTGGAAGAATATGTCGGCGTATTTGGACGCTTTATCGGTCCCCTCGCCGTAAGCGTTGAGCGAGGAGACAATGAGGAGGAGCGAATCTTTCAACTCGGCCTTGCCGGCGGTGGAGAGTTTTTCGGCGACTCCCATCACCTCCAGCGATTTCTTGTAATCGACGCCGGCGGAAATTGCCTTGTAAATGGCGGCGTTGATATCGTCGATGGATTTCGAGGAGCCCTGGGCGTAATTGAGGACCTGCTCGCGGAACTTGCCGATGTCTTTGGAATTGGCATCGGTGAGGGTCGAGATCTCGTTGAAGCCTTTCGAGAAATCGCCGGAGGCTTTTATCGCCAGGGCCATGCCGCCCACGGCGAGGGCTGCGAGGGCTGCATCCGCCTTGAGGACTGTGTCTCCCACGGCGGCCAGGGGGCCGGAGATCTTGGAGACGGCGTCATCGAGTTCGCCGAATTTCCCCTGCAGGTTGGAAGCGATTTTCGAGAGCCTGTCATCACCCTCGAAGATTACGCTTACCGTCTTGTTTACATCAGCCATGCTACCCCTTGGTTCTCTTTTTCTCTTTGTAGTAACGGTCCCACAAGTCTATTTCCTCGTCGGTGAGAAACCCCTGCGGGAATATGTCGGGTCTCAGTTCGTAGAGGAAGCGCCCTCTGGCTTCGGCAAGGGTGAGGGAGTTCCTGACCCCCGTGTCCCGCCAGAGGGCTTCTGTTTTCCCACGGTGTGGCCCATGCCGGTGAGCGTGGTGATGGTGTTGGTGATAGTGTAGAACTCGATGGGAAAGTTCCGGCAGAGGCGCAGCGCGAGGTCAAGGTCGCACTTGGGTTCAACGGATCCCAGAACGCACATCTCCAGGCGCTTGGCGAGATCGTCCGGGACCTTCTCGCCGAGGCCCAGCAGATCCTTCATGGCCTCGACCTTTTCCTTTTCCGCACCGGATGCGAGGCCCTCGAGGAGGGCCACGACGTTCCGGTTCTTCTCGACGGAGGCATGGACCCGGGCCAGCTCCTGACCGGTGAGGCCGCGAACGCGCCAGACGGGAGTGTCACCCGAAGGCATGAACCATTCTTTCATATCGGGAACGGATACTGTTTCTTCGCGGGCTACGAACTTTGCGGCCATGAAGGCTTTCTTGTTAAAGGGCATTATGCTGTCACCTCGAGGGCGCTCTCCTCTGCGGAGATGGTCACGTTCGCCGAGATCTGGTCGCCGGCGGGAAATGTCCTGCTGATTCCCGTCTTGCCCTGGCAGAGGATGTAGGGATCCCGGAGGCGGTCCTGCTTGAACTTGAACCAGAGTGTCTGGTTCTTGGCCGCGAGGAGCCCGTCCGAAATACCGTCCTCCAGGTAGGCCACGAAGGAGCCCTGATTGAGAGAACTGGCCGAGGAGCCCAGGGTCTTGCCGTAGATCTGTTTGGAGGCGACAGAGTGGGTCGTCTCGGGAGGGACGAAATCGGAGGCTTTCGGTACCTCCGTGAATTCCGGGACGTAATAGGCGGCGTAGACCTTCTTGGCCACGGCTCCAGTATGGATCAGCGGCAGGGCTGCGGCGAACTCGACGCCGGCGTTTCCGAGGATCCCGGCTTCGACGTTGGCGCGATGCTCTTCCCACGTGGGGTAATCATAGCGTTCGCAGTGCGTGCCCACGACCTGGAAGATCTCCGTCTCGGCGACCGGCGCGGCGGTGACGGAGGTGGTGCGGACCTGGGCGATCTCGATAGACCCCACGGGGATCAGGGGAGGTCCTCCTGCAGCGTCGCGCGTGGTGGAGAATGCGGTGCCGTCGGTGCCTGCCACCGCGGCAATGGCGCCGGCGTCGGTTACGGTGATGGAGGTGATCATGCAGATATCAGTCGTCACCCCGCGGCTGATATCGACGTTGGTCGCCGCTCCCACGGTGGTAAGGACTCCCGCGAGATAGCAGGTGAGGGCTGCCACATCGATGTGGTCGTTTCCTCCTCCTGCTGCCGGCGTTACGACGCCGCCTGTGGCGAGTCCGTTGGGCTTGACGGAAGGCTCATAGCCGGATTTATTGCTCCAGAGGGTATCGGCGGAGCGGAAATCCTTATGGTCGCCCTGGTCGGTGAGTGCCACCATGGCCACGGCTGTCTGGCCTGCTTCGTAGCTGACTACTGCATTTTCTGCGTTCATGCGATCCTCCTTGTAGAGTTATTGACTGTATGGGTTGCCAATGATGGTGCTGTAACCGACATTAAAGACGGCGACGGCGCCGCTTGTCGTGTGGCCCTGTTCGGGGTAGTTCTCCACGCCTCCTCCGGTGTAATCGAGGGATTCAGCCAGGGACAAGGTGGCGGCCGCCAAGTGGGACTGAGGCGCGGGGGCTCCGGCTATCGTCGCCACGTCGAGATGGGCTCCGATGTCCAGGTTTTCCGCGCGGAAGGTACCGGAGAGGCGGCGAAGGGTCAGGACGCCTGCTGCCGTGCCGGCGCCCATACTGCCCGTGGTGACGGTGATCCCGGCGATGAGGGCCGTGGCTGTCGACGCGTGGCCCGTGACCGTATCTCCCACGACAGGCACATAGGCCCCGCCTCCGGAAGTGTAGGCTTTGGTCCAGATCGCGCCGCACATGACCTCGATCAGGTCGGCGAGGATCCTCTCCGTGAGGGTGATGACGTCGACGGCTGTCGCCGGGGGCGGGGGGATCGCGGTGAAGCCCTCGATCCGGATCGGAAGGAGCGCGGCCTGCCTGCCGTATTTCTTTCCGGCCTCCTCGATGCCGGGCCAGATCACGAAGCAGGGACAGTCCGTGGGGGCTGGCTGCTGCACGGCCCGAAAGACGTGGGTGCCACAATCCGTCTCGTAGCCGTTGGCAATGCGCACCTGGGCGAGGCGGGTGATTATGGCTTCGATAATCCTCTGGCGGATGGAGAGGGTCTCGCTCATGAGGCCACCGCCGATTTGTTGAGCTTGGAAAGCTCAAAATTTGTCTCTGCGTCGAGGCGATCATGGAGGCGACTGGCCGCGGCGGTGAGAAGGGGTTTCATGACGCTGTCATTAGAAAGGATGTCCGGGGTCCGGGGTCCGAATAATTCCTTCATGGGAAGACGGTACTTCTTCGGGAGGCGGCCATAGGAGACCTTCGGACGGACGGGTTTCTTCGTCTCGTGATAGACTCTCCAGAATACGCCGCTATGGCCATTTTTCACCGTGGTGATAAAGGCTCCCGGGATGAGTTTTCTCGCCTTGTTCCGGAAGATCTGGATGGTGACGCCCTTCTTCGTCTGTCTGAAAGAGAATTCGATCAGAGGCAGGGGTTTCCCGGAAGAAGAGGCCGTCCCGGTAAGGCGATTCACTGTGGCCCGCGACATGGTGAAACTTTTCTTGATGACGCTGACCTTGGCCGTGATCTGCTGGTTCACCAGGCGGGATCCGTCGGTCTTGACCCCGTCCAGGGCGCGGTTGATGGAGCGGGATATCACCTTCGGGGCGATATTTCCGACACCGGCGAAGGTCGCTTTTACATCGGCGAGCTGGGCGCGGTCGATCCTGATTGAAGGCTGGCTCATATGACCACCACCTTGCAGACATAGCCGTTGTTCTCGATAGGCGGTCCCTGGACCGTGTAGGTGGCTGCAGTGGTGGTGAACGTGTCGCCGGCGACGGGAGTGTCGACGATCTCCTCGATAGGCACCGTGATTGTCGTGACGATCGCGGGTACCTGGGCCTCATACCCGCCTGGCTGGGGCGTAGGCTCCTGGCGCATGATGGGGTGGCAGGCGACGGGAGTGCCGGCGCCATGGGTGAAGGTGGCCTCGACGCCGCGGTCAATGTGGATATCGAGGACCGCCTTCTGGAAGATGGGGTTCAGCTCCATCTAATCGATCTCCAGGTAGTTTGCGGGGTTGGCGATGTTGGTCTGGAGGATGTCCCAGTTTGCGCCCACTGCCGCCTGGGTTCCCGTGGCCGTGGAATCGACGGAGCAGATCAGCATGTCGCCCGCCTCCACCGAAGGCCCCGAGGCCCCGCCGATTTTGCCGGCGGCGCTCACGATGTAGACATGGCCTGCGTCTGCCGCGGGATAGTTGGGGGATCCGGAGCAGTTAAGGGCACCCTTGTAGAGCAGGGGATCAGGCAGCGCGGCCGCGCCGATCGCGGAGGCAACATAGGCTTTTACGGCCTTCTGAGACGCCACCTTCTGATCGCTGTTCGCGGTGAGAGAAACGTCGGTGTCGACCTCGACGGGTTTCGTGATCTCCATATCAGGCCTCCTCCAGGTACCGAACGTCGGAACCCGCCCCGGAGGCTATGGCGTAGACCGAGGCTGAGGTGTAGATCGTCGCCGAGGCTCCGGGAATGATCTTTATCCCGTTGGCCGTAGTCACGCCCGATCCGCCGACATAGACGTCGTTGGTGGAAAGGTTCTGGACAATCACGCTTCGGCGGGACCTGCCCGGGACGATCTCAACAGCCGCTATCCCCACCGTCTTTGTGTCATGTCGCAGCGTTGTTGCTTCCATTCAAGCCTCCATTCAGGTTAGGGAAGGACGGGATTTACAGTCCCGACCCGACCGTTGGGTTATTTGCCGTCTTCCGCTATGAAAGCATCGAGCTTGATAAGGGTCACCGGCATGAGCTGAACATCGCCGAGTTCGTCCAGGGTCAAAGGTTCGATATCGATGGAGATCTCTATCTCGCACAGCTCGCCGTACTCTTTTCCGAAGCCTTCCACGTCGGCGAACTTGTAAACATTGCCTTCGGTCACGGGCCGGCCGTTTTCATCTTTTTCCGCATACCGGTCCACGAGCTTCATCCTCGATGTTTCGGCGATCTGCCGCTCTTCCACTACCTTCTTGGCGATTTTGGCTACCTTGTGCGCCGTCTTTATCGGCAGGCGGGCTTCGGATATCTCGTTGATCCCTTCGAGTATCGCCGGTAATTCTCCTACATGCACCGTTATCATACGATTGCTCCTTTCTGTCGGTTTTTTATGGGAGGGACCTCAAAGGCCCCTCCCGGTATTTCCTGTTCAGGATCCCGATCTTAGAAGTCTGCGAAACCGATCAGGTAGAAGTCGGTCGATCCTATCCTGCATTTGATCTTGTGGGTTGCGTTTCCGGGTGTTGCGCTCGTGTCAGCCGCAATCGCCCCGGGGGCGCTGCCGAAGTCGAGGAAATAGTCCCACGTTCCAGCCAGCGGATTCGGGATGTGGACCATTGATGCCTTGCCGGTGTGAGTCCCTCCGAGGCTGATGGCATCGATCATAAGTCCGGAGAGGATGCCATTCGTGTTGATCACGGCCGTTGCCGGCAGCTCGACGGTTGCCCGGAGGCCGGCTGCGTTATAGACGGTCCCGCCCGCGGCGATTTCCACATAGCCCCTGGCGCCTGCCACGTAGGACGTGTTGGCGCTGATGTCTACGGCGCCGACTTTGATCTGTCCTACCCATCCGGAGATCGTCAGATCCGTGTCGACTATCGGCTGGGTGATGAGGAGCCTTGCTACTCCGGCTCTGATGTCGCCGCCCGAGAGGGCTACCCCGCCATCGTCGGCGTAGATCCTGGCCGCGGCAGTAATGGTGGAATTGAGGACTATTCCGGATCCGGCAGTGGCAGAGGCGAAGTCTCCAATGAGGAAACCGCACTCCGCGGCCCTGGCGGGCACGTAAAGCCCATAGGCCCATTTCGACCGGGCGATCGATGCGTCGGACCAGTTGGTGTTGTCGTAGATGTCTACCAGGAAGCCCACGGTCTTTCCCGTCTGCGTGAGGTTTCCGTTCATCTTGGAGATAGCCGCCATGCCGGCGAGGATATGGTTCGCGCTCACGGTAATGGCCCCGGAGTTCTCGACGCATCCGATAACGGCTGCGCTCTTTCCGTAGCCACCTAAAGCGACGGTCCCTGCGGCGCGTACAAGTTCGAGGTAGCCGTAGACGCCTGCTGCCTGCTCGGTGTTCCACCCGACATTGTACGCTTTCAGGTGGCCCATCTTGGATGCAAGCCTGATGTGGCCGCCCGTCTGGTCTGCAGTAACGAGCATTCTGGCCAGGCTTACTCTTCTGTCCGGTACGGACCCTAGGGCCCAGAGTTCTTCGCCACCATCGTCGGCGTAGACCCTCGATGCTGCGGTAACGGCGCTTAAGTCGATGCCGAAACCGGATGTGATCGAGCTGAACGATCCGATCTGCGGGATATGGCCGCCCGCCTGGAGGCGGACCTTGATTGTATCGGTGGATCCTGCGGTGATTGCCTCCAGGGCGTAGCCGTAAAACTTGCCGGAGGCTTTTTTGGAGAGCTTGGGCGTGTCGGCCGCGACATAGAAGAGGGGATCTCCTACGAGAACGGCGCTATTGCCGTTCTCGTCGATTGCCTTGACGGAGAGATCGTAGACCGCGGGGCCTGTGTCTATGGAGAGCTTCCCGGCGGCGTCTGTGTCTATGAGGGCCACCGCGGGGAGATGCCCCTGCATGATGGGATCCCCGGACGACTTGCTTGCGATGGCCAGGGAAATATATTGTCCTAACTTCTGAATCAGGTTAGCTGCCATGGTGTTACCTCCTTTAAAGTGTTAGGGTTCAAGGGTTCAAGGGATGAAGGGTTCAAGGAATCTGCTCGAACCCTGGACCCCTTTCGGTCCCTGTATTCCTTACGTATTCGGGTTCTGGTAGAGTGCTTTCCAGTCCATCGCCTTCGCGCCTGCGTCACCGCGGACCTTGTACTCCACACCGTCTACGTTCCATCCCTGCTTGGTCTCCATGTAGGGCGTCTGGTTCCCGCCGAGGAAGAACACCTTGACGGTCTTGCCCTTGGGTCCTGCCAGGTACCAGGTCTTGTCGTCGTCGTCATCGAGACGCGGCTCGTAGACTCGGGTCAGGGTGTTGAAGTAGATATTTACACGGCTCGATGCGTCGGACGCGTCAGGTGTTGCCGCTGCGGCGCGGTCGGAGAATTTCTCCGTCTTGAAGAAGACCTCCGAGGCTCCTTCGACGGAGACGGGGGCCAGGTAATACTGGGGCCTGATGTTGAGCCGTCTGAGGCCGAGGATGTCTTTCTGGCTCTTCATTGCCTTTACTGCGGCTTCCATGGTAGCGACGCCCACGGCGCCGATATCACCGCCCGTGGCAACATTGGAATGGTAGGTCGCACTAAAGAGGGGGTGGGCATCGCCCATATTGGCGTTGGCGGTAAGGACCGCATAAGCGAGGTCGCCGATCTTGCGTGCCCAGGACTCGCCGTGCATGGCAGGGACGTCGGTGAGTGCGCCGAGATCATCGTTGATGATGGTCTGCCGGGAAAGGGCAAAAAGCTTGCCGTAGGTGACGACTTTATACTGCTCCTGCTGCTCGGAGCGGGTGCCGTAGGTGTACTCGGTGTCTTCCGGTACCTCATCAAGGTCGGAACCTTCCGACGGACGAACGGCGGTATTCAGCTTGAAATCGGAAACTGACCCGACAGCGCACCAGATCTGCCAGGTCTCGGAGGCGGTCTCCCAGCCGGCCATGAGAGATTTATTCGCCACGGCGGCGAGGATGAGCGGGAAGTCAGAGGTGGTGAGGGCGCGGCCGATCATTTCGAGGGCGTTTCCTCCTGAAGGGAGGCCCTGGACGCGGAGGGACTCGCGGCAGAGTTCCCGAAGCGAAAAGCCGAGAAGATCGAGGGCGCCGGGCGCAGGTTTTTCAAATACCGCGCCCTGAGACTTGCGGATCGCTTCGTGGGCAGAACGGATGATCAGGGAGTCGACCACGGCGGCGCGGAATTTATCGCGGCTGTCGAGACCCATCTCGATGGGCGGGCGGTAGGTTGGGCCGGGGTTGTCGGTGGAGCGTGCGGAGATCTTCTCCATCACCTTCGCCCGGGCCTGGTCGACGGTCGCGCCGGATGTGCGCAGCTCCGGGGCCAGATCGGTGCATTCGAAACGGGCGCACATGGCATCGATCTCGGAGACGCGGGTGCGCTCTGCGCCGATGGCGGCACGGATCGCTTCATCGCCAGGCTGAACCGCGGCGGGCGCGGCAGGAGGCTCTGCTGCAGCACGAGTGTTGGTCGGCGCGAGGTTCTCGGCAAATGCCCAGGCCTCTGCTTCTGTTGCGGTCTTCGGCAATCCTTTCGCTTCGAGGAGTGCCCTTAATTTCTCATCCATGGTTTGTACCTCCTTATGGATTTTTGGTGGATTCCCGTCAGCGAGGGCGCTGCGGATTTTCGTTGCTTCGTCTGCGCCGAAAACACAGACGCTTATTTCTCTGGGCTGCCATTTGGTGATTACGTTGAGGGGGGCTTCTGCCGGCGCCGTGTAGGATCTCCCCTGAACTATTCCCGTGGTGCCCGCCGGTATCCTTACTCCATCCAGTTGTTTATATCCGAGTGAGACATCGGTCAGGTGACCCTCCCGGGCTTTGGTGTAGGGCGGTTCTGCTTCCTCAACGGAAGAGAAATATATGCGGCCGGACAGCTTGCCATTGGCAACTGCCAATTGGCGCCCCGAGCCTATCAGACAATCGGTACCTGATTGGAGCGTCATTCCCAGGGCTGCAGCGGTCCCTATCCGAACATGGCTGTCGAGCATGGGGATCTGGCCGGATCCGGGCAGGACGCAACCGGACATTAGGGTGAGATCGAGAACGGGCTCCCACGTCCGCATGTCGATAGACCATACGGGCTCCTCGGTAGCAAAATCTGCCTCGAAGCTGCGGGTGGTTTCATCAAATGAAGCCGGGACGCCGTTTGCCTGGGGGATGATGACCGACCTGCAGTGCAGGTCCAATTCAAAAGGTGCTTGATTGGTAGCGGGTTTATTTGCTTTGGGTTTCTGCGGCATGTTTCCTCCTCTATTGCCTCATGGACAAGGCGTCCAGACGGTCCACAAGGTCCATGAGCTGCATCTGGAGATCCTCCAGGGATCGGGCGGTGCTGCGCGATGTGCCGTTGTTGTCGGCGGTACCCGGGGCGATGGCGGCCGGGTTGTTGGCCAGGGCCGTGGAGGCGGCGGTGAAATCGAGCCCGAGTGTGGTGGCGAGCTTCTTGGCGGCAGCGATCTCTTTGTAGATATCCTCGAGGTCACGGCCACGGGCGGCAGCGATCTCCTGGGGCGAGCGGAGGCCCGCTCCCATCTGGTCTATGTTGGCCTTTGATTCGCGCAAGGGGTCGACGGCTTCCATGCCGGGCGGCTGCCATTCGCAGGCCAGGTACTTGAAGGGGCTCTGAAAGTAATCCCGGAAAGGCAGCTTACCTGCCAGGACTGCAGTATCCATGAAGGGCCGGAAGGTCGACATGCAGAATTGCCGGACATGACGGGCCGCGAGGGGACGCAGCTCGAAGGCGAAGTCATTCCGCTTTGCGCGGCTCACGGAATAGTTGAGGCCGTCATAGTCTCCGGAGATCAGCTCGTAGGGGATCCCGGTGACGATGGAATAGATGCAGACCATGAGTTTCACAAAGGGGGAGAAAGCGGCCGAGGGGTTCGGGTTCTGGGAGAGGGTTATTTTTTCTCCAGGGCGAAGGTATTCGATGATGGCGTTTTCCAGATATTCGATCTTCTTCGTCGAGTCCGCGGGAGCGAGGTTCTGGAGGCCCGTGGGGACCTGGGTGTTGGGGAACTGCCTGGACATGGGGTCGCTTGTCTCCACTATGGCGAGCCACTTGGCGGCGAGCTTGGCGGTGTCCACCGTGGCCCCGATGTAATTGTCCAGGTCATTGGCGAGAATAACGCCGGCGGCGTAGGGAGAGATGCCGCGGAGCTGGCCGGGTCTTAAGGTCTTGAAGCCGTGGACCACGTCTTTTGCGAGGACCTTGGTGACGCGGCCCCAGCCATCAGGATCCGTGAAATGGTAGGCAATGACGCGGCCGGATTGAATGTCATACTCTATGCCCTGGTCGATATAGCTCTTGCCCGATCCGCCGACGGGGGTTGCTCCCATATCGGTGAGCCAGTCGGCCTCGATCATCTGGAGTTGATAGGGCAGGTACCCGGGCACGGAGCGGTCGAAGCGCTTGACGATGAGAAACTCGCCGGACTCGTTATCCTGGAGCTTGCCGAGCTGCATGATCTCGTAGTAATGGAGCTTGCGGGCAAAGTCGGCTTCGTCCATCCAGAAGGAGAAGGCGTCTTCCGTTGCCTGGACCCACTGCTTGTCGAATGCTTTGCCGGAAGGTTCGAGGATTCGCGATTGGAAAGTGATCCCGGAGCCGACGACGTAGTCGACGGAGACGGATGCTGCGCGGTGGAAGTAGGGAAAGTCACGGATGAGCTGACGGACCCGGGCGCGGACCATGGGGGACGAGGCCGCGATGATCCGGTTGACGTCGGAGTTCGCCGGCGCCCAGCCTCCGGTGAGACGGTTTGATTTTGCGGCCGCGTACATTTCGGCGCGGGCTCCCCAGGGATTTTCACCGGATCCGGAATCGGGGCTGGAGGCCATGCGCTCATAGGCTGCGAGCCGTTCACGGCCGAGGGACCTCCGGAGCTGGGCAGCGGGCGAGAATATACCGACGAGGCGATCGAGGGTCGAGGCGACGCGGTCCGCAGCGCCCATCACTCGCACCTTCCGCCCTGGCCCGCGTAGGTGCGGGGGGCGATTGTGCCGGTCTCGTATGCAGCCATGGTCCGGACGTAGTCTATCTGCTCGCGCAGCTCCTTAAGGGTGCGGTACTGGATCAGGTTGCCATCGATGGTGACGGAGGTGACGGTGATGTTCTGGGAAGCGAGCTGGTCCATCATCGTGGCCAGGAGCGCGGTCCATGTGGTGAAGGTTGTCTGTGGCATGGGGGAATCGTATCACGGGATTTTTCGCAAAAAGGGCCGATCCAAAAAGGCGGTACAAAACTACTGAACTTTGGGGGAAATTGGGGAAGATTTCGGGTTTTTGCGGGTTTGAAAATTAGGGAGAGAGGGCACGGAGGGGCAAAAACTAAGGGCGGAATGTGTCAATAGGGGTCATTCCAAAAATACGGCAATTTGGAAGGGAGGAATTCGAGAGAAACTTCTTTACATCAATTTCAACAGATGCAACAATTGACTATAATCACGGACAAAATGTTACCGGGTAATTTCCTTTGGAGGATAACTATGAGTCTGATGAAAGAGTATCTCGGGGTGGGTGTACAAGAACTGCAAGACGAATTACTGAACCTTATCACCCGGTACAATAAGTTGACCGGCAGATATCTGTTCGTCTATAGCGCGTCGCCGGAGAATCCGATTCCACAGACAGCTCTCGAACGGCCAGATTACTATGTTATACACGACTTACTATCTCCACAAAAGGTACATAGGAACCTTGATTTCTTTATTCAGACTCCTGGAGGAAGCGGTGAGACCGCGGAGGATATAGTCAAATTCCTGCATTCGACCTTTGATACTGTTAACTTCGTGGTTTCGGGAGAGGCGAAGAGCGCGGGGACCATTATGGTATTATCCGGGCATGAAATTCTAATGACCGAGACCGGCAGTTTGGGTCCAATTGACGCACAGGTCCAATTGGGCCGGTCAACAATCTCTGCGTACGATTATATGGAATGGGTCAAGAGCAAACAGGCGGAAGCAGCCAATCCTCCCCATATACTAAATCCCGTCGATGCGGTCATAATAGCACAGATCACCCCTGGGGAGTTGAGTGGGGTCAATCACGCCCTTAAATTTGCTGAAGACCTCGTAATAGAATGGCTTCCGAAATACAAGTTCCGAGACTGGAATCTGACCGAGAAAAACAAAACGCCGGTTACCGACGAAATGAAAAAAAGCAGGGCCGCCGAGATTGCCCAACAACTCTGCAACCACTCAAAATGGAGATCTCACGGACGATCGATCAAGATTGAAGATCTGTTGGATATAGGACTCAAGGTAATCTGCATAGACGATAATCCCGATCTTGCGGACGTAGTGTACAGGATTCATACGGTCACGACATTCCTGTATGTCACCACGAGTACGTATAAGATCTTCGCAACCGAGTCAGATAAGATCTTTAAGCATGCCAGCAAAGGATCTTCTCCCGCCATTCCTGGCCCTGCCTTTGATTCGGTCGAGATAACACACCAATGCTCACATTGCGGCAAAGTACACCAACTTTATGCCAAGTTTATACCGGACCCGAAAATCGATGAAAAATTCAGAAAAGATGGGCGGTCGCCATTCCCCGGTGATGCAAGACTGAAATGCGAGTGCGGGTTTGAGACCGACTTGTCCGGGTTGAAAAATGAGATCGAGACCAACACTGGAAAAAAAATGGTAACATGATTAATTTTCTGTGGTAGAATTAAGATGTATTTGTGAAGTGGCATGTTTAGCTCGGAGCTTGTCAAAATCAATCGAGGGAGGAGAGTATGGCAGTAAAGGCGGAAGAAAAAAACCACGACCTGGAAGAAAAGAACCTGATGGGTTTTCTGGCTGATGTATCAGCTGGTAAGTTTGCTGCCGGAGAGGGAACGATGATTAAATACGTTCGTATTTCGGAGCAGAGGCAACCGGTGTACGAGTCGGCGATCTATTATTTTGGTATCAGATAAGCTATAGACCCTTATACTGAAAGGCCCGTCCGAAATGGATGGGCCTTTTTATTAGATACCTTTTTCTTTTATAAACCATGTTATGGGTTCTCCGTTCACCACAATCCTATTGTTCCCGCTCCTGGCCACGTACCTCGAGACAATGACGTCGCAGTATCCAGGCTCCAGCTCCGTGCCGTAGCATCTGCGGCCGGTGATCTCTGCGGCGATGAGCGTGGTTCCGGATCCGAGAAAGCCGTCCCAGACGATCTCTCCCGGGAGGCTGCTGTTCTCGATCGCCCTGGCTGCCAGTTCCACGGGCTTCTGGGTCGGATGATCGCCGGTGTCATCGCGCCCCACTTCCCACAGATCGTTTTGCTTGCCGCCCGCCTCGAGCTGGAGCTGCTGCCCGGGGGCGAGCCGGAGGGTCCGGACCTTCTTCCCCTTTGGCGCTTTCGGAGAGAGGAAGAGGCGGCCGCCGGAGCCGTCGATGAGCAGAAGGCCGGAGGCAAGGGTTGCGGCGGATGAGCCTGCAGGGTGGAGGGCCGCTCTCCAGACGGTTGACTGCGAGCGGTCGCCGTAAAATGCCGGAGTCCGGTCCTGCTTGTGGGCGTAGAAGCAGGGTTCGTGAGCCCACCGGTAGTCGCTGTGGCCCAAGATGAAGCCGGGTTTGGCCCAGATCAGGTATTGCCGTTCGATAAGGCCGGCTGCTTTGAGAGCATATTCGAAGTCTGCCCGGGTAGACGAGGCGTGCCAGATATAGAACGCAGCTTCCGGATAGGTGACTTGGACGGCGACTTTTAGGGATGGCAAGAGCAAAGAATTGACCAGGTCATCGTTGGTCTTGTCATCACCCTTTATCATGTCGAATTTTCCACAGGCCGCCTCGTAGCTGACCCCATAGGGCGGATCCGTGAATACCATGGCGGCTTTCTCACCGTTCATCAGCAGCAGGGCATGCTCCGGATCCGTCGCACTGCCGCAGAGGAGTCTGTGGGGTCCGAGTTCATAGAGGTCTCCCTTTCTGGTCCGGGGATCCTCGGGTATGGGCGGGATGTCGTCGGGCTTCATTTCGGGTACCCGCTCCGGATCCTGGACCGGATCCTGGCCGAAGAGTTTGGCGAGATCGATATCGGGGATCTCCATCTCCATCATGAGGCGGCGCATATCGAGATCATAGATTGCGGCAAAGTGTTCGATCCCCTCTGCGGTTGCTGCGGCATAGACGCTGGAATAGAGGAGGACCAACTCGGCGGCCTGAGTGGTCCCGGAGCATTCGATGAAGTTAGCGGGAAGCAGGTCCGGGATCCTGTAACCTTCCTTCTCCAGGAGGCGCATTGCCTTCGCCCGGTAATGGCCGTCGAGGATCACGGTGGTCCCGGCCGCCTGCCAGACGTTGAAGGGCTGTATGAAGTTGTTGGCGGCGAGGGAAGATTTGAGTTTATCAAGGGCCGTCTTGCTGAGGGATTTGAGATCCCGGTGGAACCATTTCAGTTTTCGCCATTCTATAGGTTCTGTCTTGATGATCCTGCTGCGTATCTTCTTCAAAAGAAACACCTCCCTCTTGACCTTGAGGGATTGCCTTGCTACACTTTCCCGGTTGCATGCATATCAAGCGGGCGGTAGCGGCTATCCCGTCCTGTGCTGATAACACAGGGTCTTAAGGGAGGTGTGTACTCCCGGGACTGCCGTCCGTGTCTAAAATCAGTTCTTCATCACCGGCATAACCGAAACGTCTAAATATCCTCCGTACATCCCTTTGTTTGTCACATGCAGCGCGTAGGCTACCCTCCCGTGGGGCTTTTGTTCTGGCTTACAGTCCTGGAAGTATTTCTCGTCGGTTTCCTCATGGATCGTCACGGTGTGAGTTGCTTCTTTGAGAGCCTTGATAAGATCGAGGGGTTCACTTGCCTCCTCGACCCAGGGGATAGCTATCAGGTCAAAGTCCCGATGAAGCGACCCATGCACTGCGAGGGCGTACCCATGGTCTCTGGCAACCTGTAACAGCATTGGGTAGAGAGCGCAGTAAGCCGCCGCCCTGGCCGCAATAGGATCATAAGGCCTTGGCATCTTTGTTCTCCGTGGTGAGATGCGCGGCCAGGTCCTGCTTGATGTAATATTTCTTCCCCAGGGATTCGAGGAGGGCGACGGCGTCCCGGGCGAAGGCGGCCCAGTCGATCTGATCGGCTGACCAGGTCATGGATGCGGGCCTGCGGGAGGGGTGATCGTGGTTCCACTTGCCGACCTTGAACTCATCCACAAATGGAGCGGAGAGGCGGATCAGCTCGAGGGATTGATCGGGATCGATGACGGGCTCCAGGGATGCCCAGGTGGGGATCCCGCGGGAGTGAGCCTCCTCGAGGGCGGCGAGTCGCTCACCTGGAAGAGCTGCGCCGGGTTCCCAGATCCGGGAGAAGGTGTCCTTGTAGAAGGTGAGGGTTGCACCGTAGGAATTGCGGTCCGGCCAGTCGGCGAGCAGATCGAAGTCGGGCGTGGAACGAAGACCGGCTTTTGTGAGACAATCGACCCCTATTCCGGAACGATTCAAGGCTTTGATGAAACGGCGGGTGACGCGGGCCGTCTGGTTCAGGTGTTGCCAAGGGTCGCAGGTAAAGCAGAGGAAGACCGAGGGCGGCTTCTCAGTAGCCCGGGGGATCTTGTAGATCTCACGCTCGAGCTTGGCCTCGTCGATCGGGCGGATGCGGGGCTGCGCGAAAGCCTGCGGGGTTGTGTGCGTGGCCTGGGGAACGTAGCAGTAAGCGCACCCGTGGCTGCAGCCGTTGTAGAGATTGAGGGCGAGGCTTCCGTATTCGAGTGCTTTTCCTTTCGGTTCGTAAATGTAGGGCATGGATCACCTCGTGTGGATCCGCCGGATCTGCGTGAGCCGGCGGTTGGTTGGCGGTATCGGGAGGATGGAGCGGCCCTGGGGGCGGTCGTCCTCCGGAGCGGGGAATTCCTGCCTGCGGCGGGCGAGGGCGCGGGCCTCCCGGAGGTCCTCAAGGGCAGCCCCGTAGCTCATCATGATCTCGGCGGTCTTGATTACTTCCCGATTGAGGGCGTCATGTCCGTCTCTGCACCTGGAACAGATTTGAGTGGTTGGAAAAGTCATTGCGCACAGGCCCGATCTGGTACTTATTACGATGTATACGCCGATCATGACCGAAATCCCAGCCGTTCGAGGAAATCCTCCAGGGTGAATTCCTTGGCCTCGCCGTTATACTCAATACGGACCTCGGCTTTGTGGTGGGCAAAGCACTCCTTGAGGTCTCGGAGCAGCTTCCCCGTATTATTGTCGATCACTTGATAAGAATGCCATAGGCGTTTTCAATTTCGCCGTCAAATCCTTCCATCGTTCCTCCTTCTCTATTACGCCGTGGTAAAACGGCCGCGTTTTGGGTCTTTCTTGGGGTCCTTCTTGGTCTGGGCGGCGAGGCGCTCAGTTCTCCAGACGTCGATGGAGGCGGTGTCGCTTTCGTAGATGCCGCCGAGTTTCTTGGCCGGAAAATCGCGCGTCCGGATCCAGTCGAGGACGGTTGCTTCGGAGCGGTTGACGTAGGTGCAGATTGCTTTCATGCCGGTGAGGGTTGTCGTTGCCATTAGTGGGGCCTCCTTGTATGTGATTTTGTGATGATCATTGTGTCCTTTTACCATCGTGATCGGGCTTCCGGGGGCTGACTCCGGGTATCGGTGCTATGTGACTGGGCTTCCCTGGCGGCTGTTTCCTGCTGGGCCTGCAGGGCCTTCAGGTACCCGGCGAGCATCTTGAGGGACGGGAGCCACTGACTGTCGGCCGCGGCTGATGCTCCCACCTCGCAGTCGAGGAGGTGGTTCGCGCCGTGGGAGATCCATTCCGGGCGCTTGTTTTTGTGCGTGACGAGGCGCTCGGAAAGGAACTGCTTTGCATAGTCCATGTCGGTGTCCGCGTCGAGGTAGAAACGCTGAGACTCGTCGCCTGTGCGGGTGAGTCTCCAGTGAAGGAGCGCCTTATATAGGGCGGTGTCGAGGATGCGCAGCTCCAGGCCTCCGGCGATGGGGATCTGGGAGCGCGGGAACTTGTCGATAACGGAGATCTTGACCCTGGGGCCATTCGGCATGGCCCGGGAAGCACCCTTTGTCCCGAAGACAATGCCGCGCCATTTATGGAGACGGAGCCATTCATAGATTTCCTCCGTGCGGGTCCAGACGTCTTCGTCGGTGCGGCCGCCGCCGGTGTCCATGGCAGCCCGCCAGATTCCCATGGTGAGGGGCGAATTCTGGACGGGATATTGCGTCTCGAAAAGGATTTTCTCGATGTCGGGCCAGGTTGTGACGAATCCGTGCTGGATCTTGTGGGAGGTAAGGTCCTCCATCCAGGCGCGGACGACGAACCAGAAGCCGATCTTCTGAACATCCACGCCGGCGGTGAGGGCTATGGTGCCGGCGGGGATTATCCCGGAGGCCAGGGCGGTCTTGTGGGTGAGGATCTGCGCTTCGTTCTGGGTTGGGGCGGTCTGCTTGTGGGGCCGGGCGCGGTAGCGGTTGTCGAGCTGGCGGCGGTGATCGAGGGAGTCCTTTGCCTGGATCATGCAGGCGGCGACGTCGGAGAGGGAGACGTCCGGAGCGTTCCAGCCGGGGAGGATCGCGCCGCAGTTGCGTGGATGCCTGGGTACGTCGATCTCGGGGACGGGCTCCCAGTCGTCGGTGGCGCGGCTGATGTGCCCGGGAATCCACCGGCCGGCGCGGACTGCGAGGTTCCTCGTGTGGTCGTCCCAATGGTTGCCCTCAAAGACGCCGCATTTCTCGCAGTGGTACCGGGCGAGCTTGTCACGCCTGACAGTGCGGTGATCGGTGATACGGGAGGGCCAGACGATGTTGGCGTCCGTCATCACCTGGTGATGGCCACAGACCGGGCAGCGTACCTCCAGGCAGTAGACCACGTCGCACTCTTCCTTGAGGCCGTTCCAGATGTTGGAGGGGGCGTCGCCGGGCTTGGAAATGACCAGCAGTTTGTAGGTGTCCGGGTGGTTGCCCAGGCGGTCCCGGGAGAGAAGGATCGGGTTCGGGCCGGATCCGGGGCTCCATTCCTTGGTGTCGACCTCGTCGAGGAACATGTACCGGATGTCCTCGGATGAGAGCATCGCCTCCGACGTGGCCCAGGCGACCATTGTTTCCGCGCCGTTGGAGAGGCTGACATGGGTGCCGGTGGTGTCGTAGGCCCCGAGGAGGAAGCGGGCGAGGCGGGCAATGGCCTGGATGGTAGGGAGGATCCGGTATTTCATGATGCGCTTGGCGAGGGGCTCAATAGGCATGACGTACATGGCGCGGTCCGGGTCCTGGTCCTGGGAATATAGGAGGCAGGAAAGGCCGATGTTAGTTTTGGCGGTGCGGGGCGCCCAGCAGAGGTACATCTCGCGGACCCAGGGGAGCGCCCAGAGGTCCATGATCCAGGGCGCGTAGGGCGCCATGTCGTCCGACCAGGGGACGGCTTTCTTGACCTGGCGGCCGCGGACAACCATGCGGTACATGCGGGTCCAGACGGAAGGGCGAAGGGCGGAGCCGTCGGCAGAGCGGGCGCGGGGCTCCATGGCGCGGCGTTCGCCAGGATAGAAGCGGACGGTGAAGGGGAAGGCGGTGCCGGCGCGGCGGATCGTCGAGAGGGCAGAGGCCACAAGGGCGGAAGCGCGGGAGGGGAGGGAAGGAGGATTTGGTGAAGCTTCAGTCATTCGGATCTTCTTTGACCTTCCTTATGGCGTTCCTGCTTATTACTTCCCGCTGTTCGTTCTCAAACTCGACAAGGGCAGAATTGGCGATGCCTCGAACAAGTAACCGACAGCGACGACCGTGTAAGGTAGCTCTCTTGGGATTGTTCCGCCAGATGTAGATGTACTGGTAGCTCATATTTCGATTCTCTTGTTGTTGGCGTTATCTTCGAGATCATCTTCCAGGGAAGGCGAGACGCGGCCGTCTTCGTCGATCCGAAATTCTCTGTTCTGGGAATAGCGGGCGAGCCAGGTCTCGGAGGCGGCGAGGAAGAAGGCTACCAGCTCGGGAGTCCGGGCGAGATCTCCATTGACACAGGCGACGATTGCAGCCGCCCGGGAACGGATGAATGTCTCGATGTCGGATTTGAATATTATGAGGCGTGCGGCAAGTTCCTTCTCCAGAGGGCCGGTGATCAGGTCCTTCTTGCGGGCTTCAAGTTTCAGTTCTGCGAGTTCGGTTTCGGCGCGCTCTCGGCGATTATCCAGCTCCATCTTTTCGCGCTGGAGGCGCTGCAGTTCGTTATCCTGCTTGGTGACAGGCGTGCCGTCGATCCTCGGGAGGTCCACGGCCAGGGCGTAGCGGTCGACGGCGGAGCGCGAGAATGTTCCATCGGCGGAACGCTCCAGACGACGGGCATTGACATGGTTATAAACGGTTGACTTCTTCACTTTGTAGCCGGAGGCCTGCAAATGAGCGGTGACGGCGAGGACATTTGAAAAGGAGTCGGCGGTACCAGGATCTTTGGAGGCGGCCTGGGACGCGGGATCCCCGGGCGGTGAATCGGATTTGCCCCGAAGGTCCGCGTCGAGGAGATCAAACTGACGCTGTTCTGCGGCAGTAAGGACCCCGCCTGCAGAGACTTTTGTAAGGAGCGTGTGATATTGCTTTTTGTTCGCCTTGAGACCCAGGGTCAGCAGGGTTTCGAGGATTTTGTCATCATCGGGCATAGGGCGTTTCCTGATCGAGGTTGAGCGCGGCAAATTTGCGCCGCCAGATTCGGACGGTCTCGGCACATTCTCCGATCGTCTTGGCGATCTGGGCCGGAGACCAATGGAGGGCAATGAGTAACGCCATCAGGCAGATCTGCTGGGGATCCATGTGTGTGCCGGTGATCATCGTCCCGGTCTGGGCCGTGAAATATTTCCGGCAGGCAGGGCAGCGGAGACGTTCGCCCGTCCAAAAACGCTGCAACGATTCCGGTCTGTCGATTCGGGCACCACAGCCTGGGCAATGTGCGCCTTCCGGATGGAGTCTTCGATAGATCCATGCCCTACAAACATCAGGGCTCAAAAATCCCGGCCCGAATATAGCCAGAACATCAGCCGGGGAAAAAGAGCCGAACGTCCTCGATGTTGCAATCATTTCGGCAGCTTCCATTTTTCCATTTTGACAATTTCTGAAAAGTTGTGATTTTCCGGGGCTCTGCGAGTCGTATGGTGTTGTTGGTCCGGGGAGGACCCGCGACGTTGCTGGGTGGGTGAGGTCGTGCGTACGTGTTGTCATGCTGACATCCTTGCGGTGGTCTTGCTGATTAAAGACAGAACGTCCGCGGACTTGTCCGCTGTTGGTCCGGCTGTCCGTTGACGTTGTTTCTCCTCATCGATGACCCAGGTACCGGAGGGTTGTTCAATTACAGGGACGGCTACTCCATCCCGTTCCTCCATAATCGTCCCGTCCCGTTCCTTCCACCGTACCGGTTCATTCTCCTTCTTGGTCTCTTCGCTTTCTATCTCATCCTCCCATCTTGCGCCTCGGATCCACGTGGCAGGATAGGGTTGTGCCGGCGGCTTATTCCCTTTCGCAATTTCGCGGGCTCTGAAAGCATTTTGTGCAACTTTGGCGTTCACCATGCGGGTCTGCAATACTGCATCCGGATTGAGATCCCGGTATGCCTTTAGAGCATCTGCCCTGGCGATTTTGTTTGTGCATACCGCCCAAAAGTCAGCGAATCCCGGTGGATCTCCGGTCTGTTTCTTTGCCCTTGTCTTCGCCTTGACCACGGGTTTTTGCCCTTGATCCTTCGGCGGTTCTTTGCCTTCAGAGCCAGTATCCCCGAGCGGCAGCGAAGGGGGTGGGGGTAAGGGGGTGGGGGTAGATTCTGAAGAGGCTAAAGGCAAAGGCAAAGGAGCCGGGCGCTCGCCGGGCGGTTGCTTGGCGCTCGCCGGGCGCTCGCCGGGCGTGTCGCCGGTATTTTCTTGGCGTTCGCCGGGTCTTTCTTTGGCGGTCGCCAACACAATCACGTCATTAATGGACACGGTACCCGCTATCAGCGCGTCATACGTGGGTTTATCCACACCGTCTATTCCCACGGCGAGGAGAGCCCGGTAATATTCCGGGCGTAGCTGGGCCAGTCTCGATAGACGCGCCTTGTTTGCGCGTGTCTCAATTCCGGCCGCCCAGGGATTGCGCTTGCGCCAGTTGTGGACCTCGTATGACCCATCATCGCCCTGGAGGTCCAGGAAATGGACGTCCAACAGCGCTGCCACAAATTCGCCGGGACGTTCGGCGGGCCACTTCGCGGCGATCTCGATATCCTCGATATCCGCACCGAGCCGCCCGTCCGGATGGTGGTTTGCGGTCCAACCCCAAAGTCTTTGGAGTGCTACCGGTCCGGCCAGACCCAGCCTCCGGATGAGCTTCTGTGTCTTGGGGTGGTCCCAGAAATCGAGGGCCACTCTGAAATCGGTATTTGTGTTCATTCTGTCCTTAGTTGGGTCTGCTGTCGGTGGTCCTTAGCCCTGGAGAACATTTTCGTTTCCAGTCTTGACAATGCCAGTATGCTCGGTTTCAATTCTTCGGGCATCTCTCGGTACCCATGTTGGTTTAGCCGCAACAGTTCCGCATCCGATACCAGCATCAGATTTTCGAGAACACAGTTGAGCTTATTCGAATCCTTAAAGGCCACGTTCATGCCCTTGGGTACCGGTCCGTTTGCCTGTTCCCAGATCCAGACGTGCTTGAGCTTAAACCTGGTAGGAAATCCCGTATATGGGTCCGTCTCGGGCACCTTGATCAGGATAAAACCATCCTTCGAATCGATCCGTTCGGACCATAGGGGCCTTCGGTTAGGAGGTACATTACCCTTTCTGAAACTGGTTTTGTTCCTGCCAGTCAGGCCTTTTCCCTTGGTCCCGTTATTCCAAGGAGTATGCTCCTTCTCGAAGCGCCCCGTCCTGCCGGACGTGATTCCGTGGTTTTTGATAAACGTGTTGATCTGTCTTTCCGTGAGTACGACCCCGAACTTATCGGTCAGCGCGGCGGCCAGATCTTTCACAGTCATAAGGCGGTAGTTTTCCTCGATGAATTCCGCTTGGACCTTCGTACAGACTCTAAGGTGCGGTATAAGCCGAGCGCCGCCCTTGCGCCCGCATGTGATCCGATGATTATGAAGAGCGCATCTTATTTGTGAATCGGTTTTGCTGAGGCCGAACCGGGCGTTGAATATAGGGGTGAGATCCCTGATTGCCATCTGAGCGTAACCCGTACGGAGGAACTCTAACTGTCCATCGGTATATCTATTAGCTCGCGACACTGGATCTCCCCTCTATGCCCAACATCTCCGGTGCGTCCACGAGCGTCTTCTCATTAATGGCAATCTTGGCCTTCAGTACAAGGTGAGCGTTGCTGATGATCTCTTTTGCAATACCTTGGATAGCGTTCGCCCGGGTGACTTCCTGCTGCAGCGCACCGTCCTTGAGATCCTCATCTGAGAGCCTTTCAAGTTCGGCGAATAAATGATTGTTCAAATCGGTCAATTTATTCTTCATATCACTCCACCCATTTCCCCCTGAGGGAAGGTGGAGACGGCGAGTGGCGCCGCCGCCTCCTGTTGAATCGGTGCGTGCCGCTGTGAGAGCCCGAGGGTTTGCATTGCCATAGCCTCTATTTAACCTTGATGATCTCTTCCGGCACCTTGCCGGCCAGGTCACCTTTCATAATGCAGTTAATCAGATCCTTCTTCGTGAGTCCTTTCAGGATGTTTTTGCCAGGGTTCTTTAGGCCCGATGGTTTGCCCGCCGCCTCCAGGACCGCGGGATCCGTGTCCAGTTTGAGCTTGCCGGCGAGCTGGAGAATCTCCTCGATGGTCATCCGTTTCAGATATGCCGGCGTGATTCTGAATTCGTTCTCCAGATCCACCCCCAGCAAGGAGGATATAGCTCCCTGTTGCTCGTTATTCCATTCGTTATACGCGCAGGCAATCCGGATCAGTGCCGACCTGATCTTCGACTTAATTTGTTCAGCTGGTATCGACTGTATGTATCTCCACGTAGCTGCAAAGGGTGGATAATACCAATTCTCCTGGCGGGCTCCGGGATCGTATGGTTTAACTTCTTCCGCGACTTCCTTTCGCAAGGCATTGTCGTTGAGCAGCTGAAACAGGATGTATCTCTGGAGTGCAATGTCGTCCGGAGGGATCAATTCTTCCCGCGCAGCCAGCGCAACTTTGTAAAACTCGTTTCTGGTCCTGTGCACCCGATCGTTCCGGCTTTGCTCAGGGCTCTTCTGGGTATTACCACCCGAAGCCGGGTGATAGACTGCATTGAAACAGGCCTTCTTTCCTATACAAACCTGGCCGGACTCCTCCTTGCCTTCCACGGACACGATGGTAATGAAATCAACGCATTCGAGACACTTTGCTGCAAGTTTCTGCCATATATAGTTCCTGCCTTCATGGCTGATTTCTCCGGTAAACCTGAAACCTCGGGTGCCGTTCTTCTTGAAGAAGTCGGTCGATTCCCAATTCTCGGTGAGCCACTTTTTCTGCTTTGCTCTGAAACAAAGGGGCGCCATGCAGACTGCCTTTACCTCCTTGAAATCATCGCCAAAGAGGCCGCCCTGGACGGAAGAGTTCGACGGGCAGGTACTGCAGCCCTGCTCCTTCGCCTTAAACCGGGCGCAGCTCAATTTAGGGGCCTGGCTGTCGAGGAGGTCCTTAAACCTGCTCACCGGCATGGCCTTGCCGTCCCAGCCCTGCTCCATAACTTTCTTCAACCATTCCTTTATTTGAGCTTCACGTCTGCTCTGGGAAAGGTTCTGGATCCTCAGGAACTGTTCGAGGTGGCCATAGACCAGTTTCCCGTCTTCCCATGCCTTGAGGACCTCCACCGGCAGCCGCAGGACGCCCACGCGCCGGCGGATGTACCGGGCATCGATCCCGGTTCGTTCCGCCAGCTCCGGAAGGGCCTCTTCGCCACGCTCGGTGAGATATGTCTGGAAGCACTTCGCCTCCTCGATCTCGCTCAAGTCCTCGCGCTGCAGGTTCTCGATCGTCATGACGTCCAGGGCGGCCTGATCGCTCAGGTCCCGGATCATGGCCGGTATGGTTCCGGTACCCGCTTGGACTGATGCCCTGTACCGCCTTTCGCCGGCAACGATCTGATATGTCCCGTTGCCGTTTAGCGTCCGCAGTACGATGGGCTGCTGTACGCCGTGGACCTTGATTGATGCGACCAACTCCTCGAACTTCGCCCCGCTGAAATTCTGCCGCGGATTCTGCGGATGCGGGGTGATCTTGTCTAATGGTACCCGTTCAAATCTCTCTTCCATACGCACCTCCTATGCCGTGGTGAAATCGACCTCGCGCGTTTCTTTGATTCGCAGCGGGATCAGCCGTTTAAATGCCTTATTCGTTGCATCCCCGTAGATATTCCGTACCAGGAAGCCCGCGCCGAATCTCTTGCCCGCCTGGTCCTTCAGGGTAATGAGCACCCTCAAAAAGCCATGCTGCTGCCCAGCATCGTCCACCCTTACCATCTCCAGCTCATGCACTACGCACCTCCAGCGCAAAAAGATAAAGGGAGCCCCGAAAGAGGGACTCCCTGCTCATAATCGTGTACGGAAAGTTGTAAGGCCGCGGAATGCCTACGGAACGGCCACGGAAAGAGTTTTGAGGTATATGACTGTAATGATTTCGGTAGGTTATATGGAGCGGGCAACGGGGATCGAACCCGCGGCATCAAGCTTGGGAAGCTTGCACTCTTCCAGCTGAGTTATGCCCGCCTTGGTATCATTCTAAAAGAATCAGCGCGGAAAATCAATAGGCTCGACGCTCAGCTTTTCCTGTTGTATCCGAACCTTTCCTCGAAAACCGGTGCAATGAGGTTGTCTACGGGAGCATAATCATCTTTGATAACTATCGCATAGGGTTTGTTCAGAAAGTCACGTACCATCTGCTTCGGGACTAATACGGACGTGGCAGATCCTCCGATTCGGTCTTTGAGGTGGGTCTGAAAGTCCTCCATATCCAAAGGTCCATTGGCAGCTATGACGATGAAGGTACTTATCCTTGTGTTTTTGAAGTCCGGATTCACGGAGATAAGGTGCACATTGTCCGCGCCGAATACCTCTCCCAGGGTCTTCATGTAGGAGGGCAGGAAGGCCCCTCTCTGGAAGTTATCTATAATATTGGACATTACTATCCCGCCAGGGTTGAGAATATTCTTTATCTGGGCCTGAAACTCCTTCGTTGTCAGATGATAAGGTATGGAGAGATCGTTGTAAGCATCTGTAAAAATCACATCATATTTCTCCTTACAGTTCATGGCGAACCAACGGCCGTCTGTATTGTAAGTGGTAATTCGGGTGTTCCCCGGTAAACCCAGATGCTTGTAGACAATCCTGGTTACCTCCGGGTCGATCTCCACAACATCTATCCGGGCATTCGGATAGGAGACTTCCATATATCTGGGAAAGGTATATCCGCCCCCCCCGATGGTAAGCGACTTGAAGGGAGTCTCGGGTGGGAGCTTCCACTTCAACACATCGGCATAGATTCGCTCATACTCATATTCAATATGTCGGGGGTCGTTGAGGCAGACGTATGAATGGATCAAGTTGTCAAGGACAAGCGCCTCAAGAGTGTTCTGTTTGTCGGTACTCTCAGTCTTGGCGAGCTTTATCGTATAATAATCGCTTTCCACATAGAGGTAAGTGCTGTCTTTGACCTGTATCTTGTAGAGATAGTGAAAAGCACCCCAGAATACAGGCACCATAAGGATGAGAAATAGCGCGGCTACGTCCT
>CAYOYU010000004.1:0-5346 GCA_964408265.1 uncultured Syntrophorhabdaceae bacterium
TCAGGCCATCATCACCATCTTAATGGCAGACCTCGTCATGAGCCTCGACAATGTCCTGGGGGTAGCAGGGGCTGCGAAAGGGGATCTTATTCTCCTCCTCATCGGTCTTGCCACGTCCATCCCCATCGTCGTCTTCGCCTCAAGCATCATTACAAAGCTCATGGACCGCTTCCCCATCATCGTCACCCTCGGTGCTGCAGTCTTAGGGCGAGTCGCAGGAGAGATGATCATGAGCGACCCCTTTATAGTACGTTCCCTGGGGCATCCCTCCCGTCTTCTCGACTATTGTGTGCAAATCACCCTTGCAATAGGAGTGGTGGCTGCTGCCAAGGCATGGGTGAGGTATAGGGTCCCCCAAGGGAAAACCGCTATTGCGGAGAGTGAGGAGTAAGGTATGGAAGAGATATTGGAAGAGAATGATCGTCTGAAGAAAGAGGTGGAACGCCTCACCGAGACCCTTAAGGACCTCTCCGAGGGGCTTAGCAGGAGTGTCGAATTCTGGAGACAGCGGTACTTTGAGATGATGCGGCAATCCCTAGGCGTTACCGAAGACCACCGCAGTTACTGAATACAGCCACAGTCACTCAATCTCTGGAAACTCAGCTTGGGAGATGCCGGCGGGAAGGTGATGAGAAATCTGTTCTTATGCGACCTCGTTCGTACGGGCCAGGGAAGGATGCGAATAGAAAGGCTGAGCATTAAGGAGAACGCCAATATCGAACATCCGGAATATGGTACACGAAAGAAGAACCTGGTAGACCCGGGACTGGGCATGATTACGTTGGTACAAGCAGAGAAATGGAAAAGGTGAGAAGTCTTATTTTGCCGATGGGTTCTTCTGAGACCCCTGTGCGGAAGTGTCTATATGATAAGCTGAGTGCTAACGAAAGCCGTTGCAAAGCTTGATCGCTACGGTTTCTCTCCTAAGCAGTGAATTGGCTTGGAACGGTTCCGGGGAAGCATGATTCAGGGATAGATATTAAACATCTCGCGGAACTCCATTGGAGTTTTTCAACGGAGATCGGCGTGAATGCAGGTTTCCGGCTGTAGGCCTCGTTGAGTTACGCGGACCTTCCGCGCTGGTGCCAAAGACAGGCAAGGCTGCTGACGAGAGGATATATTGACATCTAGCCGTCCGCCCCTGGGGAGAATCGACGCTGCCCCCCGGCGTGCGCGAAATCCTCTACTCCCATGGGTTACTCCGCTGGGGGCGGACGGTTCACTAGTGATGGAGAGCGTATGAGCGCAATCGAGTTGGCGGGCTGCTTTGGTAGAGTGGCCTGCAGATTGTGCTTCTCTATAATATCCAATCAGGGAACCGACCATGGCGAACCGGAACCGTAAGATCCTTTTGAGCAATGATCAACCCTCGGTAAGCGAAGAATTCTCCTCCATCATCAACCGGGAATCGCATCTTGAAGCCTGGTCGTTGGCAGAAGACGTGCGGTCGGTTACACAGACCATCACACATTTCAACGCGGATGTGCTTACCATCGATAATCTTTCCAACTGCCGTCCCTCCTCGCTTCGCCGGGGGCGGATATCATCCGCGAGAAGGTCTGAATATGCTGAGTCTCAAGCGTAAGGTCTTCCTGATCAGCGATCACCCCATCATTCGCGAGGGGCTGACCGTCGTTGTCAATCGAGAATCCGACTTGGAGGTCTGTGGGGCCGTGGGCAACAGCCGAGCAAGTCGGGCCATAGCCGACCTTAACCCCGATGTCGTGATCATCGATCTTTCTTTCGATGCAAGGAAAGGAATAGATGCGATAAAAGAGATTACAATTAGATCTCCTAGGCTGCCCGTTCTCGTTCTATCTGCCTATTGCGGAGATTTCTATGTCGAGCATGTCTTACGGGCAGGGGCAAAGGGATACGTGCTAAAACAGGAGACCACATCTACAGTGATCAGTGCCATACGTCAGGTACTAAACGGCAGGACCTATCTCAGTGAAACCATGTCGAGCACGCTGCTGGAAAGGTATATCGATGGGCTGTCCGGGGCCGAGAAAACCGGAGGGGTCGGGAAGTTGAGTAGCAGGGAACTCCTTGTCCTTCAACTCATCGGTGAAGGGATGACGACGAAACAGATCGCAGACAGGCTCTGCGTAAGCATAAAGACCATCGAGACGTACCGTACCCGCATCAAAACGAAGCTCAATATCAAAGCCCATCCCGATCTCATCCAATATGCCATCAGATGGGCAAAGAGCTCCTGCCAACTTTGAGGCAGTCATGCCCGTGCTGTTCCATAACGCCGCCATGACTGCCTTTCTGTGGGGTGGAGGCCTGACAGTTCAGTAAGATAAGATGGACAAAAGAATTAGGGTGACCTCTGACACAAGAATTCGTCGAAGGGGCGATCATACTTGTGAATCCGAAGAAGACATAATGTAGTTCGCCGTTTAGAAGTCGGATAAGAATCTCACTTTCTCGCTAAGGAGGTACCGGAAATGAAGCAATGGCTCACGAATCTGAAAATGACGAATAAACTGCTTGTAGCGCCCTTCGTGGCTGTTCTCTTTTTTCTCATCTTTGGCATTGTCTCTTACGGTGCTTTCTTCAAACAGAAGGCAGCCCTTGACGACATCTACAGCGTGCGGCTGATGCGCCTTGAGGCAGCAGTGTAGGTGCTCATTGGTCTGAAAGAAGTTCACAGCAACTGTACTGACGTAGTGGTCATGTTGACTCAAGCAGACCAAATGCCTCGGATTGCCAAGTCTTCCGATGCCAAAGGGACGTCCGACAAGGAGGCGTCAAAGGCTGGTTTTCTCGGCGACGGAACCACCTTGCAGAAAAGGTCGCTTGAAGAAGCGCGTCAAACGCAACGTGGCATCTTAGATAAAGCGGCCAGATTGATCGATGAAGCAATCAAATCACAGAATCTGACAAAGGAAGAAAAGAGACAGTTTCTTGGTGCGCAAGAGAAGGTACACACGTACAAGAATGCGATCCAGAAGATTCTCGAGGCAGCGGAAAAGGAACCCGTAATGGCCCAGTCGTTGAAGATCGAGGCCGACGACATCTTCAAGGACATCGATACACAGATGCATCAATTGTTGAATCTGCAGCGTAATCTAAGCAAAGAACGGCATACCTCCGCCACCCTCACCTTCAAACTCGCCCTCACCATCTCACTCATTGTCTTCGCCATTGCCGTGATCCTCACCTTTGGAATAAGCCTTCTGATGAAGTCGATCATCCTCTCCCCCATCCAGAAGACCGTGGAGGTCATCGAGGAGGTCTCCAGGGGAGATCTTACCCGAAGGATCGATATCACTACGTCAGACGAGATCGGGGAGACGGCACGTCACTTCAATACCTTTGCCGACACCCTCCAGGGGGTAGTCACTCAGGTGGCCGAAAGCAGTGAGAAAGTCTCCTCCGCAGCGAATACCCTCGACATATCCTCCGCTCAGATGGCAGAAGGGATAGAAGAGGTGGCCTTCCGTGTGGGCTCGGTGGCAACGGCGAGTGAAGAGATGTCAACGACAACCTCGGAGATTGCACAGAACTGTGTGATCGCTGCCAAGAGTTCGGAGAGCGCCAGCACTTCTGCACGAACAGGGGAAGCCATCATCCAGGAGACGGTGAGGGTAATGAACCGGATCAAAGACATCGTTATCGACTCTGCATCAGTCATCAAAGGACTCGGGACACGTTCCGACCAGGTCGGTGACATCGTGGAGTTGATCAACGACATCGCAGACCAGACGAACCTCCTTGCACTCAATGCCGCAATCGAAGCAGCCCGCGCAGGTGAGCACGGAAGGGGCTTCGCCGTCGTTGCCGATGAAGTGAGAAAGCTTGCCGAAAGGACGGCCATTGCAACGAGAGAGATTGGCGTTACCATCGAGTCAATGCAAAAGGAGACAAAGAAGGCGGTATCCTCTATGGAGCAAGGGGTAGCAGAGGTGGAGACGGGAACTACCGAAGCAGCGAAATCGGGTCACGCACTGAAGGAGATCCTCCACCAGATTACCACCGTCACCACAGAGGTGAATCAGATCGCCGTTGCATCTGAAGAAGAGACTGCTACCACCAATGAGATCGCCTCAAGTATTCAGCAGATCTCATTGGTGATGCAGCAGACCTCCTCCAAAATCCAGGAGAATGCTGAAGCATCCCGGCAATTGGCGGGGCTTTCCAGGGAGTTGCAGGAGATGGTGGGGCAGTTCAGAGCATAACAGGAACATGGGTCACGCAGAACTGAGTGGACATCTATACCATCACCCGCGATATGCCCCCAGGAGCCGCTATCCTAGGGTGGATTTTGGGTCCTACTATTTAAAGTAACCAGCTTCGTGACACCAGCCCTTGCTTGACTAAATTCAGACAATATCGTCCATAATGCATTGATGATGCATAGTAGACGTACTTTGAGGGCTGGGCATGTATACAAGTAGAACACTAGAAACCTTCTTCAGAAAAGCAGGCTCCCAATTCCCCGTGTTGCTCGTAGCCCTATGATGGAAGCTGCTGCAATGTTACCTTGAAATGTCTGTGGGCGTAACCGGGTTTTCAAGGTATAATCCAGATTATGATTGAACGCAGCAGTGCCTCTGGGTGCTAAAACGTATTTTCTAAATCTTCTATTTATTTACTTGACAACATAACGAGCGCTTGCTATCGTATAGAAAACAGTAACAACCGGTGGTTTTTACGCATTATGAAGAATTTCTTTTCTTGGTTAGAAATTACAAGCGCTCGTAAGAATAAGCTGGGACTAAGCCAGTCTCTCGAGTCGCCAATTTATTGCTTGACAGCATAGCGAGCGCTTGTTATCGTATAGAGAAAGAGTGGCAGTTGGGGGTTTCTATGCATTATGAGATTATTCTTCTTTGCTTTGAAATTAAAGGAGGATGAAAGGAGGGGTTCATGGTGAAAGGAATCGGTAGTAAGTGGTGTTTTAGGTTTCTTGGTGTTCTTATATGTAGCGTTATTATGCAGACATCTGTTTTAGCTCTCGAGTTAGATCTGAATGGAAAGCCATTTAGTATAACGGGCTATGTGAAGCAGAATGTGGGCTACAATATCAACGGAAACGAGTGGGATACGAAGAAGGGCGTCGAGAATGCGTTTTTCGAATTTCTGACGGAACTTGCGTACCAGCCGAGACCAGACCTAAAACTGTTCGCCAGCGGTCGGCTCAATGCGGATTGGGCATATCAGTTATATGGGGGTGATAGAGAATGGCGTGAGAAGGAGTTCTATAAGTCAAAGGGGAGTCTCTATATCCTGGACAAAGGACAAGACATCCTTCACGAGGCGAACATTACCTGGGCGCCACAGAATTTTTTCTTCAGAGCTGGAAAGCAGGTGGTTAAGTGGGGCCAAACGGATGGT
>CAYOYU010000004.1:5356-8196 GCA_964408265.1 uncultured Syntrophorhabdaceae bacterium
AGATCAATCCCATTGACCAGCGCCGCGGATTGCTGGACACGGAATTTGAAAGCAACATTCTCCCCCTCTGGCTTCTTCGATCAGAATATAAAGTGCCAGTACGATTTATGGACTCGCTGAGTCTGCAATTCATATTTAATCCCAACGTGGATTTTCGACCTAACCAGAGCGTTAATACGGGGGGCGACGAGTGGGGGGTCTGGGCAGCGCGAAAAGATGTGCCACTCGGAGGCCCTTATCCCTTCGACTATGCACGGATCGGTTCTTATAATTGGGACATTCATGATCCGCACGGTTCTGACGGGTTCGAGTATGCCTTTAAGATCCAGGGAGCGTTTTGGGATTCAATTGCCAGCCTCAATTATTATTATGGTCGAGAGAAAGACCCAATATATCTATTCAACGGTAACGATACCTTCACTATTAGCCCCTGGGATCAGAGGATGATAATACATCCAGGTGTCACAGGATACTACCCTCTTTTTCGATTCATTGGGGGTACATTTAGCAGAGATATCCCCAGTATGAGTTCGACTGCCCTTGGCGGGGTGGCACCAACCTTTCGTTTGGAATCCTTTTATGCATTCGATAACACTTTCCGTCTTAACAATGCCAACCGATATTACCATTCCGATGAACTGCGGTTTGCCGCAGGAGCCGACTGGAAGGTCAAAGTCGATGTCTTGAACCCTACAGCGTATTTCATGATATCACCTCAATGGTATTTTCGCAGGATCATGGACTTCCCCAGTGACGATTATCTTTGGGCAACGGCGCCCGGGGATAGATTGTATGAAAACAACTACGTGACAAGCCTACTCGTCAACACCACGTACTTGCACACCAAACTGCAACCATCCGTCTTTTGGATGAGAAACTGGACTTTGAGGAACAACTTATACAAGGCGGAAATTTCATATGAGCCAGATAGCACCTGGAAATTCACGTTGGGGGCGCTCTGGATAGAGGGAGATGTCGATAAGGATTTAGGCTTAACTACGATGGGGCATAAGGACCAAGTATATGGTAACGTCAAATTCAGATTCTAAGTGTAGAATCTGTGCAACTATCCGGTGTGAAGGAGGTTTAGGAATGAAATCATACACGAAGCTTTCGCTGTTGTTGGTTGTTTGCCTGGTTGCACTTTTGCCGGCCAACCTGCTCGCCGATGAGTGGCCCTGGCCAGATTCAAAGACGTATCTGCCGACCCTTTCGCGAATGGAAAAGGAGTATAAGGCCCGTTATGATGACCCGAGGCCATATATGAACGGTTTGTATAAAAAGATCTTGCCGCCAGAGTTGTACAAAAAGCTAAGTTACGACCCGGAGGAAATGAAGAACGCCTGGGCGGATGTCGTTGGCTTCAAAGCGCCTGATGTGGTCGGGAAGATCCATCCGGAGATTAAGCCTGGAAAGTACACTTGGAAAGATGTTCAGAATAACAGTGCCTTTAAAGAGCTCATGTGGCCGACCATGTACGAGCGTATGAAACCACCAGGACCTCCCTACGGCGGCAATATAGCCGAATTTGAGATCATTCCGACGCGGCAGTATTACTGGAGTCTCCCCGTAGCCAAACTGACAAAGGCGAACATGGGGAAGACAAAACTGGACGAGAAAGGATGGATCATATCGGATAGCTGGGAAGGGGGATATCCTTTCCCGAGGCCATCTGGAAAATTCAAAGCGCAGCAGATTATGTATAACTGGGAAGCGCGCTACATGGATCACAATTTCAATTTCTATCTGATGGGAAAAGTTGGAGCCTTCGACAAGAATCTGAAGGCGGATTTTGAAGGAGCTTTCTTTGTGAAGGGAGCGTTACTCGCCGGACGGACCGAAGAGCCTTTAGGCTTCCTGGACGAAAGGGCAAAGAAGCAGGGGGAAAGGAGACAATTCTCCTTTACTTTTACAGAACCTAGGGATGTCTCAGGCCTGACTCAGGTGGCATTATTCTATACGGCTCCGAATAAGCCCGACAATCTTCTGCTCTACCTTCCTTCCATGCGACGGATACGCAAAATGTCGGCTACCGACAGCCAGGACCCGGTGGGCGGGGTGGATGCCACTTATGATGACAACCAGGGTTTCTTTCATAAACTCTCCCCGACCATCTACCCATATAAATTTGACCTTATCGCCGAACGGGAATATCTAGTCCCTGCGCCGAGTATAGATGGAGCAGAGTACATTATGTCCCCCGCGAAGGGGCTGGGGATCGGCAATGTAAGGATGGAGCGACGTCCTATATATGTGGTCCAACTCACACAATTGAATCCGAATTATGTTTACAGCAAGCGAGTCATCTATTTCGATAAAGAGACAGGAATGCTCCTTAACTCTGAAAATTACAATAAGAAAGGGAAACTGTACAGAATGTGGTCCCACCAGTATGGCTTCGCGCCGGAGTTTGGCAGTTTTCACGGGGGGACCGGCGTACAGGTCTGGAGAGACTATGTTGACATACACAGTACGCTTCGTCAGGACGCGCTCAGCTGTCCGGCGTTCTGGAAACGAACAGATTTATCGGCCGAAGGGTTGCTCAGCCATAAGTAAGCTGAGCAAAATGCAAAGACCTAAGTGGACTTAACGTGCTGAAGCCGAGGAAGTAGGACGGGCTGCTAAAGAAGGGCGGGGAGGGGAACTCCTCCCGGGCAGATCTGAAGGAGGTCATTATGGACGAACGGCGAGAAGACTACAGGCCCCGGCGTATTGATGTACACCATCACATCATACCGGAGGAGTACGTAAGGGTTTTAGCTGCAGAGGGTGTGACCGAGGCGCTGGGGGTACGTTTTCCCGAATGGTCAGTTGAGAAGGACATCGAGATGATGAATAGC
>CAYOYU010000004.1:8206-26973 GCA_964408265.1 uncultured Syntrophorhabdaceae bacterium
TGCTGTTGGAAACGTTAGGACAAGCCGTTCCATAGCGCGTATTTGTAATGAAGCTCTGGCGAAGATCGTCAGCGATCATCAGGATAAGTATGGGGCTTTCGCCACCATGGGATTACTCTCTGATGTAGACGGCACTTTGAATGAGATCGAATATGCCTTGGACACGCTCAAGTTTGACGGCATAGAACTGTTGACAAATTACCAGGGAGTGTACCTTGGTGATGGCTCTTTTGATGAGTTATATAAGGAGTTGAATCGCAGAAAAGCCGTTGTACATATTCATCCAGCCAACCCCGTACACGCGAACCCATTTCCATGTACGATATCTCTCATGGAAGCTCCTTTTGAGACAACTCGCGCCGTAACGAACCTTATATCGACGGGCACGTTGGAGCGTTATCCCGATATCTCGATTATTCTATCTCACGGTGGAGGCGCTGTACCATATCTGATGAACCGGATAGGAGAAGGACTGTCTATCGGGTTGTGGCCAAATGCGGAAGGGAATATGCCGAAGGGCTTTTACTATTACGCCAAACAGCTCTATTACGATACAGCGATCGTTGGTTCTTACGCCCTCCCATCTCTTCAAGCCGTGGCGGATCCCTCTCGCATTCTGTACGGCAGTGACTGGGTTTTTGCTCCAGTGAGTGTAATCAAAAACTGTATCAAGGATCTCGAAGCATACAACGGATTCGGTCCATTGGAGAGAAGCGCTATTGAAGAAGGTAATGGCCGGGCGCTTTTCGAGAGATCACAAACAAGAAAGTAAACTGAAAAGGAGGGGTATCGTGGGCACCAAAGCGAATGTGAACACCGTCCTGGGTCCTGTTTTAGCGGATGATCTCGGAATGACGCTGATGCACGAGCACATAGCAACACACTTCCCGGGGTGGGAGTATGACGCCAAAGGTCGGACCTTCGATATAGAAGCTATCGCCCGATACTGTGCCGAACTCTTACGGGACCCTATTGCGTATGGACTGAAGACCATGATTGACGCAGGGCCGACTGACGCGGGGAGGCTTCCTCTCGTACAGAAGAGAGTGGCGGAACTTACGGGGCTAAATATAATCTGTGCTACGGGGTTGTCGACTGAGCTTCAAGGCGCTTCCAACTATCTCAGGTTCCGGACCAAGATGGGCTTTGACACGACGACAGAACTGTATGAGACATATCTGCAAGACGTGACGGAAGGAATTGGAAACACCGGTGTCAGAGCGGGTGTTTTGAAGCTCTGTACGGGACTGGGAAAGATAACGGAGTACGAAGAAATGAGCCTGAAAGCGATGGCGAGGGTCCAGCGAGAGACTGGAGTCCCCATAATAACGCATACGGAGGGGGGCACGATGGGCGTGGAACAGGCCCAGATGCTCATATCTGAAGGCGTTGATCCCAAGAGAATAGTCATAGGTCACTGCAATGGTACCGGCGACATGAACTACTTCTTCCGAATTCTTGAAAAGGGAGCATCGATCGCCTTTGACAGGATGGGAATAGCTGTTGAAGTATCGGAAGCCGTAACACGCGCATGCATAATAGGCCTTATCGGTGCGGGCTATGCCAACCAGATCATGCTTTCGCACGACTATATTGGATGGTGGCTGGGACGCGAGCCCGCCATGCTTTCTCGCGAAGAGGTGGTGCAGCGGATGTCCTCCGGTGGGCCGGCGATACCCTATATAACTCCTGAATGGTCGTACAGATATATCTTTTTTACCTTTATTCCCATCCTGAAAAACGCTGGAGTGAGCGATGACGTAATCGAGACAATAATGGTAGGGAACGTCAGGCGCCTGTTTGGAGGGGCTGAATGATCGTCTCAACGAAATGTAAGACGAGAGCAACGGCGATGTTCAAGTTGGTGGAGGGGGTCAAATGAATTATCGAGGGATTCCCCCCGAGCGTGCCGGGATAGAAAGTGCTCTGTTTCGAGTGGTTGAATTGGACAAGAGGAATGGCACTACGGTTTGCTCCAAGCGGGGACGGATGAAACACTCGCGACATTGGCGCAATTGTAAAGGAAACATCCTTGTGCCGTCTGAGGCTGCGTAGATGATAACGCTTACCTGGGGGCGACTGGCTGTTGATATCGCGCGTTGAGCGCTTTTGAGAATTCCGATCGTAGCCGCCAGGTGGCTGTGGATGGCAGGGAAAAGAAAGATCGTGCTTCAACGCCTACGGATATGAAACATGGAGGTGCTGATGTTGTCTTTGTTTATGAATCGTGATGCTTCGATAGGCCGGACGCATTTAGTCCGTGGTGGCGAAAAATGGCTTCGCGCGGGTTTGTTGATAGTTGCGTTGGCTTTGCTCCTGTGCCCTCCAGTCTTCTCGGGCGAGGGGGGGACTTCGCAAACGAAAGCCGGGGAGAAATTGCAGGAGGATCTCCTATCTGTCAGTTTTCCTTCGGAACAGCAGGGTTGGGCCTGCGGCCGGTGGGGCACAATTCTTCATACTGACAATGGGGGGGGAACGTGGAGAAGCCAGGAGAGTGGAACTGACTATACCCTGAACTCGATCTTCTTTCTCAACAAAGATCGGGGGTGGGCCGTCGGCGATGGTGGGACCATAGTTAGCACTACTGACGGCGGTAAAAAATGGGTCAAGGAAAAGGTGCCGGTAAAGTATTTCCTCACAGGTGTTCACTTCGTTAATGCGAGGCAGGGCTGGATCGTGACCGAAAAGACACATATTCTAAACACCATCGACGGGGGAAAGACCTGGACTATCGGCTTTGAGGATGGCGACTTTATTTTGAAGGGCGTGTCCTTTTCTGACGAAAGGAACGGTTTTGCGGTGGGGGAGTACGGACTTATCTACCATACCACGGATGGAGGTAAGACATGGGAGAAACAGGCGGGAGGCCTCGGTTTTTCAGAAGAAACAGGGGAAATTCTCGGCGGGAGCATTCTTTTTGACGTCCATGCGATAAGCGCGAAATCCGCATGGGTTGCGGGTATCGATGGGTATGTTGCGAAGACAGAGGATGCCGGTAAAACGTGGCGACAGGCCACGGCAGGTGTACCTAACCGCCATATCTTCTCTATTAAAGGAGACAAAGCGAAGACGCTTTTGATCGGCGGAAAAGGCGTCGTTCTCTTTTCCACTGATCAGGGTCAGTCATGGCATTCAGCAAAGTTTGAGCCGTCGATACAGTACTCGTGGATTTACAAGCTAACTTCGCTGGGAAATGGAAAATATGTGGCAGTCGGGGCGAATGGAGCGATCTACGTAAGTGCCGACGCTGGTCCTCAAGGTGTGTGGCAGAAGCGTAACTAATAAGGTTAGGAGAAAACAGGGATGGAAACGCGAAACGGAGTAAGAAGGCGAACTCTGCTGGATAAATTGTGCTGGTTCCTATCAAATCACAGGCTTGGCGTATTTGTTCTTATTCTGATGATTACGGCAGGTTTTCTTTATGGAGCTTTTATGGTTCGCGGGGAGGTCATCCTCACGCACATGTTTCCTTATGATCATCCGTATCTGAAGCTTCATGGGAAGTTTGCCCAGATCTTTGGGAGTGGTGGATCAGGTGTCGTAATTGCTCTGCACGTGAATGAGGGGGATGTCTTTAACCAAAAGACTCTGACGAAAATTAAGAGTATGACCGAGGAGATCGAACTCTGGGATGAGGTATACCGAAAACTTACGGTCTCTATTGCCAGTAATTCTACCAAGGTAGCGAAGACGAAAGGAAAAGGAGAAATCATTATTGAACCACTGATGTTTCCTGATATTCCGAAGAATGAGCAAGAGATGGAGCTACTGAAGGAGAACGTCTTTTCCAGTCCGGCATATAACGGACGTCTCGTGTCCAGCGATGGCACGGCCGCTCTCATTCTTACGGAATTCAAGGAGAACATTTCCTACGAGAGGGCATTCCAGCTCCTCCACAAACTAGTCAAGGACTACTCTGACAAGAACACTACCGTCCACATTGTCGGGTACCCGATGCTCATGGGGTGGATTTACAGCCTTAAGCCACAGATGTATGGGGTCTTCGCGATCAGTATCGCTGCTATAGCCTTCGTGCTGATCCTTATTTACCGGAATTTCCAGGGAATGTTCGCACCTCTCGTGAACGCGGGGATTCTCACTATCTGGGGTTTGGGATTCATAGGATTCACAGGGATCAACTTTAACCCGTTGCTCTACGTTCTGGCTTTTCTTGTAGGAGCGAGGATGATCGGGAACTCGCATCAGATCGCCTACCGATACTTTGAGGAGCTCGACGCAAGCGGGGGTGACCGCCTTATTGCCTGCTACGAAACGACAAGGACCATGTGGATTCCCAACTTCGCTGCCGTGGCCGCAGACGTCGCCGGATTTGGGGTTCTGTTTATCGCCAAGATCGTGCTCATGCAGCACCTGGCCATCATCATGAGCTTTTGGATGGCAACGATTCTGATGACCGGTTTCTTGGTACCGGCAGTCTGCAGCATCTTCCCATTCAAAGTGAACACCTCTGGCTGGAAGAAAGAAACGTCCCAGCTAGACTGGAAGGCTAGGTTCATGATGAAGATTACAGAGTTTTCTATCGCACCTGGGAGCCGCTATATTGTTGGTGGCCTTATTATCCTCCTTTCCATCTTTTGTGTTTGGGAAATGTCAAAACTCAAAATCGGCGATCGTGCGGCTGGTTCCCCTGTGTTCTATGAGAATCATCCTTATAACAAAGATCAGGCTCTGATTAATCGGCTCTTCAAGGCGTCGTCTGAAAACTTTGTGCTTTTCTATGACGGACAGAAGGATTCCGTGTACCATCCAGCGGTCCTCAAAACCTTCGAGGCCTTCGACCGACACATGCGTAGACAGTTGCCCGATATCTATAAATGCTCGGACTCCGTAATTGATATGGGGAAGATGGTCAACCTGACACTGCGTGAAGGGGACCTGGCTTACTACGAACTCCCCCGTGACGAACAGCAGCTTGTAGGGCTTCTCGGCTATCTCCGGAACACGCTGGGTCCTTCGACAATGAGTCGATATGTCGACAATACGCTTCAACGAGCCCAAATCAACCTTTTCTTCTCCGACCACACTTCTGACAACCTCCTTCGCATCCGGGACGCGGCCTATGATTTCTTCAAGTCCCATCCGAACAAGATAGATGTAGGGCAGTTTGAGCTGGCGGGTGGCAGAATAGGTATGGAAATCGGTGTGAATGAAGAGATGAAGAGGTCTCATCTTCTCATCGATTTCGCGGTCTATTGTGGAATCTTTATTCTGTGCGCCATCTGTTATCGATCGATTGTTGCTGGCCTTATGCTCACGATCCCTCTCATCCTAGCCAACGCCATGTCATTTACTTATATGGGTTTAAGAGACATCGGGCTTTCCATAAATACCCTTCCCATCGCTGCAATTGGAGCTGGCCTCGGTGTGGACTTTGCCATCTATCTTTACAGTCGCTGCATGGAGGAGTTCCCCTTGGAAGGTGGAGATTGGTCGGCTACGATTATTCAATCGGTGTGTACCTGTGGCAAGGCTGTTGTGTACACGGGGGTAACAGTGATCCTTCCCATTCTTACCTGGTATTTCTTCTCGGACATGAAGTTCCAGGCAGAGGTAGGCTTCTTCCTTTCCCTGATTATGGGAGTGAACGTCATACTGGTTCTAACGCTCCACCCGCTGCTCATATGGATTATTAAGCCGAAGTTCATAAGCAGGGGGCTGAGGGGGCAGAGTAAATCTGTTCCGGCAGATACGCCTGTGACGACTCCGGCATGATAGCTCACACGTGTGGTCTAGGGTGTGGGTGCCAAGCGGATCCCTGATTTAGAGGACAACTTGGCAGCTTGGATAGCGCCCAGAAGTTGATCTATGCTTGGTGGAACTTGGCACAGAGATCTCGGTATCGGGTGTTGTTTGAGAAGGGAAGCCTTGATGAGTTGAAAAGACCATGGATCCGACCATATATTGACGTATTAGGTTAGCACATGGTCGGATCCATAGAATGTGACGGATCAGGAAGAAGTTCGAGACATGATGCAAGGCGAAGAAAGAGTGTAAAGAGACAATGCATTGAACCATGTACTAGCCGTCGTGCAAAACCTGCTCAACGAGGGGGCAGTTGCGGCAACACGAAAGAGAGTGTGGAAGAGTGATCTATCTCCTGCAAGGAAGATTTGTTCTATCTAGCGCACCAAAGATTACGCTTCACCAGTGAAGTCATTAGGCGCTCATTTGAGCACGAATAAGACAACCTGTAATTCTGACCGTATGTGAGTCTCCGCAAAGGGGCTTCGTTGAACGTTGGCCACCATTCGAACTCTGGAAGTTGTTGCTACCCCACAAATGCCCCAGACCAGCGTAATTCGGGGTCAAGTTATCCCCCAGCAGAAAGATCAGGTGTGACGATAGTGCCACGATCGTGGGCTCAGAAAGGGGGGCGATACCTAAGCGAGTTCATTCATCATGGGCGCTATATGAGACGAGAAAGGTGTATGTCGTCAGGAGATCGCCACGAGCACAACGAGGTCCGTCACGGACAGGCACAAGCGGCAGAAATGACCGGGGTATGTCGCTCTCTTGCGGCAGACGAAGGAGAATGCTGCGATCCAGATAGTCGGGAGCATGGCCGGCCTATCGGTGTCCACTTTGACCTTCAGGAGGAATGTTGTCTTTGCCCGACCTTGATTATCCGAATTTTGCTTGCTGTTTAGCAGGCTGGCCCTTTGATGCCATCAATAATGAAATCAACAATGTATTGGACGACTTGTTCAAGTGAAAATTCACCTTCAGGGCGAAACCAGCGCATGAACCAGTTAAGTACGCCAAAAACATTGAATGCCATTATCGTCGCTGGTTGTTGCCTTATGTACCCAGCTTCCTGTAGTTTCTTTATTTCATTTACGTAGAGATTAAGAAAATCCTGGTGATACTGCTTGCCCTTTAGTCTGTTTTCTGGAGTGAAAAACTCTTCTTCAAGAAATGTGACTTTGCTTTGCTTAATATGGGTTCCAATATAGGTGAAATGTGTGGTCAACATAGACTTGAAGCGTTCCATCGGCGGCAGATCTGCCTGGGATGCGGCGATTACAGCCTCCCGGGCCTCACTGATAGTCTTGTCGAAAATGTAGAAGAACAGACTCTCCTTTGACGGGAAATAGTTATAAATTCCCCCCATGCTCATATTCATCGCTTTTGCTATGTCGCGCACCGAGGTCGCGTTATAACCCCTTGATGAAAAAAGGTCAATGGCTGCTTTCATCAGCTTATCTATTGTATCGGTCGATCTGCTCTGAGAAACCTCGTATGTCATCGGTTCTTCTTGAATACCTCCCTAGAATCTGACTTGCTCAAGAGTAAGTCGGTCGGCAATTAATGCCAAGCCGGATAAATAATAACAAGCGTTCGAACTTTTGTCAACTAAAAAACCACCATCATATGCTATGTGCTTATGAGGAGCCATCATCTCTGCAATCCTTGTCGATTTTGCTTGTCATAATAGCGAGCGCTTGTTATGATATGTGAGAAGGGGATTGATCCGAACAGAAATGGATACATGGACTAGAACAAACGATAGATTGGAGGAGGCAACCCCGAGGGTGGACCAGCGCTTAGTAACCTCATCCGAAAATGATGAGCCTACCATGCCCTTGGGGAGAATAGTCTGAGCTGACAAAACAACTCATCTTCGGTTCTTGGTTTCGGAGGTCCTTGCACCAATTTGGGCTAGGACGCCTGGCAGGTGGTTAGACGGTACAGTATGAGGACAAAGGTTTTTCTTGTCGATGATCAGGCCATATTTAGAGAGGGGCTAAGCCTTCTTATCAACCGAGAACTCGACCTCGAGGTTTGTGCGCAGACTGATAGCGGACGATTCTTGATTCAAGACATATCAAAGGTAGGACCAGATATTGTTGTCGTTCACATTTCCCTTTCAGGCAAGTTGGGATTCGAATTAATCGAAGAGATCAGACTGCAACATCCAACAGTGCCAGTTCTTGCGATGTCGCAGTACGAGAAGATGATGTACGTAGAGAGGGCGATATCGGCGGGAGCAAAGGGGTATGTGGTGACCCAAGAATCAGCTTCAGAAATTATACGCGCGATAAGGCAGATAACAAAGGGAAGAACGTACGTGAGCGAAAGGCTCTCAAATCAATTATTGGAGAGGTTCATAGATGTGTTTTCCGCCCTCGGAAAGAATGGGGTGGGCCAATTAAGCAACAGAGAGCTTCGAGTCTTGCAGCTTCTTGGCGAAGGGAAGACCGTCAGAGAAATGGCCGACCAGTTATGCTTAAGTGCAAAAACAATAGAAACGTATCGCAGCCGTATGAGAAGAAAGCTAAATTGCAGGACCTGCTCTGAGCTTCGTCAATATGCCATTGAATGGTCAAAGAGTACTGATAGCAATAATTGAGCTGGTATTGGATCCCGAGCCGCGCGACTGCTGCTATCAACTTTACTGCACTGTCTGACGTACCATGTACACGACTTCACCTACAACATAATCAGTCTCCTGACTGACGAGCGATCTGCTCTGTTCTGCCGATTAAGAGTGTAGCCGCTTGAAACCAGCTTTGATGAATGAACGCACTGTTTGGTTTGGCTCACATCGGCAGGCAAGAGAGGTAGCCACAGCGAAGAACTCGGATTGTTCTAAGGAGCTTTGCGAGTGACAGACAAAGTTTGGCGACAGAATGAAGTGTTTCGGAAGAATGGCATTGTTCTCTGGGGTTATACAGATGCGCGGTCTCGAAAACGACTGTCAAAATTAGGAGGGTGCTCATGATATTGAAGAATGTGAGGATAGGTAAAAGACTGCTTGCGAGTTATTCTGTATTTGTTGCCTTCATACTGCTTGGCATTGTTATGGGTTTCGTGAATGTCGGTCGGTTTGAGCGTATGAGCCAGGAATTTGCGAACGTTGACCTAAAATCGATAATGTTGGCCAACGCAGTGCTCTCTGACCTGCAAAATATGAGCAGAGAAACAGGCAAGATTCTATGCGCGCACGAACCATCGCTGTTACCGATACTCCAAAAGGCCAAACAATCATGCCTGGCTGATTTACTGAAGCTTGAAAGCGTAGAGAGGGCAGAGGGGCGCGAGATGGTCCACCGTATCAGAGATCTGGCGCTAGATGTTTTCAGTGTGGATGCCCAACTCATTAGCTTCATAAAAGACGGGAAGTGGAGCGATGCGTTGGAGCTTCATGTCCGCAATTTGGAACCGCGGACCCAGTCAACGATGGATGCAGTAGTTGAACTGATTCGTCTTCGGGCCGGGATGGTGGACAGAAAATTCAGCGATTCTTCGAATGCTGACAAGCAAACCAAAAGGATGATGGTGGTATTAGGTGCATGCACTTTGGTTTTTTGTGGAATAATCAGTATTGCCATTACCCGCAGTATAACCCTTCCCATCGGCAGGAATATAGACTTGGCCAAAGTCCTGGCCAATGGAGATCTTTCAGTAGAAATTCCCCTGGATCGAAAGGACGAGTTTGGTGAGGAGTTGCAAGCATTAAAGGCTATGGTGGAAAACTGGAAAGACCTGATTGCTGAAGTGAAGGGATCCGCAGGCCGGGTTGCTTCAGCGAGCAACCAACTTGATGCGAGCGCTGCGCTACTGACGAGAGGAGCGGCGACCCAGGTTGAGAGAACCATACAGGTATCGAGTGCGTCAGAAGAGATGGCCCAAACAGTTCTGGACATCTCGAGGAACACGGAGAGTATATCACAGTCGGCCAAACAAATGGTGATGATAGCAGAAAAGGGCAGCGGTATCGTAAACAGGTCTGCTCAGGAAATTGTGGAGATATCAAAGACAGTAACCAAATCATCCGACTTTGTCAAAGAGCTTGGAGCCCAATCAGAAAAGATAGGAGAGATAGTCCTTGTCATAGACGATATTGCCAGTCAAACGAATCTTCTCGCCTTGAACGCGGCCATCGAGGCCGCCCGCGCAGGCGAAGCCGGTCGAGGTTTTGCGGTAGTTGCTGAGGAAGTAAAGAAACTGGCCGAGAACACTTCCATATCAACGCAGGAAATCGGGAATATGGTCAACGCCATTCGTTCGGGTGTCATGAAGGTCGTGGAATCCATGAAAGACGCGAGCCAGAAGATGCAGTCTGGTGTATCACTTTCTAGTGAGGCAGGTACTGCCCTGAGCGAGATTGTGAGCAGTTCCTCGAATCTCCAGTCCAGCGTACAGCAGATCGCGATTTTCATCGAAGGAATGAATTTGACCACATCTGGAATTGCGGAGGACATGGATAACGTAGCGGGCGTAAGCCGAGATTCCCGTACCATTGCAGAGCAAGTAGCAGAGTCTGTACGTGAACTAAATACCCTGTCATCAAGACTGCAAACTTCTGCAGTAGCGTTCAAGATCTAGGCGTATATAGGGAGTTGAGCGGCGGAGTCTCTGAAATTACCACTTAGAAGGGAAATCGTTAGCCTTTCTTCAGATCCACCCGGTGGTTTGGAGTACGCGCTCAATGCATCCTTATGTACAACCTCGTCCACGGCGAGGGGCTGGTTATGGGAACGAGATGTTTCGTTGCCTGCGGGCTGATTGATTACCAAGCTTTCACAGATCACTAGGCAATGGTTTCGAGAGGATCAGACTCTCCATCGCATGCTGGATTCCCCTACATTTGGGGGCTATGGTAGTCGACGGACTTCTGAACCTCCAACCCGACTGACCCATCTGTTGGATTGTTGGGAGACGTGGCATCCATATATAGCCCTCATAATTTTTTTCTTGACAACAATGCGAGCGCTTGTTATCTTACTTCCATAAGTCCGCTAATGCAAAGAAGGGGAGGTAACAATGAACGAAACCATGAAGGCTGTTGTGATAGGTACAGGGAATCGGCTTGAGCTGAAAGAAGTGCCTAGACCCAAGCTCATAAGGAACGATGATGCAATAGTAAAGGTGACAACAGCTGCCATTTGCGGTTCAGATCTTCATCTAAAGCACGGACTATTACCCGGCATAAAGGTGGGCGACGTTATTGGCCATGAGTTTGTGGGCGTCGTCACAGAAGTGGGGCCGTACGTGACCAAATTCAAGCCGGGAGACCGTGTGACAGCACCGCCCGCTTACTGGTGCGGCACGTGTCCTGCGTGCCAAAGAGGCGATATATCGTATTGCCATAATGGCGGAATCTACGGATGCGGTGAACTTCTTAGCAAAGGATATCAGGGCGCTCAAACTTCATATGTGAGGGTGGCATATGCCAACAATTGTCTGGTCCCGGTGCCTGCAGGTATTACTGATGACGAAGCTGTATTAGTGCCCGATGTCTTTCAAACGGGTTACCATGCTGCAGCTGAGGGACATATCCAGGTCGGGGATACCGTTGTGGTTTTCGGATGTGGCCCGATTGGACTTGCCGCGCTTATCTCTGCTCAGCTTTTTGGCCCCAAAGAGGTCATTTGTGTGGATATGAAGGACAAACGCCTATCTGTGGCAAAGGATTACGGGGCAACGCCCATGGATGCGCGAGAAGGTAACGTCCTGGAGCGGATAAAGGAAATCACGAATGGTGAAGGCGCGGATGTTGCGATAGAGGCAGTAGGGATTCCGGACGTCTTCTTGCAGGCCCTCGGTTGCGTCAGGCGGTTTGGTTCCGTTTCGGTTGTTGGAGTTTTTGCTCAGGGGGCGCAGTTTCCGCTTCAGGATTATTGCGCCAAGGGGAACGGAGTACGGCTTAGCATCGGGCTGGGGTATGTAGGCCGGACGCAAAAACTCCTGGGCCTTGTTGAGAAGGGCAGGATAAATTTGAAGCCCTTAGTTACCCGTACCTTTCCATTGAGCGACGCGCTAGATGCCTATGAGCTATTTGAAAGGCATCAGGACGAGTGTATCAAGGTCCTGCTAAAGCCCTAAGGGGGAAGCCAGGAGGTGAATATGAAGAAGTTATTCGAGGGCAAGACTGCATTGGTTACGGGTGCCGCCATGGGTATTGGAAAGGCAACTGCACAAGCTTTTGCAAAGGAGGGAGCACGAGTCGTTGTTGCTGATTTGGCTGAAGCCGAAGGCCAGGAAGTGGCAAAATCTATAAAGGATAGTGGTTCTGATGCAATTTTTGTGAAATGTGACGTATCGAAACGGACAGATGTCGAAGGAATGATAAAGGTGACCATTGATGCTTATGGTCGCTTGGACTACGCTTTTAACAATGCCGGGGTCGTTGAATTTGCTCCTACCTGTGACCTCGATGAAGAAGCTTGGGATAAGACTATCTCTATAGACCTCAAGGGAGTCTGGCTGTGCATGAAATACGAAATTCCTCGTATGATCGATCAGGGGGGTGGGGCGATAGTAAACTGTGCGTCGGTGGCAGGTTTTATGGGTACACCCACGCTCTGTGCTTACAGCGCAGCAAAACATGGGGTGATTGGTCTCACCAAGACCGCCGCTTTAGAGTACATTAAACACGGGGTAAGAATTAATGCAGTCTGCCCGGGAGCCACGGAGACAGGTTTTACAGAAAGAACCGATCCCGGTTTGTTGCAGCTCATGATAGAGAACCAGCCTATCGGTAGGCTCGGAAGGCCGGAAGAAATTGCACAGGCGGTGATATGGTTGTGCTCGGATTCATCGTCGTTCTGCACTGGTGCGGCATTACCGGTTGACGGAGGAGTTTTAGCTTAATTGTTCTATGAGAGGTGCAGTAGGGTGTCTAGCCAACGCAAGTGCGTATAGGAAAGCCGAGAACTTGCGAAGATTCATAAAGAAAGTAGGGTTCTGATCAGGACATAAATTGGTGTAAGGGAGAGTGCAATATGTACACAATCGACATCGACACTGGTGGGACTTTCACCGACGGATTCTTTACCCGAGATGGGGAGTTCAAGACTGCAAAGACACTCACTACTCCTCACGATCTTACGGTCTGCCTCGCTGACTGTATCAGAGAAGGTGCAAAACAGTTCGGAATCGCTGAGAGGGAAATGTTGCTGAACACGAGCATAATCAGGTATTCGACGACTGTTGGTGTTAATACGCTGATCACGAAAACAGGTTCGAAGATAGGATTAATCGTAACCAAGGGATTTTCCGACTTACTTTCGAGTAAGTTCAAGGAAGAAATGAGTTCGATACACTCACTCGTGGTCCCAGATTTAATCATGGAAATCGAGGAAGAGGTTGACGAAAACGGAAGAATCATAAAGCCATTGATGAAAGAAGAGATAGTTCAGAAGATGCAGCAATTAATAGATATGGGGGTACGGGCTATCACGGTCAGTTTGAATAATTCCAATTTCAACCCGGTGCACGAAAGGCAGGTAAAGGCCATCATCAAGGAACAGTATCCGAATTACTTTATGGGGAGTGTAAGGGTCTTTTTGGGATCTGAAATGTCGGATGAGGCCGGGAATTTGTATCGGACAAACGCCGTTCTTATGAATGGATACATTCACGATACTCTGGTGAAGTACCTCTACAAGGCAGAAGACGACTTAAGGGCGAAGCTGTATTCACATCCGCTCATGTTGGCGCATTCGCACGGCGGTGTGGCAAGAATTGCGAAATCGAGAGCTATAGATACGTATTCGTGCGGACCCGCGTTGGGGGTCATAGGTGCGGCGGAAATTGGAAAACTGTATGAGATAGATAACGTTATAACCGTAGATATAGGGGGAACCAGCCTGGATTTGGGGGTCGTTCATAATGGGCAGTACAGGTACGATCTTCACCCGCAGCTAGCAGGGCTGACGGTCAATATACCCATGATTACCACTGATTCAATAGCGTTGGCGAGCGGATCAATCGCCAGTGTTGATCGATCAAAGACGCTGCACATAGGTCCAAAGAGCGCAGGAGCAAAACCGGGACCTGCGTGCTTCGGACTCGGAGGAATGGAACCAACCGTGACAGATGCCGATGTAGTCCTCGGGTTCATAGATCCAAACTATTTTCTTGGGGGGAAGATAAAGCTCGACTTGGCCAAAGGGGTTAAGGCGATCAAGACAAGAATCGCGGATCCACTGAACATCAGTGTTGAGGAAGCTGCTTTTCTCATAAGGAAGGATGCGGGCGAACGTACACGAAATGAGATCGTGAACTTCGTAGAGGGGCAGGGGATATCGGTTCAAGAATTGTCGAATTTTGCAGTTGTCGTTTACGGAGGAGCAGGGCCTGCTCACTACTGCGATTTCATAAAGAATTTACCCTTCAAAGCCACTCTAGTTAGTCCCTATTCTGCGGTATTCAGCGCGTACGGAGCGTCCACAACGAATGTGGTACACGCATATTCCAAATCAGTTGATATTAAGCTGCACTTTAACGGTGATCCTTTTGCTTATGCATCCTTTAACGACGTGATCGACGGTTTGATGCGAACGGCTATCAGGGACATAGGAGGAGAAGGTTTTTCACCCGAGAATACCTCTTACCAGCTGGAGGCCATCGCGACTTCCAATGAAGCCAGCGAAATAGGGGTGGAAACGGACAGTATTTACGTGAAATCAGAAGCCGACGTGAGGAATTTGCAGTCATTATTCCTTGAGGCTGGAGGAGTGTCGGATGGTGGGATATTACTCTCAAGACTCACTCTACGGGCGACAGTCAAGATGCCGCATCTCGAGCTGAAACAAGCCCAACTGGGCGGCGAAGATGCAAGCAAGGCGTTGAAAGGCTACCGGGATATCTTTTGGGCTCCCGAATCCGGGTATACAAGGACACCTGTGTACCAACGTGAAATGTTAAGCCCGGGGAATGTGATCGTAGGGCCCGCGATAGTTGAATCGAAGGACACGACCTGTGTAATTCCGGAGGGCGATTCCCTGAGGGTTGACGAACACTTGAACGCGAAGATAGAGAGGTCGAAACATGAATAGACTGAGAGTTACTGAGTGCGTGACGATGGACTTAGAGACAGATATGTGGTGTTGCGGTCGTTGCGCTGCGGAACTGATTTCAGCGCGAAAACCGTACCTGCACGGCTGCCTGGTCCACGAAAGGGCGGGAGCGGAAATATATGGGCAACCCATAGAGATAGGCGAGGGACAGTTTGTTAATTACGCTCCTGATCCGTCGTTTCTGGCTATACTCGAGTTTTACTGTCCGAACTGCGGTGCGCTCATGGAAGTGCAGTACTTACCGTCAGGACATCCCATACCGGTAGATATTGAGCTGAATATCGACATGCTCAAACAGAGGTATTGTGAGGAGGCATGATGAACGCGAAGCTTGTGTTTAGAAACACGCTTCAGGTGAGGAATCAAGACCCAATGCCTTTCATGCCCTTTGTTTACGGTTTGGCTGGACGGATAGGCAATGTTGCTTTGAGTGAAATGTGTCAGGATCCAACTTACTATGCCAGCGGCATGGAGGGGGCTTACAGATTATTCAATTACCAGGCGATGGCAAATAGTTTTGATGCAACGTTGGAAGCGGAAGCGCTTGGCTGCACAATAGAATGGAGCGGCGACTTTGATGCTCCCAGCCTGGAGAAAGCCCAATTTGGCAACGTGGAGCCTGCCGATTTCATAATGCATGGAAGGATCCCAACCGTAATCGAGGCGACCAGACGTTTGGCCATATCCCCTGGTCGGGAGATCGGGATAGCAGGTGTAGTTACCGGTGTTTGTACCTTATTAGATCAACTGGGTGTTGGAGGTGAAAACCGCGATGCAACGGATATTAAGGAGGCACTCTCCCGGGTAGGTAGTTGCTTTACGAGATTCATCAGGAGCCTGTGTGAGTTGAAGATTGATGCCGTCGTGTTCCGGGAAGATATGTTAGATGACGTATGGGAAAAGCTTTCAGCTCATGGTGATTTGTACAAAAAGACATATGCAACCCTGTTCAATATGGTCAGAGCATATAATGCATTTCCGCTGGTCGTTGTGAAGGGTATAGGGCTAGGTAGAATTCAGGACTTACACCGACTACTGGGCGGTAGCGGGTTTGTCCTGTTCGCGAGCAATTTCACCGAAGAGGAACTGATCAAGCTCAAGGACCTGTCAGAATCGCTAAAATTGTCCTTCGGTCTCCCACTTCCAATCAAGACTGGTTACCGAGAGCAATTGTTGGACCAGATAGATTTGATTGAAGCATTCGCAAACAAGTATAGACCGAAGGGATTCTTCTATGTGAGCGACGGTGAAATCCCGCATGATGCTCCATTGGAGCTCATGCATGAAATGATGAATTCATTACAGTATTCTGCTGACTTTCATACAAGAGGAGGAACGAAATGACTTATACGGTCAATGTCGACGTTGGTGGTACGTTCATGGATTTCTTCGTCAGCAAAGGAGCTGACTACGCTACGATAAAAGTGCCAACGACTCATTATGAATTGGGAGTCGGATTCATGAGGGGTCTGGAGGAATGTGCAGACGCAGTTGATGAACCATTCGAAAGCTTCTTAAAGAAAACAGAGGTGATTAAGTACAGCACCACGATTGGAACAAATGCATTGATAGAACGCGATGGTCCGAAGCTGGGTTTGATCACTACACGCGGTTTCGAAGATACCATATTCATAGGTCGAGGACGTCAATGGGCAGACGGACTGGGCGAAGCTGATGTTCAGAATATAACGAGGATAGAAAAACCGGATCCTTTGATTCCCCGTAAACTTGTCGTGGGCATTCGAGAGCGTATCAATTATGCTGGTCGTGTGCTCGAGCCCCTTAAGCGCGATGATGTCCTGGAAAAAGTGAGATATCTCGTCGATAACGGAGTTCGGGGATTTGTGGTGTCCCTGCTGTGGGCGTTCATGAATCCCGTTCACGAGAAACAGATCAAAGAGATAATAGAGGATGAGTATCCAGAAATATATCTGGGGAACATGCCCGTTATACTGTCTTCCGAGATTTCACCGAAGGAAGGTGAGTATGTGAGAACAATGACCGCTATCGTCAACACATATATGCATATGCAGTTTGCAGATCAGTTGTCGAGTCTTGTCAGTACATTAATAGATCAGGGATACCGAAGACCTGTTCTCCTTGTTGATAACCTTGGAGGGTGCAGCAAATCGTCCAGGATGATTGCGGCGGCCACGCACAATTCAAGTCCCGTTGCCGGATTATGTGGTGCTGCTTCAATTGGTAAACAGTACGGTATACCAAATATTGTGTACACGGACGCAGGAGGAACGAGCTTTGACATAGGAGTGATCACGGAAGGCTCTATTCGCCACTACGACCTGTATCCAACAATCGACAGATGGAGGACGCAGGTAACTGCAATCAAGACCATGTCAATAGGTGCCGGTGGTGGATCCATAGCTTGGTTGAATACGCTTCTCGGGGACCGCCTGGAAGTCGGACCGAAGAGTGCGGGGTCACTGCCAGGACCCGCATGTTACGACCTGGGAGGCGAGGAGCCGACAGTCACAGATGCTGACGTAGTCCTTGGCTATGTAAACCCCGAGTACTACCTAGGAGGGAAGATGCTCCTGAACAAGGAGAAAGCTTTTGAAGCAGTAAAGAAGCTGGGAGATCTGGCAGGGTAGGATGAGTACCAAACCGCCATTAGAATCAAGAAGGTTGTCGACGCAAGAATGGGCCAGGAAATCTTCAAAGAAGTGGCATTTAAGGGCTACGAACCTTCCGAGTTCGTGATGTTCGCATGCGGCGGAGCGGGACCCGGGCATTGTTGCGGGGTAGCTGCTGCCGCAGATATGAAGGTTTGCTACGTTCCGCCTATGGCTTCTGTCTTTGGAGCGTTTGGGGCATCGACATTGGATATAGTTCACAAATACGAGCGTTCACATCACCTGCGACTTTTTGACTACGCCACATCCACCTTTCTGTCAGACTTTACGGCGTTTAATGCCATAGTGTCAGAACTAAAAGATCTCGCAGCAAAAGATATAGCACTCGAAGGTTTTACGGAATCGGATGCCAACTACAGCCTGGAATTGGAAATGAGGTACGGTATGCAATGGCGATTCACTCACATTAAGTCGCCTATCCTTTTTCTGAAGGATGCTGAGGATTTGAAGAAGATCTGCACCTATTTTACAGAAGAATTCGGTCGCATGTACGGTCCTGAAGCCGCCTTCCCTGAAGCCGGTATCGAACTCGAAGCGTTTAGGCTGTTCGTCGAACTGAGGCTACCGCGTGCGCCGTTTGAGCAAGGTGCGGTATTCGAGAAGAAACCGCCAGAAGAGGCCATAAAGGGTGAGAGAGAGTGTTACTGGGAGGCCCTGCCTGGTCTTGCAGAAACGAAAATATACGATTGGTCGATGCTGAAGACCGGCAATGAAATTCAAGGCCCCGCCATCATAGAATCAAAGACCACAACGATTGTGGTGGAGCCAGGATGGTCGTCCGAAATGGATGAATATAGAAATGTGGTCTTGAGAACACAGTCAAAGTGACTTCAAAAATCAAGGGAGGCCGAAATGCCAGGAGGAATTGATTACGAAATAAGGACTAAGTTTCACCCGGAAGCGCCAACAGAGGAGGAGTTCGAATGCATGCGGAGGTTGAATCCGACAACCGCCGGAATCTTCACCCACAAGCTGATGACTATCGCGGCCGAGGGAAACGAAACCCTGATAAAGCTTGGCGCGAGCTCGGGCTGCAGATGGGGTGACACGGCTCTTGCAATATATACTGCGTCCGGTGACAACACGATGTGCGCAACGGGGTTGTATTTCCACGCTGTATTGGGCTCAACAGGGGCGAAGTACATTAATAAACACTGGCTAAATGACGCGAGTGTTGGCGTTCATCCGGGCGATGCCTTCTTCTGCAACGACCCTTTTTATCTCGGCTGCCATGCTCCAGATATGGGCATCTTTCTTCCAATATTCCACCGAGGAAAGCTTGTCTGCT
>CAYOYU010000004.1:26983-36214 GCA_964408265.1 uncultured Syntrophorhabdaceae bacterium
AATGGATCCTGCGAGCCTGGGGGGCTGCCGAGTTCCTCGAGAAGTATCTACGACGAAGGGCTACAAGTTCCACCTATGAAAATTAGCGAAAACTACGCCTTAAGAGAGGACGTTCTTAACGCGTTTAATCACATGACTCGAAACCCTCGCGTGATGACGCTGGATATAAAGGCTCGGATGGGGGCGCTGAGGATAGTTGAGAGACGACTCCATTCTGTCATTGAGAAGGTTGGGCCGGAACAGATGATTGGTGCGCTACGCTATAACATCAAGGTTGCGGCCGAAGCAGTAAAGAAACGTATCAAGGAATGGAATGACGGCAAATTTAGGCATGCGGTGTTTCTGGACTGTGTTGGGCAGTACTCGCGCATGATGAAGATTGCAGCTACTCTTGAAAAGAAAGGTGATTCCATATACTTGGATTTCGACGGTACGTCGCCTGAGGTTACGGATCGGGTTGCAAATTCAGTATCGTTGGGGGTTATGGGCCTGCAAATGGTCTATTGGATGGGTCATCTTTTTCCGGATCTGCCTCATAATTCGGGCATCTTGGAGGGGATAAACTTCAGATTTCCCGAAGGTTCGATGTTGAGCCCCGGTCGAGAGTCTCCAAAAGCCGGGGCGCCCTTCGTGCAAGAAGCGGCCGCTCAAATGGTACACCAGCTTCTTCAGAAGGCAGTATTTTCTACTAACCCGGAACTCGGCGAGGCGACAGGAGGCCGGACATTTTCTACCATCATCTACGGCGGAGTTAACCAGTATGGAGCCCCGATCGCGGACAGCAGTGCTGACACAAACGCCAGCGGGTTTGGAGCGAGATTTGATAAGGACGGTGTTAACGTTGCCGGTTCCTACTTCGCTCCTGGCACTTCGGAGCCAGGTGAGGTCGAAAGCCTCGAGGCCAATTACCCATTTTTGTATCTTTACCGAGGAAACCAACGAGATGATTGCGGCATGGGTAAATTCAGGGGTGGTGTGGGAATAGAGTGGGCTGTAGCTGTGCAGGACGTACCGATGGTGTTTTTGGGGTCATGGGGTTATGCGTCAAAAGCGATTGTTACACAAGGGGTTTTTGGAGGATACGGGAATCCGGCTCTGCCGTTTGTAAGGCTGTCAGGCACCAATGTACGAGAGATGTTAGAGCAAGGTGACACGGGCATCCCGACGTCCAACAGAATGTTGTTCGAGGACAAGGCGATAGAAGGGATCTATGAATCTGACAAGTTCCCGTCCCCACCGAGGCCTACCGGTGTATGGGACGTCGTGATCGGGGGTCACGCTGGTGGTGGAGGATATGGAGATCCAATTGAACGGGATCCTCTATTGGTTATGCGAGATCTAGAGAATGGAATTGTGTCTCATCGCGTCGCGAGAGATTTGTATAAGATTGTATATGACCAAGAAAAGCTAATCGTTGACGAAGAGGCGACTGACGAGATGCGCGAGAAAGTGAGAGTCGAAAGAAAGGCTAGAGGGCAAAAGTATTCGGAGTTTGAGATAGAATGGTTAAAAAGAAAACCAAACGAAGAGATCTTGGAGTTCTATGGTGAGTGGCCGACAACGAAGTACAAATCTTTCATACACTATGGGAATTGGCCAGATACTTCTCAGAGATAGAGGTGAAGTTGGGCCTGGGCAATGAGGACTCATGGATTCAAGTGCCGGTAAGATGATGGCATCGTTGGGAGGAATTTGATGATTAGGAAGATTGATCACGTAGGTATAGCGGTAAGTAGTATTGGTGCTGTGGCAAAAACGATCTATGAAGCGTTCGGTTTCAAAGAAATAGCAAACCATGTTTCGTCGGAAGGTGGCTTTATCTCGAAAATGGTGAAAGGCAGTGATGCTGTTATTGAATTGATCGAACCGGCAGGAACAGAAGGGGGCATTAGAAGGTTTGTCGAAAAACACGGCAATTGTCTTCATCACGTCTCCTTTGAAGTCGACGATATTGCGTCCACAATAAACGAGATGAGAGAACTAGGAGTAATATTTATCAATCCTGCTCCCGAACTGGTAGGGATCGATAAAGTAGCGTTCATCAATCCAAGGTCAACCGCAGGCGTGCTTATCGAGTTAGTGCAGAAAGGGAGTCTTTAATACACGTAATAGTTGAATAATGCGAAATAGTGGTTGGGCAGGAAACAACCTCAGGCCCGCAAGAAGAGAGAACATAGAAGTAGGAGGGGAAGCCATATGAACAATGATCTTGGACGAGAGCGTGTGATACACAGGATTCTAGAACGACAAGCAGAGACCAATGGGGATCGTGTCTTCCTATATCACAAAGGCGAAGAGTTCACCTTTCGGTTCCTGGATGAGTCTGCAAACCGATTGGCAAGCGGTCTGCAGACTCTTGGTGTCGTTAAGGGGGATAAGATAGCGATAATGCTGGATAACTGCCCCGAGTACCTATTTCTAATATTTGGCCTATTAAAAATTGGCGCCATAGAGGTCCCTATCAATACTGCTCACAAAGGAGATCTTCTTGCATACATGCTGCGCCAGTCTGACTCAAAAGCAATCGTAGTTGACTCGAAGTATCTTGACCGCGTGCAGGCTATACTTGAAAATCTACCGGACCTGCAACGCATAATCATCCTCGGTTCTGCTAGAACGGGAAAGCCCGAGCTTTCAAGAGAAACGATTGGCTGGTCGGAGATGTGTGAAAATAACGGTCGCTATAATAAGGCTGAGGTGCTATGGAGCGATCCCTTTGCAATACTGTATACTTCAGGTACAACAGGTGCCTCGAAGGGCTCCTTGCTTCCGCACAATCATGCAGTATCATTAGGAGAGATCGTTTGTGAATCGGCGGAATACACACCTAGAGATTGTTTATATTGTGCGCTGCCCCTTTTCCACGGTAATGGCCAAGTTCTTTCCACCATACCTGCCCTCATGAGTGGTGCGCGCCTTGTTTTGGCTGAGCGCTTCTCAGTAAGCAACTTTTGGGATGACATCAGAAAATATGGTTGTACGGAATTTAATTTTCTCGGTGGTATCTTGGGATTTCTTCTGAGCGCTGAGCCAAAGCCTAGTGACGCTGACAATTCGCTACGTCTGCTTTTCGGAGGAGGTTCGCCGAGAAGCATCGTGGAGGCGTTCGAAAAACGGTTCGAGGTCACGACTATCGAAGCTTACGGCATGTCGGAGATTGGGTTTCCAATTATGAGTACGTCAACAAAGCGTAGGACCGGTAGTTGTGGAAAGGTGCATGACAGCTTTCAGGTGACAATAGTCGATGACAACGGGATTGAGGTAGGACCTAATACCCCGGGAGAACTCCTCGCCCGCCCCACGCAGCCCCACTCGATTCTTCTGGAGTACTACAAGATGCCAGAGAAGACAGTAGAAGCTTGGCGCGGGCTCTGGTTTCACACAGGTGACTACCTTTACTATGACGAGGACGGTTACTTCTATTTTATAGATAGGAAGAAAGACGCGTTGAGGAGGCATGGTGAGAATATATCGTCCCACGAAGTAGAAGTGACTATAAATTCACACCCTTCAGTAGCTGAATCGGCAGCGATAGCAGTCAAGTCCGATCTCGGCGAGGATGAAGTGATGGTTTGCCTCAGGTTGAATGACGGTTCGCTTCTTAAACCTGAAGAGCTTATAGCATACTGTGAAGAACGAATGGCCTATTTCATGATTCCTCGGTACCTTCGCTTTATGACTGTTTTCCCGAGGACGCCTACGGAGAGGGTCCAGAAGTTCAGGCTGAGGGAGGAGGGGGTCACGCCAGACACGTGGGACCGGGTTGCAGCGGGGTATAAGCTGAAGCGATGATGAAGCGCCGCACGAAAGAAATGGAGAGTTGGCCGAATGGCAGAAACACATAAGCCAGTCGAAGAAACTTCTGTTCTAATGAGGGCGCCGGCTGTTATGTCGTCTCATTTGGTGGGGCAAGGTACTGAGGGCTATTTTCACGGTAGCTCGTGAAGGCTATCATTGAGGTTGCTTCTGAAACCGCATGCAGAGGTGTCCAGGAGTCGAATTCGAGGCGGGCATGGAAAAGAGGGACGTGATGGTATGGAGATGGAAACATGATTTTGCGAACAATACAATGCGAGCGCTTGCTATTATAGGGTAGATCTGTGGGCTGGTCTGAATTTCCGGGTGTGAACCGTTAGCGGGGTTGAATTGAATATTACGGGAAGACAAAGGAGGTACCATGGTTGGGATTAAGTCGGTAGGAGCCTATATTCCGATGTACCGACTCAGCGGGGACGAAATTGCAAAGATGTGGGGCGGGAAAAGGCTCGTAAGCGAAAAGGCCGTAGCTGGGTCCGATGAAGACAGCATCACGATGGCGGTGGCTGCAGGGCTTGGGATCGGGATAGATGATCCGGGGAATATAGATGGTTTGTTCTTTGCGACCACCACTGCACCCTACAAGGAGAAGCAGGCCGCGGCGATAATAGCAAGCGCCCTAGATTTGAAAAAGTCGTGCTACACAGGTGATTTTTCAAATTCCCTTAGAGCGGGGAGCCTCGCTTTGAGATCAGCTTGTTACGCTGTCCAGGGTGGTTCTTCGGGAGACATTCTGGTTATTGCATCTGATTGCCGTGTGGGTGCCGCCCAAAGCCCCTTTGAGCAGTTCTTCGGGGACGCGGCTGGGGCAGTTACCGTAGGGTCGAATGATGTCATAGCGAGCATAGAAGGAAGCCATTCGCTATTCAATGAATTTATAGATACATGGCGGACTGAAGATGATGTCTTTGAGCGAGGTTCCGAGGAACGATTCGTCGACGCCGTGGGTTACAGGCCAATGATGACGGAAGTGATGTCTGGCGTTATGGAGAAGTACAAGGTCACAGCGAGAGATTTTGCCAAGATCGTCTATTACGCTCCTGATGCGAGGAGTCATAGCAATCTTGGGAAGAGCATGAGGTTCGAGAAGTACCAGATTCAGGACCATCTCTACGGACAGATCGGGAACACCGGCACCGCCGCTGGGTTTATCATGCTGGCCGATGCGTTGAATAATGCAAAAACGGGAGACAGAATTCTTTTCGTTACCTATGGGGATGGCGCCGACGCCTTCATTCTCCGGGTTACCGAAAACATAGAACAGGCCAAGCAGTCGCAGAGCATCAGAAGTCAAATCGAAAGCAAAGTACTTGTCAGCTACCCACGGTATGCCGTATGGAAGGGGCTTGTGAAGTTGGAAGCATCGAAACTCGCTGGCCGGCCGGCGCTCTTCCGATCTTCAATGTCTATCGCGGGAAAAGTGGAACGTGCTTGCCCTGTACGGAGTCAGATGCAGGTCTTGTGGAACGCCGCAATATCCTGCAAGCAGAGTTTGCGTTATGTGCCATGCAAAGGATGACTTCGAAGATTACAAATTCTCGCACAGGAGGGGCAAAGTCTTCACCTATTCCGTGGATCACCTGCAGCAGACCCCTGACCCGCCTGCCGTAAACGGGGTTGTGGATTTCGATGGAGGCGGGAGGTTCGTGTGCGACATTACTGACTGTGACCCAACTAAACTCTCCGCGGATGCTCCGGTGGAAATGACGTTTCGAAAACTGTATCAGAGCCAGGGAATAACCAATTACTTCTGGAAGGCCAAACCCATTTAGGCCTGGATGGCGCTTAGGTTATGAGTTTAGAAAAGAACCCATAAAAAGGTTTTCGAAAATCAGAAGGAGTGAACGTTATGGAAGGCATTAAGGACAAAGTTGCAATCGTGGGGATGGGATGCACAAAGTTTGGAGAACTTTGGGGGCAAGGTGTCGGTGACCTCATGGTGGATGCAGCCTATGAAGCTTTCGAAGACGCCGGCATCAGCCCCACACAAATTGACGCCGCTTGGATAGGGACGGTCTTCTCGGGACTCAGCGCAATTACGTTGGCTCCCCTCAGACTTTCATATATACCAATCACGCGAGTCGAGAATATGTGCGCCACCGGCTCTGAAGCTTTGAGAGCTGCAATCTATGCGGTAGCCGCCGGTGCTTGCGATATTGCCCTCGCGGTGGGAGTGGAGAAGCTAAAAGATTCGGGACAAACAGGCCTTGCAGGTCCGGGTGTCGTCGGGAGTTCATCAATCGGTACGTCCGGCGTTGCTCCCGGATACAGCCCACCCGCTGCGTTCGCCTATCTCGGTACCAAGTACTTTCATGACTACCGTATAAGTCCCGAAGAAGGAAAGAGACTGCTCGCGAAGATCGCGGTTAAGAACCATCATAATGGGAGCCTCAATTCAAAAGCGCACTTCCAGAACGAGCTGACAGAGGAAGAGGTCCTGAGAGCTCCCATTGTGGCATGGCCGCTGGGATTGTTGGACTGCTGCGGGGTGAGCGATGGTGCAGCGGCTGCAGTAGTGGTTCGGGCTGAACTGGCGAAAGCCTTCAGGGCTGACCCGATTTACGTCAAAGCTTCAGCGATCTGTGTCGGGGCGCGAGAAGGTCAACTCAGGCAGGACTATGACTTCACACATATAGAAGAAAATGTTCAGGCCTCACGTCGAGCATACGCGGATGCTGGCATAAAGGACCCACGGAAAGAGCTAAGCATGGCCGAAGTCCATGATTGTTTCACTATCCATGAAATGATCGTCTACGAGGATCTGGGATTTAGCCAAAGGGGCAAAGCCAGAGAGGACGTGGAAGCCGGAACGTTTACGCTGGCCGGAGAGTTGCCGGTCAATACTGATGGTGGACTCAAGTGTTTCGGCCATCCTTTGGGTGCCAGTGGCCTAAGGATGATGTATGAGGTGTACAAACAACTTCAGGGCAAGGCAGGCGCTCGTCAGGTCAAAAATCCGCGATTAGGGCTGACGCACAATTTGGGCGGTAATGCTGGTACAGGAATCTCCAGCTGCTTTATTGTTGGAAACGAACGGGGATAACGAGTTAACGGGCATCTCGCGTGCTGTTGAGGGGGAAAGTGGCTCTTTGAACCGGGGTTTCTATCCCCGAGGGTATTGGTAAGACCTTTCCGACATAAAATCAGGGGTAAGGAGTGCAATCACCCATTGACCGCGGTTAGCGCTACCAGGCATCGGATAGTCCGCATCGGAAACATGGAGGTGCATAACGGACGTTTCTCCGCAATAAGCATTGTCACCCTCTTCTTCAGACTCCTTTTGGCTGATTGGGGTTTCGGAGTGGTTAGGTTCCTGATCGAGAAGAAACATATAGGAGGAAAACAGATGATCCGAAAGATTCGCAAAATTCTGTATGCCACTGACCTCAGCCCGAAGTCCGTAAAAGCCTTCGCATTTACTGTTGATCTGGCGAGACTTCATAACGCAGGGATTGTGGTACTCCACGCTGTTGAACCCCTCCCGGGTATTGCAAGCATGGGTTCCGATCCCAAATCAGAGAAGGAATACTATAGCGATGTCAGAGAGTTGTCTGAAGGTCAGATCAGGGCCCGTATCGAAAGTGAGTGTCAAAGAATAGAAGAACGGGCTGGATTACCGTGCATTTCGCTCGTCTCAAAAGTGATGACGCCTGTGGGCAGCCCGGCAGAAGAAATCCTGGTAAATGCCGATGAAGAGGAGTGCGATATGATCGTGATGGGCACACGGGGAAAGGACTCTGTGAAAGACGCTTTTCTGGGCAGTACAGCCCAAGTGGTATTGCAGAAAACCAGAAAGCCAGTTCTGGTGGTGCCGTTACCGGCCGATCAAGGGTCGGCGTTGCAGGGTAAGACGATATTGGTGGTAGATGACGAACCGGATGTTCGAGAATTACTGAAAGAAGAGATTCTTGAAGCGGCACCGGACTGTACGGTAAACACGGCAGGGTCCTATGAAGAGGGGGTTGAACTTCTCACTCGTTGTGCCTACGATCTTGCCATACTCGATATCATGGGGGTCAGAGGATTCGATCTCCTTGAGATGGCCGTAAAACGCCCCCAGCCGATACCGGTTGTCATTCTGACGGCCCAGGCTCATTCTGCTGAGTCTTTCAAGAAGGCCGTTAGGCTGGGAGCACGCGCGTATTTTCCCAAGTCCAAACTCGGCGATATGGTCCGTCACCTCGAAGATGTGGTGACCTATGAGTATGGTGCAGCCTGGAAGCGGCTACTTAAGGAAATCGAAGGACACCTTCGCAAGGGGTGGGGGCCGTACTGGCGACAGCCGGACGAAACATTCTGGAAAGATTTCGATACGAAGATCAATTCTGGAGAATGATGAAGCGATGAGTACTCGCCATCCGGACTATCTCGCGGGCCTGGGCTTATCGCAAATGACAGATGTTCGCAGAGCTGCACCAAAGCGCAGAATGAACCCACCACCCTACGGAGGCATCTAATCCATGGACCTAACCCACCTCTTCACCACCACCTTCCTCTTCGGACTCCTCAACATCATCTTCATCAACATCATCCTCTCCGGGGATAATGCGGTGGTCATCGCCATGGCAGTGAGGTCTCTCCCCCATAAGGAGAGACGCTTAGGTATCATCTTCGGTACCTTAGGGGCAGTACTCCTTCGAATAGGACTCACCTTCATCGCCGCCAAGCTACTCGAAATATCCTTCGTGAAGCTCGCAGGGGGTCTCCTCATCCTCTGGATCGCCTTCAAGCTTCTTCTCCCTGAGTCGGATGAGGAGCATACGAAAGAGATCCATGGACTGCGTCAGGCCATCATCACCATCTTGATGGCAGACCTTGTCATGAGCCTCGACAATGTCTTAGGAGTAGCAGGTGCCGCGAAAGGGGATCTTATTCTCCTCCTCATCGGTCTTGCCACGTCCATCCCCATCGTCGTCTTCGCCTCAAGCATCATTACAAAGCTCATGGACCGCTTCCCCATCATCGTCACCCTCGGTGCTGCAGTCTTAGGGCGAGTCGCAGGAGAGATGATCATGAGCGATCCCTTTATAGTACGTTCCCTGGGACATCCCTCCCGTCTTCTCGACTATTCCGTGCAGATCACCCTTGCAATAGGAGTGGTGGCTGCTGCCAAGGCATGGATACGGTACCGGCTTTCCCGGGATGAAGCGGTGCTAGCGGAAAGCAAAGAGTAATACAGCATAGGAGAAACAGCCATGGAAGACGTATTGAAAGAAAACGAACGCTTGAAGAGGGAAGTTGAATGCCTCACCTCGACCCTTAATAGTGTTTGGAGTGGTCTTGATAAAAGTGTCGATTACTGGCGACAGCACTATCTTGAGCTGCTGAGAGATTCTCTTGCTACCACAAATGGAAGGGGACGGGGTTGCTGACGATACCCAACTATGTATCCAATAATGGCCTGCTCCCGGGAGA
>CAYOYU010000004.1:36224-56925 GCA_964408265.1 uncultured Syntrophorhabdaceae bacterium
CCCCTCTGTGCTCGATTCCGGGAGCGGCCATACTATAGTGACTAAGTTACCACGTACTGGAAGAAGGCACTCCACGGACAGGTGTCATAGGTGATTTATCGACTTCCTCCCCGAAGGGAGAGAAGGATCTTGGATATCTGGTATCAAATCACTCCTGTCGGCGAAAGATCATAATGCGAGCATCAAAGCTTTCTTTGGCGAAAGTCAACGGGGCGCTTTCGGCATTTGTAACATAAATACACTTTGGAGGATACCATGTTATCAAACAACTGGCTTACGGCAAAAGACATACTGCGGGTAAACGCGTTTAAATATCCCGATAAGGTTGCTATCAAGGACCTAAACAAGTCATTCACTTTCAAGGAATGGAATGAAAGAGCCTGCAGGCTCTCGAATGCTTTGAGCGATCTGGGGCTTAAGAAGGGTGACAGGTTTGCAGCCCTGGCTTATAACTGCGTCGAGTGGATGGAAATCTACGCAGTCGCTGCAAAAGGCGGGTTCATTGTGGTGCCCCTTATGTTCCGTCTCGCAGCTCCCGAAATGGAATACATCCTCAATCACTGCGAGGCAAAGGCCCTGATTGTACAGGACCAGTGGATAGACCACGTCAACGGTATGAAGAAGAACCTGAAAACCGTTGAGCACTATATCTCCTTTGCGGTGGACAGCCCGAAATTCGACGGCTACCTCTCCTACGAGGACATCATCGCGCAGGCGACTCCCGAAGAACCGTCCGTCGAGATAGATCCGCAAGATCCATGGGCTATTATGTACACGGGCGGAACGACGGGTCTGCCAAAAGGCGTCATCAAGTCTCATGAGGCCTGTTTCGCCCAGTATTATATCGAGATCTTCGACCATGACTTCAAGACGGACGACGTTGTCCTTCTGGTCATGCCCTGCTGTCACGTAAACTCCCTGTACAACTCGTGGCCAGTGACCTGGATCGGCGGCACGATTATGGCCTACAACATGGTCAGTTTCAATCCTGAAAACCTTCTGAAGACCATATCGGACCACGGCGTGACCTTCACGTCCCTCGTCCCAACACACTATATCATGCTGCTCGCTCTTCCCGACGAGGTGAAGGGCAAATACAATCTGGAATCCATCAAGAAACTCCTCATTTCCTCGGCTCCTGCACGACGTGACACGAAACTGGGCGTTCTCGATATGTTCCCCAACTCGGAACTCTATGAAGCCTATGGTTCAACAGAGGCCGGTATCGTCACGGTACTAAAGCCCCATGAGCAGCTGACAAAGCTCGGCTCTTGCGGCCGTGAAGTCATCGGCTCCGACATCGTGCAGTTCTACGACGATGACGGCAAGCTCGTAACCGAACCTAACAAGGTGGGTGAACTCTATTCCAGAAGCCCGATGCTCCTGTCTGGTTACTGGAAAGCCCCGGAGAAAATGGCCCAGTCCATGAAAGGCAATTACTTCACCTCGGGTGATTTGGGCATGAGAGACGAAGACGGCTACATATACCTCGTTGACAGGAAGGCGAACATGATCATCTCTGGAGGGGAGAACATCTTCCCGTCCGAAGTGGAGAACTGTGTGGGGGGCCACGAGAAGGTGAAGGACGTGGCGGTCATCGGCGTACCCCACGAGAAATGGGGTGAGCAGGTCACGGCTATCGTCGTGCTCCACGAAGGACAAACCGCAACCCCCGATGAGATCTCCTCCTACTGCAAGGGAAAGATCGCCGGTTACAAGGTGCCCAAGAGCATAATTTTCATCGAAGACGAAGAGATGCCGCGATCTGGAGCAGGCAAAATCCTCCACAGGATACTGAGAGAGAGATACGGTATGTGGGGGAATCACAAATGAACCTGCGATGGGGGCCGGGGCTGGACACCCCCTTGGGCTTCTGCAAACTACCCCTCGGCAGAACATCCGTCATTACTGGCCCCTCAAGTCTTTCTCTTGACGGGCTGCCGATGATCTTCTTAAATTGTATCTTCGTCCAGGGGGGGCTGTAAGTACGCATAGCCCACCTCTGCCGATTGTCCAATTACGAATGATTCATTGTCTGTTGAAAAACCGAATAGGATGATTTGTCCCTCTGAACGTGGCGGGGGAACCGCTCAAAGGCATCATACACCCACAAGAAGCCTTTTTCCGGGTAATTTAGGCTCCGAACGAGCCCTTTCGATGCGAGTCACGCAATTATCCCGAAAGCAGTTAGACGACCACTCGCTTGTACCTTGGAGTCGCTTTGTGTGGGCCTCTTTTTCTGTTTATCCCTGTCGGAACCGTCAATATAAAAGGGCCGTTAATGCAGTAATATCAAGGTACTGCGTAAATTAGTGTTTATGGTTTACGTTCGGCGTAAAGAATAATGCCATACAGCGCCTATTAGTGAACACCCATGAGCAAAAGGGAGAACGGGGGGTTGACCATGCCGAACATGATCGCCCATATCGGGGTTTCCACCGATACTAGGACCTCAACAGCCACAAGCGTGAGATTCTTGATTCTGCCAATCGGACCCGGATCAAGGTGGGCACCTTCATCGAGATCGAGATGTCGAGTCCTAAGAACACCCAGAAAGCGGGGATCGACGAACTCCTCCAGTGAGTATAGCCGAAGGATACCATCATCGTGGCGGAGCGTTCCCGAATCGGCAGGAGCATCGTCGAAGTCATCACCATCGTCAATATGGCTGTGTGATATGAGTTACAGATACCTTTGATTTTACGGTTCTTCGGTCTTACCATCAGAAAGGCGGTGGGTTTCACGATGAGAATGCCAAGAAGAAAAGAACCGATGTCCGTCAAGTGGTGCTCCTCGGGAATAATAAAGCCATGCATTGACATGGTATCTCGGATAACGAAATAGTCGGCAAGCCCTAGGTAGTTAATTTATCGTCAACGGGATAGCTTCTGGGGGTGTTATGTTCACAATTTCCTCAGAATAAAATTACTTACGAGGAAGTCAGAAGGGGACGTGTAAAAGATGTTTGTACATGAAGAGGGACGAAACCAGGACATATTTATCTTAAGAAAGTTCTTGACACTCAGATCACATTGTATGTAAATAAGTACAATGAGCGCTTCGCATCACAATCCCACTCGGAACTACGCAACATCCTATTACTTTGGCTATTGGTATTTTTACCCGATGATGCACCCCGGCCCCTTATGATACCGTAGGGACGTCAAAGGCCATGGGTGCACATAGTACCCATGGCCTTTTTTTGTCTCTTTTTTGCGCCCGTGAAAGGAGGAAAGCTATGAAAGGAATCAAGTTGTCAGCTTTACAAAGGGAGGAGAGGACGGTGGTCCCCGTGGGTGGTGTAAATGTGGGTGACGGTTTCTGCGTAATCGCCGGTCCTTGCACTGTGGAAAGCGAGAGACAGACCATTGAGGCAGCCCTTGCCGTTAGGGAGGCCGGGGGCAACATGCTCAGAGGAGGGGCATTCAAGCCTCGCACTTCGCCATACGCCTTCCAAGGGCTCGGGCTAAAGGGGCTTAAGATCTTGCGCAAGGCCAGGGAGGTGACAGGGCTTCCGGTGGTTACGGAGGTAATGGACACACGAGATGTACCATGGGTATCGGAATATGCCGATATGCTGCAGATCGGTGCACGGAACATGCAGAATTTTTCCCTCCTCAAAGAGGTGGCAAAGACGGGGAAACCGGTTCTTCTGAAAAGAGGCATGAATGCCACTATCGAGGAATGGCTCAACTGTGCCGAGTATATACTGGACGGGGGAAACCCTCACGTGATCCTCTGTGAGAGGGGTATCCGAACCTTTGAGACCTATACGCGAAACACCCTCGACATAAGTGCTGTTCCCGCCTTAAAAGAACTCACCCACCTCCCCGTTGTGATCGATCCTTCTCACGCCTCGGGAAAGGTGAGCCTCATACCTGCCCTCACCATGGCCGCTGTTGCGGCAGGCGCCGACGGAGTGATTGTCGAGGTACAGGTGAACCCGAAAGAGGCCCTGTGCGATGGGGAGCAGACTATGAGCCCGGCGCAGTTCTCGAACGTGGTGGCCGCAGTCAGGAGACTCCACGGGTTTATGGCCGGTGACTTATGAGGTCCATTGTTTTTGACGGCTTGCAGACAACAAGCAAGATCATGCTCGGCGTACCTGCCGCGCGTATCGGAGACCTCATCGAAGCACGGAAGGCCGTTATAGTCACGGACAGCCGTGTATGGGCGCTCCATGGCCACCTGCTGTCGGACTGCAAGGTGGTGAAGGTTCCTCCGGGGGAACAGTCAAAGACGCTCACCACTGTAAATGCGATATATGAAGATCTTTTGCAGGAGGGGATCGATCGCTCATCCTTCATTATCGGTTTCGGCGGAGGCGTGGTCTGTGATATGGCGGGGTTTGTTGCATCTACATATTTGAGGGGACTTCCTTTTGCCTTCATTCCGACAACTCTGCTGGCGCAGGTAGATGCGTCCGTGGGTGGAAAGAACGGGGTTAACCTCAATGGGTACTAGAATATCATTGGCACGATAAATCAGCCTCTGGCAGTGTTCTGTGACTTTTCCGTGCTTGCCACGCTGTCCGAGGACGAGCGCCGCAACGGCTATGCCGAGGTAGTCAAACACGCCATTATCGGCGACAAGGCTCTCTTATCAATCCTTGAGAAGAACCACAAAGGGATGCTGTCACTCGATACCAACCTTGTAGAAGAGATCGTCTACCGGTCTCTCAAGGTAAAAACCGGGATCGTCGCCTCTGATGAAAGAGAAGAAGGGATGCGACGGAAGCTCAACTTCGGCCATACCATCGGCCACGCATTGGAACGGGTGGCCCGCCTGAGCCACGGTGAAGCGATCAGCATAGGCATGGTGGCTGAAGCACGGCTGTCAGAGAGACGAGGCCTCATCAGCAGGGAAGAGACGGAGCGGATCACACGTCTTCTTGCAGGCCTTGGTCTGCCCGTCGGAATGAGGGGCAACAAGAAGGCGATCATGGATGCAATCATGAAGGATAAGAAACGGGAGGCTGAATACATCCACTCGGTTCTTCTCACGGGGTTAGGGGGTGCAACGGTGGAGATGGCCCATGTGTCCGAATTGGAGGACGTCGTAGATGATCTGTGTTAGTGTCGCTGCTACGTCTGCCCATGGCTGTCTCCAGATGATAGAGGGGCTCAAGTGCGTTGAGATCCGAATGGAAGACATGATCGCCACCGTGGCAGAGATCGGCCGGATATTCGACGGCGCCCGTATAACGATCGCTACCTGCAGACCGGGGAGAATGGACGACAACAGGCGGAAGGCAGCGATCCTTGCCGCGATTGATGCCGGGGCCTCCTTTGTTGACGTGGAACTGGAGAATGAACCCTCCTACAGGATCGAGATCATCGATCGAGCAAGGTTGAAAGGGACAAAGGTCATCATCTCCTTCCATGATTATCAAAAGACGCCATCGAGGGAGGAATTGGAAACTGCCGTACAGAGATCCTTCGAAGCAGGTGCAGACATCTGTAAGATAGCCTGCAGGTCCATGGGACCGGCTGATAATGCGGTATTGCTGGGGCTTCTGGGCAGAAAGGAACGCAAAGGCCGAGTGATAGCGGTCGGCATGGGTGAAGAAGGGCAGATCACGCGGATAGCCGCGCCTTTTCTTGGAAGCCCTTTTACTTTTGCCTGTCTCTCTTCGGAGCAGGCCACAGCAGAGGGTCAGATGGAGATCGAAGAAATGAGAAGGATACTGGCCCTGATTGATCCGAAAGAAGCGCGCGAGAAGGATTCGGTATGAACTACGATAGAACGCGGATCTATGCGGTAGCCGGTAGGCCTATCCTGCACAGCCGAAGTCCTGAAATGTTCAATGCCGCCTTTGCGAGCGTGCCCGTCGATGCCGTTTATACCCGTCTCACCGCACCATGCGTTGAGGATGTGATCCGGATCGTTAGAGAGGCAGGATTCTCGGGTCTCAACATCACATCGCCCTTCAAGGAGAGCGTGATACCCCTTCTTGATAACATATCCGAGGAGGCGCGGGTCGTGGGTGCCGTGAATACGGTTCTTGTGAACGAGGGACGCTTTACCGGGCATAATACCGATGTAGAAGGAGTCAGGGAGGCCCTTCGATGCCACGGCGTCTCCCCTTTTGGGAAAAGGGCCGTCGTCATCGGGGCAGGTGGCGCTGCACGGGCTGCTCTCTGTGCGCTTCGCTCTGAAGGCGCCGAGGTTGTGGTAGCCAACAGGACATTTCACAAGGCGGCAGGGCTTGCAGAAGAATTCGGGTGCAGGGCTACACCCCTTCAGAAGGTAGCACGGGACTTAAGAGAAGACTCCATCCTCATCAGTGCAGTACCGGCATTGGAAGAAACGGTGCTACCCTCCATACCCGGAAGGTTTACGGTGCTTGACGGCCGGTATGCCTCGGAAACGACCCTATGTGCCGAGGCGAGAAGGAGAGGATGCATGGTGATCGACGGGAGGGAGTGGCTTCTCTTTCAGGGGGCAGCGGCATTCCGTCTTTTCACCGGACTGGAGGCGCCGCTGGAAGCGATGAGGGCTGCGCTCTATCGCAGGTGTCAAGGGGATAGGAGAAACGGAGACCGTAATGTCGCCTTCGTAGGATTTATGGGCACCGGCAAGTCGTCGGTTGCTGCCGAAACTGCAAAACGAGCAGGAATGACTTTCATCGACATTGATGGGGCCATCGAGGAAGAGGCGGGATGTGTGGTTTTCCGCATTTTCAGTGAGAGGGGCGAGGCAGCATTCCGTGATATGGAGGAGCGCGAGATTCATAGAATTCGTCCCGATTCACAGGTGGTCATTGCCTGTGGAGGAGGAGCGGTTCTAAGGCCGCAAAACAGAGAGACTCTAAAGAATGATTGTACCGTCATCTGGCTCTGGGCAGGGATGGAAACAGTCAGGGAAAGGATAGACACAGACGGAAAGCGTCCCCTCTACCGAAGCGATGACTCAGCCGTGATCAGACAGATGCTGGCGGATCGCCTTAGCTTGTACGCATCAGTCTCTGATCTTGTGATTTCTTCAGAGAACGGCACCCCTGCAGATATCGCGGAGTCGGTGTTGAAAGAACTGTCGTTGCACAAAATAGACGGGGAGAAGGATAGGAAGGCATCACGATGAGAACGGTGAAAGCCAAAGGAATCAAAGGTTCTGTTGATGCACCGCCCTCCAAGAGTGCAATGATACGAGCTGTAGCAGCTTCTTTTCTGGCAGACGGCACGTCCGTCGTCGTGCAGCCTTCTTTTTGTAATGACGCCCGCGCGGCGCTCAATATCATCGGGACTCTCGGGTGCCGATGGACCCAGAGCGCACAAGGAGTGATTATCGAGGGTACCGATGGAATGAGAAGAACTGAAATAAGAAAGAGAATCATCGACTGTGGTGAATCGGGCCTCTCTATGCGCATGTTTGCGCCCATTCTGGTCCTGAGAGAGGAGGAGTTTATAATTCAGGCTGAAGGGTCGCTTCGCTCTCGACCTGTGGGGATGGTCGAGATCCTCCGCAGCCTTGGAGCGCAATGCCGGACAGACAGCGGGTTTCCTCCCGTTACGGTGAGGGGCAGGATGAGGGGTGGTGAGATAGAAGTTGAAGCCTCCGAGAGCTCGCAATTTCTTACCGGGGTCCTGATGGCCCTTCCTCTATGTGAGGAAGCGTCCACTGTGAGGGTCGTCAACCTGAAGAGCAGGCCATATGTGGAGATGACACTCCAGACGCTCCGTTCTTTCGGGATCGCTATCAACCATGATAGAGGCCTTAGGGAGTTCCGAATGGAAGGAGGGCAACGATACGTACCGTGCGACCATACCATCGAAGGAGACTGGTCAGGAGCCGCGTTCCTCCTCGTGGCAGGAGCCATAGGCGGCTCCATACAGGTGAGAAGGCTTGCTCCTGCATCCTTTCAGGCGGACCGGGCAATAATGGATGTCCTTGCCATGTCAGGGGCAAAAGTGCAGGTACGAGAAGAAAATGGGTCAGCTATCGCTGCTTCGGTGAATGTTGAACGGGATGAACTCCGTGCTTTCAATTTTGATGCGTCCCAGTGCCCCGATCTGGTGCCGCCCCTTGTGGCCCTTGCGGCCCATTGCGAGGGAAAGAGCACCATTCACGGCGCCGGGAGGCTCAGGCACAAGGAGAGTGACCGAGCCACAACGCTCTGCGTAGAATTCTCCCGGCTCGGTGTGGAAGTCGTCTGTTCCGGCGATGAACTGGAAGTGACAGGAGGCGGGCTTAAGGGGGGTATTGTCGATTCCCACGGCGACCACAGGATCGCCATGGCCTGCGCAGTAGCGTCTATCGGTAGCAGGGCCGGAGCTACTATCATAAATTCCGGCTGTGTTGCCAAATCCTACCCATCTTTCTTTGAGGATATCCAAAAGGTTGAGGTGAGGTGATGAATAGCTTTGGCAGGATTTTTAGGCTGACCATATTCGGAGAGTCCCACGGGGAATACGTGGGGGTGGTGATAGACGGATGTCCCGCAGGGCTGTCGATAGGTAAGGATCTCTTCATGGAGGATCTGAAGAGGAGACAGGGCGGTGCAGAGGGCACGACGTCCCGCAAGGAATCCGACATTCCGCTGTTGAAAAGCGGAATCTTCAACGGAAAGACCACGGGTGCTCCCATCCTGATACTCTTTGAAAACAGGGACGTAAGACCGGGAGATTATTCTGAATTTCGTCGCCTGCCGAGGCCAGGTCAGGCTGATTTTACGGCATACAGGAAGTTCGGGGGTTTCAACGATTACCGGGGAGGAGGCAATTTCTCGGGGCGGCTGACGGCGGGGCTTGTCGCGGCGGGTGTAGTGGCAAAAGCCCTTATCGCTCCAGTTGAGGTGAAGGCAAGGCTTATGGAAGCAGGAGGCTCTGACAATGTTGTTGCTGCGGTCCGGGAGGCCGTGGAAGAGGGGGATTCAGTGGGAGGACTCGTGGAATGCAGGGTAACGGGATTGCCTGTCGGAATGGGTGAGCCCTTCTTTGATTCCGTCGAATCCCTCGTGAGCCACATGATCTTCTCCATACCCGGCGTAAAGGCCATTGAGTTCGGTGCAGGTTTCGTATCTGCCGGGATGAGGGGGAGCAGCTATAACGATGGGATTCTCAACTTGGATGGAACGACGGCGACGAACAATGCCGGGGGCGTAAACGGAGGCATTACGAACGGTAATGAGGTCTGCTTCCGGGTTGCGGCACGGCCGACAGCAACCATCACGAAGAGCCAGCGGACCGTTGATCTGGAGACAGGGAAGGCTGCGCAGCTATCAGCCCGGGGTAGGCACGACGCATGTATAGCGTTAAGGATGCCGGTTATAGTCGAAGCGGCTACTGCAGTCGTCTTCGCGGACCTAATGCTCCTCGAACAAGAAAGGGGAAGAGTTGTATGAAAGGGGAGTTGGAAAGCATGCGACAACGGATTGATGCCATTGATGACAAGTTGGTGAGGCTTCTCGCGGAGCGGATGGAGGTTGCGGTGCGTCTCGGCAGGCTGAAGCTTGCAGTGATGGACCGGGGGCGGGAACAAGCGGTGCTGGAGCACATCCGGAGGCTGTCTGGCGACCTTCTGAGACCGGAATTCTCAGAACGTCTGTATGGGGAGATCTTCCTTGAAAGCAGGCGCCTTCAGGAAGAGAGGTTGAAGCTGATCGGTTTTCAAGGAGAGCACGGGGCCTACAGCGAGCTTGCCGCACGTTCCTATGACAGCAGCCTCATTCCCATCCCATGCACCCAGTTTGCCGATGTCTTTGAAGGAGTGGAGAAAGGGCGGCTTGACCTCGGGATAGTGCCCATGGAGAACTCCCTTGAAGGAAGTGTGACCCAGGCAAGTGATCTTCTTCGCGAGAAGTCCCTGAAAATAGTGGCGGCAATACGACTGCCCGTTCACCATTGTCTCCTCACGCTTCCCGAAACGGAAGGAGAGGAGATCAGGGTCGTCTTCTCGCATCCCCAGGCCTCGGGCCAGTGCAGCAGGTTTACCTCCAAGAAAGGTCTTGAGGTGAGACCTTTTTATGACACTGCCGGAGCAGCCAGGATGCTTGCCGCCGGAAGACTTCCGTCCGCCGGTGTCATAGCCGGCAGGCTTTGCGCCGAACTGTACGGGCTCAAGGTGGTGGCGGAGGACATCGAGGACCACCCTTCCAACAGGACGAGGTTTGCGGTCCTTTCGAGAGAAGCGACGGAAACACCGGGAGATAAATGTTCGGTTATTTGTTCGGCACGCCATGAGGCAGGCACACTTTTCCGCATGCTCAGGGTATTCTCCGACAGGGGGATAAACCTGACACGGATAGAATCGAGACCCATGCGTGATGATCCCGAGAGGTATTCCTTTCTCGTAGATTTCGAGGGCTCTCGTAATGACAAGGTGGTAGAGGAGGCTATGGGTGCGTTACAGGAGTCAACGGATTCAGTCAGACTCCTTGGCTGTTACAAGGAGGTAGAGGCATGAAGATCGTGATTCTCGGAGCAGGTCGGATGGGTGGTTGGCTTGCAGGAGAGCTCCGGAAAGAACATCCGGTAGCCGTCTACGACATCATACCCGCGAGGCTTGAAGGCCTGAAGGGTGTCGAGAAGCTGATGCGAATCGAGGCGATCAGGCCTTTCAGCCCGGACCTGCTGATAAATGCAGTGAGCCTGGAACGGGTCATCTCTGTCTTCCGGGAGGCGGCACCATATGTTCCGGAAGACTGTGTCCTGGGCGACATTGCCTCCATCAAGAGAGAGGTTGCCGAGTACTATGGGACTTGTGGATTCCGGTTTCTATCAATCCACCCCATGTTCGGACCAACCTTTACCGATATGGAGAGCCTCAGGGATGCCAATGCCATCATCATAGAGGAGTCCGAAAGCACGGTTGCCGATTTCTTCGAAGGTTTCTTTGCCCGCCTGGGAGTGAAGACCTTTCGCTATTCATTCGATAAGCACGACAGGATGATGGCCCATTCGCTGAGTCTCCCCTTTCTTTCTTCCATGGCCTTCGCATCATGCGTTGACAGTCAGGGCGTGCCCGGCACTACCTTTGCCAAACACATGTCGATTGCCCGGGGGCTAATGGCGGAAGATGACCACCTTTTGGCGGAAATCCTCTTCAATTCCCATTCTCTGATGGAGCTTGACAGGGTCACAAGCAGGCTGGAGTATCTGAAACACATAATCAGAGACCGGGATCACGAAGAACTGTACACCTTTTTCGAAGGACTTCGGAAGAACCTGCAGGACGGGAGGAATCAGCCATGACGGGAGGCTACAAACGCCACATCCATTCCGAAACGAGAGAGATCCTTGCCGATCTTGATACTCCGCTTTCCTCCTATGGCAAGCTGAAAAATGCCTACCCATCCTCTCCCGCATTTCTCCTGGAAAGCGTGGAGACCAGAGAAAAACTCGGACGATATTCGTTTATCGGAATCGAACCGTTTCTCGTCTTCAGAAGCCTGGGGAAGCGGATTATGATCGAGGGGGAACTGACTGAGGAGCGAGATGTTGAGGACCCCTTTGAGGAGTTACGGCGGGTCATGGGCGATTTCGCGGGAAGCCTTCTGCCGGACGGTTTCTCCCTAAGCGGCGGGGCTGTGGGCTACGTAGGATACGATATGGTCAGGTTCTTCGAACGTCTTCCTGGGAGAGGCGAGATGGGGCTGCCCACCTGGGATATGTGGTTTATGTTTCCACGAAAGCTCGTGGTTTTCGACAACTACACCCGGAGAATGAAGCTCGTCGTATTTGAGCCTTACGGTGAAGGTGCAGGTCGCGAGGTTCGAGGGGCGACGAGCCGGGAAGAGGCTGGCGCGATTGCAGGCCGGGAACTGGCCGTGCTCCATGCCATCATCAGGACGCCTTTTACCATAACGGCGCGAGGCGACTTTTCCGTGAAGATGGATGGCAGTACCACGTCGAAGCAGGAGTTCGAGGAGATGGTCGTGAGGGCGAAAGAATACATCTATGCCGGCGACATCATACAGGTCGTTCTTTCCCAGAGGTTCGGTCTGGAAACGAATGCAGACGAGTTAAGCCTTTACCGGGCCTTGCGGGTTGTCAATCCTTCGCCCTACATGTTCCTCCTCGATTGCGGGCCGTACAGCCTTATCGGCTCTTCTCCTGAAACACTGGTGAGGCTGGAGGGGAGTGAGGTGGAGGTAAGGCCTATCGCAGGTACGCGAAGGAGGGGTAAGGATGCTTCCGAGGATGAGAGTCTGGCGAAGGAACTCCTGGCAGATGAGAAAGAAGTGGCCGAGCATGTGATGCTTGTCGATCTCGGCAGAAACGACGTTGGCAGAATAGCCTGCATCGGGACGGTTACGGTACCCGAATTCATGGCCATCGAAAAGTATTCCCATGTGATGCATATGAGCTCTACCGTAAAAGGGATTGTCAAAGAAGGGATGGATGCCCTCGATGTCTTTCGTTCCGTCTTTCCCGCAGGCACTGTTGCAGGGGCACCCAAGATCAGGGCCATGGAGATCATCGATGAGCTTGAGACCGTGAAACGGGGAATCTATGCGGGAGCAGTCGGATATTTTGCCTACAACGGAAACATGGACTTCTGCATCACCATCAGGACGCTTCTCAAGATAGGCGACAGGGTGTACGTCCAGGCCGGGGCCGGCATCGTGGCCGATTCCATTCCCGAAAAGGAGTATATGGAGACGATCCAAAAAGCCAAAGGCGTGGTGAAGTCCATTACGGACATAAAGGAGATTATAGACTGATGCTGCTCATGATAGACAATTACGATTCCTTCACCTACAACCTCGTTCAGGCATTCGGGGAGCTGGGCGAGGAAGTGGCCGTGTACAGAAATGACGTGATCACCGTCGGCGAGATCGAGAGGCTGAAACCCGCAAAGATCGTGGTATCGCCGGGCCCGTGCACGCCGAGAGAGGCTGGTGTCTCCGTTGCAGCTATTCAACATTTGGCCGGAAGAATCCCGATCCTCGGCGTCTGTCTCGGCCACCAATCCATCGGCTCTGCTTTTGGTGCCGCTGTGGTCAGGGCCGGAATGCTCATGCATGGTAAGACGTCGGCCATTTTACACAACGGGAAGGGCCTCATGGAAGGCCTGTCAAATCCGTTTAGGGCAACCCGCTACCATTCCCTGGCAATCTCAAAACCGACACTGCCTGAGACCTTCGAGGTCTCCGCATGGACCGATGATGGTGAGATCATGGGGATACGTCATAGGGATTACGTCCTGGAAGGCGTCCAATTCCACCCGGAGTCGATTCTCACAACCGAGGGAAAGAGGCTGTTGAAGAACTTTCTTAACCTGGCACAAGAATAAGCTGGAGGTGCAAGATGACCATAAGAGAAGCCATCGAAAAGGTTGCCGACGGGAGGAGCCTCTGCGAAGAGGAGATGATGGCTGCAATGGAGTCGATTATGACTGGTCACGCGACTTCTGCCCAGATCAGCGCATTCATCGTTGCCCTTCGCATGAAGGGTGAGACCGTTGAAGAGATAACGGGGGCAGCAAGGGTCATGAGAAGGCGGTCGGCCAGGATACCAGTCGAGTTTGCCGGGCCGGGCGAGGTGCTTCTCGACATTGTTGGCACCGGAGGCGACGGTACAATGACCTTCAATGTCTCCACGGCAGTGGCCTTCGTCGTCGCGGGAGGAGGAGTCAAGGTGGCAAAGCATGGCAACAGGTCCGTCTCCAGCTTGTGCGGAGCCGCTGACGTGCTTGAGTGGCTGGGCGTCTCCATCGATGCATCGCCAGAGCACGTGGGGAGGCAGATCAGGGATATGGGTATTGGCTTTCTCTTTGCCCCGGTCTTCCACAGTTCCATGCGCCACGCAGCGCGTCCCAGAAAAGAAATAGGCATACGGACCGTCTTTAATATCCTTGGCCCCCTTACAAACCCCGCGGGGGCCGGTCGCCAGCTTACCGGTGTCTACAAGAGGGAATTGGTACCGGTCCTGGCGCGGGTCCTCAGAAGGCTCGGCACCGACCGCGCAATGGTTGTGCACGGCCTGGACGGCGTCGACGAGATATCGATCACTGCAGCCACGGAGGTCTCGGAGGTGGTAGATGGAGAGGTAAGAGACTACACCCTAGAACCTGGGGCCTTCGGATTCCCACGGTATGAACTGGCTGACCTGAAAGGCGGTGGACCAATGGAAAATGCTCTTATCCTGAAAGGAGTCATCGCCGGTCATGAGAACGGTGCAAAGCGCGCCATGGTCCTGATGAATGCGGGAGCGGCGTTTTGTGTCGCCGGCGTGAGCCGGGACATGCAAGAGGGCATAGAGTATGCGAAAGAGGTGATAGATTCCGGAAGGGCCCTGGCCAAACTGGAAGAGCTGATAGAGGCGGGAAAGAAGCAGTAAGCGAGAAAGACAAGAAAAGTGTAACCAGTGGTAGGGAGGAATGGGTTGTATGACTTTTTTGGAACGGATTATGAAAGAGAAGAAGGAACGGGTTCGCGGACTGCGTGAAAAGATACCTCTTGAGGAAGTACGGATGATGGCGGAGGAGGAAGCCAAGTCGAAGGAGAAGAAACCCTTCTTTGAAACCTTTGCCGGGCCGTCATCGGACAGGATCAGAATTATTGCGGAAGTAAAAAAGGCGTCGCCATCCATGGGGATGCTGGTCGTTGACCTTGATGTGTCGGGCCTTGCCGCTGACTACGAAAGGGGAGGGGCTGCGGCCCTCTCCGTGATAACGGAAGAGAGACATTTTCATGGGTCCCTGGCTTACATTGCTGCAGTGAAGAAAAGCGCAGGCTTGCCCGTTCTCAGGAAGGACTTCATCGTCGACGAGTACGAAGTTTATGAAAGCAAGGCCTATGGTGCCGATGCGGTCCTTTTGATCGGAGAGGCCCTGGGCGCCGGACAGCTCCGGGACTACCTGGCTATAGCGGAAGAGATTGACATTGACGTGCTCCTGGAAGTTCACAGTATAGGCACTTATGAGAAGATCGCTGGTCTCGGCAGGTTCCTCCTCGGAATTAACAATAGGGACCTGGAGACCTTGAAAGTAGATCTCTGTGTTGCCCGTGGTCTGCTGGAAAAGCTCCCCGGGGACCGGCCTGTCATCGTGGAGAGTGGTATTGAAGGCAGGAGTGACATGGTAGGGTTCATAGCTAAAGGCGTTTCAGGTTTCCTTATCGGCACGTCCCTGGTCCTTTCAAAGGATCCTGTAGCGAAGCTCATGGAGTTAAGGGGGGCCGGGATCCCGACCCAATGATGGGAGGAAAACAGGATTACTAGGGCAAACGGCGTGAGGACACGGATAAAGATATGCGGTATCACAAACAGGGAGGATGCTTTTCTCGCCACCGACCTGGGGGCTTACGCCCTGGGGTTTGTATTTTACAGGCAGAGCAGGAGGTTCGCATCTCCCGAAAAGACCCGAGACATCATAAAGGCCCTTCCTCCCTTCGTAGTGAAAGTGGGGGTTTTTGTGAATGAGGAGTGGGACTTGATCATCAAAACAAGGGAGTTCTGCGGGCTGGACAGGGTCCAGACGCACTGTGACGACCCTTTGTCCTATAATGCGGTTTCGGGTTTCATGCCGGATATAACTATTACGGGCTTCAGAATAAGAGATGCCGCGGACCTTGAAACGGCAAGGCGCTCCGCCTTTCCTTTATTGGATGCCTTTCAAGAAGGCGAGTACGGAGGCACAGGGTTCAGCTTCGACTGGTCCCTGCTCCGGGGCTTCGACAGGCCCTTCATCCTGGCAGGAGGCATAGGGCTCCATAACATCGAGGCAGCGTTCCAGGCGAACCCCTACGCTATTGATATTGCCTCCGGCGTGGAAAAGGCCCCTGGGATCAAAGACCCCGGGAAAATGCGCAGGTTATTTGACGCGGTGGACCGGTTTGCTGTTGCAGACAGGGTATAGAGATAGATGGTCCGAGGAATCGAGCGGTCATTTGAATATCGATTGTTGGAATTTGGCGATTGTTTCTTGATAAACGGTCTGCAGAGTCCAGGGAATTGGGAGTAAATGTGATGCGAGGACTGAAAGACGGGGTAAAAGTAGGATCATGAAAGAGAAGAAAGGCTATTTTGGAGAGTATGGCGGGTCATTCGTGCCGGAGACGCTTATGCCGGCGCTTACCATGCTCAGGGAGGCATTTTACAGGTATCGGCGTGACAAGGATTTCATGAAGGAGTTACGCCTTTGCCTTGCACAATTCGTGGGCAGGCCGACACCGCTCTATATTGCGGAGAATATGTCACGGAAGCTCGGTATGCGGCTCTACCTGAAACGGGAAGACCTCTGTCACACGGGGGCCCATAAGATCAATAATGCCGTGGGCCAAGTGCTTCTTGCGAAGAGTATGGGCAGAAAACGGGTGATCGCCGAGACAGGGGCAGGGCAGCATGGTGTTGCAACGGCAACAGCGGCGGCACTGCTGGGCCTTCGATGCAGGGTCTACATGGGCACTGAAGATATGAGACGGCAGGCCCTGAACGTGACACGCATGGAGATGCTGGGAGCTGAGGTGACAGGTGTAGAGACGGGCAGCAGGACCCTCAAGGATGCCATCAATGAGGCTCTCAGAGACTGGGTGACGAACGTCGAGAACACCCATTATGTCCTTGGTACCGTCTTTGGTCCCCATCCCTATCCGACGATGGTGAAGGAGTTTGTCTCAATCATCGGCAAAGAAACGATGAGACAGGTGATGAAACAGGAAGGAAGGCTTCCCGATGTCATTGTTGCCTGTGTCGGAGGCGGAAGTAATTCCATGGGCATCTTTTCCCCCTTCATCAATACGCCCGGTGTCCGACTTGTCGGGGTCGAGGCGGGCGGTCTCGGTATTGAGACGGGGAAGCACGCGGCACGGTTTGCCACGGGAAAGGTAGGGATCTTCCAGGGTACGAAGAGTTATCTGCTTCAGGATGACGATGGTCAGGTCCTCCCCACCCATTCTGTTTCTGCCGGTCTCGACTACGCCAGCGTCGGTCCCGAACACAGTTTCTTGAAAGACTCGAAGCGGGTGGAGTATACATCCACCACAGACGAAGAGGTACTCCGGGCCTTTTTTGCTCTATCAAAAGAAGAGGGGATCATCCCGGCCCTTGAGAGCAGCCATGCTTTGGCGTACGTAATTGATAATGCCGAACGTCTGAGCAACCTCATCGTCATTGTCAATCTCTCAGGAAGGGGCGACAAAGACGTCACGCAGGTTGCGGAGATGGTAAGGAGGGGCAATGAATAGGCTGACGGAAGTCTTCAGAGGATTGAAGAAGAGAAGAGAGAAGGCCCTGATTCCGTACATCACCGCCGGTGATCCGGATCTCGGGATGACCGCCAAAGCCCTCAATTTCTTGGTGGAAAACGGTGCAGACATCATCGAGATGGGTGTCCCCTTTTCCGATCCCATGGCAGACGGGCCAGTGATACAGAAGGCCATGGAAAGGGCGCTGGCAAGCGGGACGACCCTGCGGAAGGTGCTCGATCTTGTAACAGACTTCAGGTCGCGCCACGACACTCCTATCGTGCTCATGGGGTACTCCAACCCCTTTTATGCGTACGGGTTTGAAGGGCTTGCGCGCGACGCCAGCGCTGCAGGCGTCGACGGAGTGCTCACCGTTGACCTTCCGCCCGAAGAGAGCGTATCTTTTGTCGAATGCCTTCGAAAGGAAGGCATCGCCTCTATCTTCCTCGCCACGCCGGTGACGGACGAGGCGCGCCTCCGTACAGTCATGAGGAGGGCACAGGGGTTTCTCTACTTTGTTTCAGTAACGGGTGTAACGGGCGAGAGGCAGGAGTTGTCCAGCGGTCTTGCAGAAAGGCTTATGGAAGTGAGGCGGTCCATCAAATTGCCTCTGGTGCTTGGATTTGGCATATCGCGTCCGGAGATCATCCGGCGCTTTGCGCCCTTTGTAGATGGCCTTGTGGTAGGGAGCGCTCTTGTGAAACGATGGGAGGAGGCTGCAGAGTCAGCGGAAAAGATGGCGGAATTTCAGCGGTTCTTCATAAGCCTTGCCGAGGAATGTCACAGGGCTTTCGGCCAGTGACTGTGAAGTGCGCACCGTCTTAGCCGAATGAGGATTCCGGCCAACAGACCTTTGTGACCTGACAGCACCAACCAGAGACGTTCTACGCGCACCTTATTGATACTGACCGTGGCCCATGACGGAGGATCATCATGCCGTTCAAGGGGGGGGCGGATTGAGGAATCGGCGTGTCATCAAGGATGGGCCTGAGATCTTCCCGGCTGATCCATCCTTCTTATCGAGACAAGAAAGCTTCCGGTTGTGGACACGATCCGTCTCATTGGGGTCTGTGGCGGGGCCCGGATCGATTCCACAAGGGATTAGTGCCCAAGCTGTTGATCCAACCTTCTTAACCTGTCCGCGTAAATACATCCGGAAGAAATTATCCGAAATTCTCTCAGGCCCAGCGAGTAGTTTTTTCTGCACTACATCGTGCTTTCCAAAATGAAGGAATGATTTCATTAGGCTTCTCGGACCTATTTCACCAAATCCGGAAAGACTTCAAGGCCAACCGCGGAAGATTGGCTAGTCCGTATTGAAAAGGTCGGGAGTTCTATATTCCCTAACACGATCTTCCGGAGCCCCTATGCGGAAGGGGTCATCCAAAGTGTTCGATAGTCTGAAGGACGAAACTCCTCCGCTCGCCCGATCCATAAACGGCTACTACCACGTGGAGGCCATGGCCCAGAGACAGTCTAGCACAGAGGGGAGTACAATAATCCAGATTAATGAGCAGCAGATAAAAGAACACCTGGGGGAGATCGTGAGGGGAACGGTCCAGGAGACCCTGAACTCGCTTTTAGATGAAGAGGCATCCCGGCTCTGCAACGCACGGAGGTATGAACGGACCGAATCCCGCAGGGACCGCCGGGCCGGCCACTATACCCGTACTCTCCAGACGAAGGCGGGTGAAGTGGATATCAGGATGCCGAAGCTCAGGTCTCTTCCCTTCGAGACCGCAATCATCGAGCGGTACCGCAGGAGAGAATCCTCCGTGGAAGAGGCCCTTGTAGAGATGTATCTGGCAGGGGTATCGGTACGACGGGTCGAGGACATCACCGAAGTCTTATGGGGCAGCAAAGCAAGTCCGAAGAAGACTACATTCGCAGGGCCATGATACTGTTACTGATTCCTGTAACACCTTGATTATATTGCTGCTTTAACGTTTCCATGTAGTTGATCTTATTCTATCTATTTCGGTCTATTTCGATCCATTTTATCACAAATCTATCACATGATGATCGGTAGTCTAGCCAGCTTAGGGAAGACATCTCCGAAAAGTAAAGGAAGATGAGATGGACTATCAGGAACGCACTCAACTATTTTCTTCTTTACAAAAAGACCCGGTTCCTATATTTAGTTGTTAATTAATCAGTCAGTTAGGAACTTCTTTTGGCAGGTAACATTTGAGAGATAGATCAATCAATATGCACCACGAGATAATGAACAACAGCATCCGACTTTTCCTTCGGAATGGATTTAACGCCACGACTATTCAGGAGATCACTGACTCTGTGGGGCTTAGCAAAGGTGCTTTCTACTGGTACTTCAAGAGCAAGGATGAACTTCTAAATGCGATCATAGACCATTATGAACACATATTTGTCGATCAGATAATCAAGACAGTTCTTCATGCAGAAGGCAATCCCCTTCAAAAACTGAAATACGCCCATAAATACGCCACCGACTTCGCGTACATCAACCGGGACCTGTGCGTTGGGTTTATGACCATGGCAGCGGAGATGGTGGGAAGCAAGACCGAGGCAGAAACAAAGATCAGGAATATCTATGCGAAATATCGAAACTTTTACGAACAACTCATACACGAAGGCAAAGCCCAGGGCCTTATCCGCGACGATATCGATTCCGATGTAATTGCCCATGTTGTCAATTCGATCCACAATGGTTCGCTATTGGAATGGTACCTTTATTCAGGGGAGATGGATGCCCGTAAGTTTGCCGTCGGTTACCGAGAGATCCCATTAGACGGAATACTGTTGAAAAAGAAGTGACGCTACATTAACACCTGGGATCCGCGAGGTCCTTGTTATGGTTTAGATGATCAAAGACATGGAGACACAAAGTTTATGAGAGGTAGCGCTGCACTATTAGGTATTTGCATTCTCAGTGTCGCATTCTTCCTGACATCATGTGCTTCCACCAATACCGTCACCTCAATAAGTCGGGTGGACCCTACGTACCATTCGATAATATCGAAGATCGATGAGCTTTGCTCGCGTTTGGAGGGCGAACGAATCAGTGAACCTGAGGACATCAAAAAAACAGTTCACGGAAGCCACATCAACTATTCGCTCGTCTCATTTGTGAGTGTTTCGGGTGAGCCGCCTCGGTCGTACCGTTTCAACTTCAACAATGACCTTCGAGTTGTCAGTTTCGTTCCCGACGATGGCCTCCTGCGAAACACCAGTATCGGCACAGATACCTAGGATCCATCCATCCGTCAAGAGTTGGTTAAAGCGGTGGAAGGCTTCAACCGATATCTCGGCTTCAGCTACTATGATGGCCCATTTATACAAATTGTTGACCAGTCTTTCTTTATGGTCACCTTTTACTCAATTCCAAAAGATGCGATTGGGAAAGCCAACAATAAAGGACACGTTATTTACGACTGCCTATTATCCTTCTTAGTGACAAAGGACATGAAGATATTTGCGGTTCTCTGGGGAGCATAGTGTAAAGCGAAAGTAGACTGCGCGGTCGCCTGAGCGCGACCGACCATAACCCTTACAAGGCCTCCCCGTGTCAAGAGATAAATCATCCCCGTAAACGAA
>CAYOYU010000005.1:0-7015 GCA_964408265.1 uncultured Syntrophorhabdaceae bacterium
CATTTGGAGTGGCGCTGAAGCGCGTCAATCTCGACCTTTCCGTGTTCGCCTCGACTATCCTGTCTCGGCAACCACAGCCGATCGAACCGCTTTCTTTCTGGTCAGTCCTTCAATCTGTTGTGCGTGATCCGGACCTTCCATCGGTCCGGTCCGGATCACCGCCCTAAATCCTCGATCTACGGGTTGAGAAGACTGACTTCCTGTGTTATTCTCTCAGCGAAATGAAGATTGTGGTCAGACTTTTTGCCAGTCTGCGAACGGGCCGATTCGTTGAGGAGGCCCGTGATGTGAATGCCGATGCTACGGTCAATGATGTACTGCGTGAGCTGAACATCGGGGAAGATGCCTGGACGCTGATCTTTGTGAACGGCCGCCACGCGAGACCGGACACAAGGCTGGCCGAGGGGGACACCGTCGCCTTATTCCCGCCCATCGGCGGCGGATGAACCGAACCACAATCCACCAAGAGTTGCCATTCAAAATAGTAAGGTCCGAAAGGGCCCGAGAGGAGCATAGATGAACGAGAATGTAATGAAGACCATGCTGCAGGTGGCAAAAGGAAACGAACCGCCTGACAGCATCATCAGGAACGGCAAGATCGTCAACGTCTTTACCAGCGAGATTCAGGAAGGACTCGCCGTCACCATCAAAGAGGGACGGATTGCCGTCATCGACGAAGACAGCCGGGTGGCAGGACAGGCGGGCGTGAAAGAGATCGATGCAGGAGGCCGCTATCTCTGTCCCGGGTTCATCGATGCCCATACGCACCTGGATGCCACATACAGTTTCGGGGCTTTTGTGCCCTACGCCCTGAAAGGGGGCACCACGAGCGCCGTTACCGAATGCGGCATGGCGGGCAACTCCTGCGGCATGGAAGGCATCGAGACCTTCATAGAGAGTACCAGGGGTTATCCTTTCCGTTGCTACTTCGTTGCTCCACCCCTTATGCCCCCCTTCCCTGCACTCGAAGGAAGCACGGGCATTACCCTCCGCGAATTCGGGCGACTCCTGAAGAGGGAAGATTTTCTCGGTGTCGGGGAAGCTTACTGGACGCGGATTGTTGAGGGCGACGACAGGGTGGTGAAGCAGGCCGCCCTCGCCATGGCCTTGGGAAAGCGGCTCGACGGCCATTCCTCGGGTGCCAGGGGCAACAGGCTGAACCAGTACGTGCTCACCGGTATCACCTCCTGCCACGAGTCGGTGAGCCTCGACGAAGCGGTGGAGAAACTGAGGCTAGGCCTCTACGTGATGATCCGTGAGGGTTTCGTGAGGCGCGAACTGAAGGAACTCTCCAAGCTGAAAGACCTTCCTGTGGACATGCGAAGGCTCATCCTCACCACCGACACCTTTGACCCCGTCATGCTCATCGAAGAGGGGTATCTTGACTCCGTGGCGAGAAGAGCCATAGAGTACGGTTTTTCGCCCATGGATGCCATCAGGATGGTGAGCATAAACGTGGCCGATTACTGCGGTCTCAGGTTCCAGGGGGCCATAGCGCCCCTGAGATACGCGGATATCCTTTTTCTCAGCAGCCTTGAAGAGGTAATCGTGGAAGACGTCATGCAGAACGGCGAGTTCGTGGTCTCAGGCGGCCGCTTCATAGGTCATCCCACGCCGTACGAGTATCCGGAAAAGATGCTGCGGACCCTCACCGTGGAAAAAGTTACCCCGGAGGACTTCAGGATAAAGGCTCCCGGGACCGAGTCTGCCAAGGTAAGACTCCTGGAGCTTCGAAACGAAACCATCGTGACCCAGTCACTCTGGAAGGCCCCGGTGGAAAGTGGTTTCCTGCGGAACGACCCGGCGGCCGATGTGGTCTACGCGGCGGTAATCAACAGGCGTGACCGCAGAAAGATGGGCAAAGGCCTGGTTAAAGGCACGGGGATCAAGAGCGGCGCCATCGCCACCACTATCATCTGGGATACCTGCAATATCCTCGTCGTCGGGAGCGACGAGAACGAAATGGCCCATGCAGTCAACGAACTTCTCCGGATTCAGGGGGGTATCGTCATCACCCAGGAGGGAAGGGTCATCTATTCCTTCCCCATGCCGGCCTACGGCACGGTTCCGCTTGGCAATATGCCGGAACTGAAGGAGAAGGTGCTGCTTCTCGATGAGGCAATGAAGAAGATAGGGACCTTTACCATGCCGCGCCCCTTCCTCACCATCCAGACCATTCCCTTCACGGGCCTGCCCTTTTTCAGGATAACCGACAAGGGCCTGGCTGACATGAAAGCGAAGAAACTGGTGTCGCTCTTCGTGAAAGAGGAATGAATCGTCAGCATTCAGCGAGAAATCAAGGGGCGCCTTCCGCTGCCCGAAGCTGACGGTCCACAGCTGCCTGCTGAAGGCTGCTTAGGCCTTCCTTTTCAGCCTCCGTGCCTTTCCTTCAAACCTTGGCAGGCTGTTCGGCTGGCACAGTTCCACGTCGGGGGTCACCTTTATATTGCAGACGATCTTATCGGGATGCAGGGGAAGAAGTCGGTCAAGCCTCGCAGCGGTTGCCTCAGAGGGCCATCACTACCAGTTCGTGGTGGTTCAATTCCTTGTAAAGAAAGGCGAGCTGCTCCCGGCTTTCTGCCTGGAATGTTGCGGTAAGGGAGAGGTATTTCCCGCCGGTGGATAACCTGGTGGAGTAGCTGACTCCATTCTCCCCCGGCACGTGGCGCTCCACAATTGCGCATACCACGGCCACGAATTCAAGGCTGTTCTTCCCGATCACCTTCAAAGGATATGAGCATGGGAAATCAATGGGTTTCTTGGTCTCGTTCATTGGTCTCGGCCGGCACATATGATACATGGAAGCAGCCTGAAAGTCAACGCACCCCCATTCGGGCAAGGATCAAGGGAGCTTGAAGCGATTGACAAAAGGCCGATTGGGGCCGATAATGTACCCTGTGACTGGAAAAGTCTGCATAGTGACGCCGGAATTACATCTTCCGGACTGGAGCGGTCAGTCGGGAACGACAGACCGCATTACGCGCATGGTCCGGGATATGGGTCTCGAGGTCCATTTGGCTGAAGTGGTCATTGTAGATGAACCCATAGTGCTCCTCGACGAGAACCGTGAAACGGCATTTGTCGACGGGTTAACGTGCCACAGGATAAAGGCGGGCAGGCCCGGTAACGGCGTTGGTCTTCGAAATGCCCCTGATTCCCTTCATCCAGAGACCCTGGAAATGATCTTCCAGTCGCTGCAGATTCTCCACGATGAGGAGAGATTCGATCTCTTCCATGCCTTTTCTCTTTACCCCGGGGGGTTCATTACGGGGATCCTGTCGAAAGCCGCCGGTGTTCCTTCCATCATTGCCATTGTGGGCGATGATCTGTCCCGATGCCTCTTCAGTCCGGAACTGCTGGGGGTCTGCAGGAGCGGCCTGGACAATGCGGACCGGATCGTCACACCGGGCCTGGATGTTCTGACGAGGGCCGATGCAATGGCGCCGGTAAAACAGAAGGGAAGGGTCATATACGGGTCAGTCGAGGTTCCCCCTCTTGCGCAAGAAAAGCGGCAGCGCAGGAAGCCGTTTCGTGTGGGGTCTGCAGGGGTTTTCTCCCGGGCGAAGGGCTTACCTTACCTCCTGAAAGCAGTGGCCTATGTGAAGGCGCAGAGCAGCCTGGCCCTTGACCTTGCCGGAACAGTGACGGAATCGGAGAAGGATGTTTACGAGGAGATGGTAATAAGAACAGGTGTGGGTGACGTACTGACCCTCCGGTCGCCTCTGCGCATTGAGGAGACCCGGACCTGGTTCGCCTCCCTCGACCTTTTCATCCTCCCTTCCATCTCCGAGGATTGCCCGCAGGTGCTCCTCGAAGCCATGGCCGCAGGCCTTCCCTGCGTGGCAAGCCGGACAGGAGTGGTGGGAGAGATTATCGAAGACGGTGTCTCAGGTATCCTTGTACCCTTCGGTGACGCTATGGCTCTCGTGAACGCACTGGAACAGGTGATCTCCATGCCCGACGGGGGCTTGAGGTTTGGCGCTGCGGCCCGGGAGCGGGCCCTTCTCTTCTCCCCTGCCAGGGAGTCGCAGGCGTGGCAGACCCTATACAGCGAACTCCTCAACAGTTGACCCGGAGACAATCACGGAAAGATTCCATGAGCGTCCCGCGGACTTTTTGACCTCTTCAGGGGCTTGGCGCCCCCGGGACATGAAAGAGAGAATGCATCTCCGGAGAGACGCCGCGAAAGTCCAGATACTGGACGAATTCAGAGAGGTTTAAGCTTTTCATTTCGCGAAAATAGCCCATCCCTTTAGCGCAGAGCTTGCCGGAGGAATCTTCGATGATGCCCTCCACGTGGACGGTCCGGTGGGTCGACTCGACGACACGGGCCGAGGCCCGGTGGACAAGCCCGCAGGCAACGGGCCTCTTGAACTCTACCTCGATCTTCCAGGTTGCAAAGAGTCTCCTTGTATCGGCGTAAAGCACCCACCACATCACTTCATCGAGGAGTCCGCAGACGATGCCTCCGTGGAGCATTCCTGCATACCCCTGAAAGCGCTCATTGGGGGTGAAGTCGCAGACTACCTTCCCGTCCGCGTACTGGAGCTCCAACTCGAGACCGCCCGTTGCCGGCCCGCAGAAAAAGCACTTCTTGTATCCCGGTAATATGCCCTTCATGTCAACTATCTCCTTTTGTTCTTTTGTGCAGAGAAAATATAGACTTCATCGGATTTCCCCATGAAGTATTCCACAGAATAGGAATGGTTGTAAAACAAAACCGGCTGGAGCGTTTGGCCCAATATAGGTACAGGGCAGAGCGTAATACCTTATAGGCAGACAGAGCGATTGCGTAATCGCCTTGACGAGGGGTCTTGCTGTCTGTAGGATATGCATGAGAGACCGACGCATTTGAAGGGGGAATGAATGAAGGATTTTTCGTCGGAAAGGGCACAACGGTTCACCGAATCGGTGATCAGAGAGATGACCCGGGTCTGCACCAAATATGGGGGCATCAACCTTGCTCAGGGTTTTCCGGATTTCGAAGCGCCTCCGGAAATCAAGGAAGCTGCCGTAGAGGCAATACGGGCAGACTTTAACCAGTATTCAATCACCTGGGGTGTTCCTTCCCTCCGCCAGGCAATCGCAGGGAAATTTGCCGCCTATAACGGTGTCGTCGTTGATCCGGAAACGGAGGTGACCGTCTGCTGCGGCTCAACGGAGTCGATGATCTCTTCCCTCCTTGCCATCGTGAATCCAGGTGAGGAAGTCATAGTATTTGAGCCATTTTACGAGAATTACGGACCCGACGCTATCCTGAGCGCGGCGACGCCACGCTACGTGACCCTCCATGAGCCTGACTGGCACTTCGACGAGTCCGAGCTCGCTCAAGCCTTCAACAACAGGACCAAGGCTATCGTCATCAACACGCCCAACAACCCCACGGGAAAGGTTTTCAGCCAGGAAGAACTTGCCTTCATCGCCGGTCTCTGCCAGAAGTGGGGTGTTGTTGCCGTGACGGACGAGATCTACGAACATATACTCTATGACGGAACGAAACACATCAGCATCGCATCCCTGCCGGGAATGCGGGAACAGACGGTGACCATCAACTCCCTGTCCAAGACCTACAGCCTCACGGGCTGGCGCGTGGGCTGGGCCATTGCCTCAAAAGAGCTGACAGCATCTATCCGGAAGGTCCATGATTTCCTCACCGTCGGTGCGGCCCATCCTCTCCAGATTGCCGCGGCCAGGGCTTTGGCCATGGAATGGGAGTATTACGACCATCTGGCTGCCATCTACAGGGAGAAGCGGGACTTCCTGGCAACGGCTCTTGAAGGTGCCGGTTTCAAGGTCTACCACCCCCACGGCGCCTACTACATTATGACCGATGTGGCCCATTTCGGTTTTCCCGATGACGTTGCCTGTGCCTTCCATCTGGTAGAACATGCCGGCGTGGCAACAGTGCCGGGAAGTGCATTCTACAGCAGGCCCGAACTGGGCAGAACGAAGGTGAGGTTCTGCTTCCCGAAAAAGATGGAGACCTTAGAGCAGGCCGCGTCGCGGCTCAAAAGGTTCAAAGGGATGGCAGGATAGACTGACCGTCCCGGAAGAAGTCGGAGCAAGACCTACATTTCCCGAGATGAATCGTTCTTTTCGATTTTCCTGCGCCTCCACCTACCGCCGAGCTGCTGTATGGTCACATAGAAGACGGGTACGAAGGGAATGGTGAGGAGCGTCGACGAGAGCATGCCTCCGAAGACGACGGTGCCGATGGCCTGCTGGCTTGCGGCTCCGGCGCCGCCGGCGATGAGCAGGGGTGCCACTCCGAGGATGAAGGCGAAGGAGGTCATGACGATTGGCCGGAACCTTCTGCTCGTGGCTTCAATGGCCGCCTCCTTGAGGGGCATGCCCGTTGTCTGGAGGTCCCGGGCGAATTCGACGATAAGTATGGCATTCTTGCTCGCCAGCGCAATCATCAGGACGAGACCTACCTGGGTGTAAAGGTTGTTGTCGAAGCCCCTGGCGATGAGCGCAAGGAGCACTCCCACCAACGCCATGGGTACGGCCAGTATAACCGCTGCCGGCGAGGTCCAGCTCTCGTAGAGGGCGGCGAGGACCATGAAGACCAGGCTGATGGAGAGTGCATAGATGAAGTAGGCCTGGTAGCCGACCTTCTTCTCCTGGTAGCTGGTGGTTGTCCATTCATACCCCATGCCCCGTGGGAGCGAGGTTTCCGCCAGCTTTTCCATGAGCTTCAAAGCCTGTCCGGAGCTGAAGCCCGGTGCGGCCATTCCGAATATGGCCGCCGCTGGATAGAGGTTGTATCGCACGATGAGCTCTGATCCGTGGATCTGCTTCACCGAGAGGATGCTGCCCAGGGGTACCATCTCGCCCTTGGAATTCTTCGTATGGAGGTTGTTCACATCTTCCGGTTTCAGGCGAAACCGGTCGTTGGCCTGGATATATACCTGGTATACCTGGTTGAATTTGTTGAAGAGATTGACGAATGAGGAGCCCAGGTAGGCTCGGAGCGTTTCGAAGACGTTGCCTATGGGAACCTGAAATGACTGGG
>CAYOYU010000005.1:7025-18823 GCA_964408265.1 uncultured Syntrophorhabdaceae bacterium
TGGGCCTTGTTCCTGTCGATGTCCAGGTAGATTTGCGGACTGTTCACATTAAATGTGGTGGTGAGGCCCTGCAGGTTCGAATGGGTGGAGGCGTCATGTATCAGTCCGTCCGTGGCTGCCTGGAGCTGGTCGAGGCCGAGGTTCTTCCGGTCTTCCACCATCATCTGGAACCCCCCTGCCTGTCCGAGCCCCCTGATGGGGGGCGGGATGAGGACTACGGCCTGTGCTTCCTGGATGGCTGCAAGCTCCCTGTTCAGGTGGGAGACTATCTTTTCCTGGCTTAAACCGGCCCCCCGTTTCGACCAATCGTCATAGATCACGAAGGTGCTGGAGATGGTGGAGACGTTGGCAGCGTCAAGAAAGGAGTAGCCGCCGATAGTTACCCATCCCGAGACCCCGGGGGTCTTCTTCAGGATAGCCCCGATCTTCTCAGACACTTCCCGTGCCCGGGGCTGCGACGCACCATCGGGAAGGCGCGTGAAAAGAACGGCGAAACCCTGATCCTCGGTAGGCAGGAAGCCTGTAGGCTGCCGGGCGAACTCCCATCCGGTGAGGAGAATGATGACCAGGTAGGCCAGGACCATGAGCCCCGAGCGGTTTACCATCCACCGGACCACATCCATGTAGCCTGCCTTCATAAAGCGATAACCCCTGTTGAATCCCCTGAAGAACCAGTTCGGGGGCTTGTCCTTGCGGGGGCGCAGCCAGAGGGCGCACTGGGCGGGCTTCAGGGTCAAGGCGTTGATGGCGCTGATGATGGCTATGGAGGCGATGACGAGGGCGAACTGCCTGAAGATGAGGCCGGTGATGCCGGGAAGAAAAGCGGCCGGCAGAAAGACCGAAATAAGGGCCATGGTGATGCCCATGATGGGCCCCGTGAGTTCGCCCATTGCTTTGATGGCGGCCTCCTTGGGCGGCATACCCTTTTCGATATAGTAGGAGCTGTTCTCCACTATGACGATGGCGTCGTCTACAACGATACCGATGGAGAGAACCAGGGCAAAGAGGGTCATCAGGTTTTCCGTGAAACCGAGGGCGAACATGGCCGCGAATGCGCCGATGATGGTGACCGGGACGGTGGTTGCCGGGACGAGCAATGCCCTGAAGCTCTGGAGGAATACCATGATCACAATGAGAACCAGAACGGCCGCCTGGAAGAGCGTGTCATAGACCGCAGATATGGCACCCCGGACAAACTTGGTGGTGTCGTACCTGATGGTGTAGGTGAGCCCTTCCGGGAAATCCCTGCTCATCTCCTCAACGGCCTTGTAGACTTTGTTGGCAACGGATATGGAGTTGGCCTCGGGCAACGCGAATATGATGACCTGCGCCGAACTTAAGCCCCCGATGTTTGCGAAGTTGGAAAAATACTGTTGTCCCAGTTCCACCCGGGCGATATCGCGCAGACGCACGAGCCTGGCGGCACGCCCCACATCATTCTTGATGATGATGTTTTCGAACTGGTCCACATCGGAGAGCCTGCCAACGCTGTTGATGGTGAACTGGAACACCTGGTCCGCCGGAACCGGCGGAGCCCCCAGCTGCCCTGCCACTACCTGTACGTTCTGGTCCCTCATCACATTCATGACGTCCGCGGTGGTGAGGTTGAACTGTTTCAATCTGTCCGGTTCGAGCCAAACCCTCATGCTGTAAGGACCGGCGCCGAAGACCCTTACCTGGCCGACACCGGGTAGCCTCGCCAGGGGATACTGCAGGTTGATGACCCCGTAGTTTGAGAGAAAGGCCTCATCGAAGCGGTTGTCGTCGGAATAGAGGCTGACCACCATGAGGATGTTGGTGGAGACCTTCTTCACCGTCACCCCTTGTTCCTGGACTCCCCCCGGCAGTTGCGCAAGGGCAGTGTTCACGAGGTTCTGGACAAGGGAGAGTGACTTGTTCAGGTCTGTCCCCACGTCGAAGGTAATGGTAAGGGTGTAGGACCCGTCGCTGCTGCTCGTGGAAGAGAGGTAGATGGAATCTTCCACCCCGTTCACCGCCTGTTCCAGGGGTACCCCTATAGTGTCGGCGATTACGGAGGCGCTTGCGCCGGGGTAGCGGGTGGACACCTGGATGGTCGGCGGTACGATAGGAGGGTACTGCTCAACAGGCAGATGATAGTAGGCAACCATACCGACGATGACTGTGACCACGGCGAGGACATTAGCAAGGATGGGCCGTTCGATGAAAAATTTGGAGATCATGGAGCCGCCTTCTTCGCTATTTCCTGCCTCTGAGGTGTTACCTGGCGTCCGGGTACGGCCCGCTGGAGCCCTTTGATCACCACCCATTCCTTGCCCGAGAGCCCTTCTTCTATGACCCGGAGGTGGTCCACAAGAGCCCCTGTCTTGACGGTGTGACGCTGCACAACGTTCTGCCCGTTCACGACCATGACGAAAGATCCCCGCTGATCATATCCCACCGCTTCCTGGGGCACCAGAAGGGCAGGCCCTTCCTTGAGAGGCACATGGATACGGGCGAAAAGCCCCGGAAGGATAGCTCCCGCAGGGTTGGGGAAGACCGCCCGCAGAAGCAGGGTGCCGCTCGTGGGGGCAAGGGTGATGGAAGCAAAATCGAGGCAACCCCTATGAGGATACTCCTTTTCGCCGGGCAGGCCCAGGTACATGGCGCAGGTCTTTGCCGAGGCCTGCCCCGGGGTCCACCGCGCTTCTTTCATAAGACGCGTGAGGTCTAAGTCGCTGATATTGAAGTAGACATAGATGGGGTTGATCTGGTTTATTTCCGCCAGGAGAGTGGTCTCTCCGGAGCCCACCAGGTTTCCCGGGTCCTTCTGCCGGCGATCGATGCGGCCGTCAAAGGGTGCAACCACCTCTGTGTACTTGAGATCGAGCCGTGCCAGGTCCCGTTTCGCTTCGGCGGCGAGAAGATTTGCCTGGGCCGAATCTCTCTGGAAGCGCCAGTTGTCCACGTCCGACTTGGCCGCTGCCTTCTGTTCGGCCAGACGGGTATAACGGGCCAGTTCCGTGGCGGCATACTCCAGTTGGGCCTTCTGCTGGAGGATTGCGGCCTCTGCCTGCTGCAGATTGGCCTGGTAGGTGTTCTGCTGGATTATGAACAGGGCTTGTCCTTCTTTCACGAATTGACCGTCCTGAAAGAGGACCTTTTCGAGGTACCCCGCTACCCGGGCGCGAAGCTGGACTGTTTTTACCGCCTCTGTGGTGCCTGTGAGCTCGAGGAAATTTGTCACTTTCTGCTCAACCGGCATAGCTACCGTGACGGCAGGCGGAGGGGGTGGGGCCTGGGTCGACGCCCTGCGGCAGGCTGCCACCGAGGAGAGTAGCAGCAGGCAGAAGAAGAAGCTCATGATCTTTTTTCCCATAATTCTCATAAGTCACATCCTTCAGTGGTTACCTGGATTATTCTCCCCATCGCCGGGCGGGAAAGGGGGAGGGTCGAGCAGTCCCCCCCAGTCCGTTCGTCTTCCCATGGTTTCCCTGATGTCTGCCGGAACGACCTCCATGCCTTCCTGCATTTGCCACCCGCCGCCAAGGGCCCTGTAGATGCCGACGAGGCTGGCCGATATGTCGCCCAGCGTACTGGTCAGGCTGTCCTGTTCGTTCAACAGGGCCTGTTGCGCCGTGAGGACGACAGTGAAATCAGCGATGCCCTCCCGGTACTGTGCAAAGGCAAATTCAAGCGATTGCCGGGCTGCCTCCGCGCTTTTTGCCAGGAACTGTGCGCGCTCCTGCCCCTTGAGGAAGGCCGCAAGCCCGTCCTCCACTTCCTGCTGAGCCTTCAGGACAGTGTTCTGATAGTTGAGAAGGAGCTGCTGGAAGCGTGCATCCTGTACCCGCACATTGTTCTCCAGCCTGCCGTAGTTGAAGATGTTCCACTGCACACCCGGTCCGGCAAGATAGTTGCGGCTTGCCCACTGGAAGATGTTGGAAATCCTCGAACTGCCCGCGCTTGTGGCAAGGAAGCTGAAGGTGCCATTGAGGGAGAATGCAGGGAAGAGGTCGGCTTTGGCAACGCCGATAAGTGCGCCCTGGGCTATAGCCTGATATTCGGCACTTCTGATGTCCGGACGCCTCCGAAGCAGATCTGTGGGAATACCTATGGCGATCCTCGGGGGAGGTACGGGGATTCCGCCTGAGCCCTTGAGGAGTTCTGTCAGATTGCCCGGAGGCAATCCGAGGAGGAGGCTCAGCGCGTTTTTGGCCTGCGCCTCCTGTACCTGGAGGGTGGGAATGGAGGCCATAGTATTGTTCAGGAGGGTCTTTGCCTGTTCCACATCCCTTTGGGAGGTGGTGCCTGCCTCCACCCTTGCCTCGGCAATCCTCAAGGCTTCCGTCTGTGTCTCCACGCTCTGTTTCGCGATATCGATCCGCTTCTCAAGGGCCGTGATGAGGATGTAGGCATTCGCCACCGACGCAGTGAGACTTACTAGGGCGCTGTCATAGTCGGCCAAGGTCATAGCCAGAGTTGCCTCGGCTGATTCGATATTGCGCCTGAACTTTCCCCAGAAGTCCAGTTCCCAGCTCGCTGCGAGCCCGAATTGGGCCTGCTCGTACTTGAGGGGAGCCGATGACCCGGCGAGCGCCGAATTCCTGCTGGACTGGTTGTACTGGAAGTTGCCGAAGACGTACTGGTTCTGAGGGTAGAGTCCCCCGACGGCAAAGGCAAGCTGGGCCCGGGCCTCGAGCACTCTGACACCGGCGATCCTCACGTTCAGGTTCTGCTGGTAGGCGGTGCGGATGAGCCTGTCTAAGACCGGTTCCTTGAAGACCTGCCACCATTCGCGAAAGTCTGCGGATTGCGCGGTGAGACGGGCATCCTGCGATTCGAGCCAGTCGGAGAGGACAGCTGTCTTGGGACGCACGAAATCCGGCCCCACCTTCATGCATGCCTGGATAAAGATGAGAATTGTCACCACGAGGATGAGCCGGGAAAGCAAGGCGGTGACTCTGAAAACCGCTTTGTACGGAAGAACCCGTGAACCGGCCATCCTACAGATCTGTAGGATCGATAATACCATCAATCCTTTCCCTTCACGACGAGGCGGTTGATCCGCCACCACGGTCTTTGAGCAAGATGTGTGCCATCAAGGTGAATCTATCGAAGTTGCCCGGGATTTGACGGTCCGCTGGCGATTGGGCATGGCCGGTTGCGGTCCGCGGGTACCCGTCCTGTCCTGTGGAGTGGGACGATGATGTTTTTTGGTGAAGGAATGTCCTGTGGAGCGGACAATTCCTTCGATATATTGCGGTCTTCAAGGGGGGTGCGCCGACTGCCCGCACAATTTCGCCGCCCATAGTTTTTGGGCTCCTGCAACGCATGGTTGACAGGAGGAGGTGACCCGTCTATATTAGACGTCAGGGCACCTCCATGACCGTCAGGAACCTCGAACCCATCAAGGAACTCTACTACCTCTGGACACCTGTCTACCCCTACCTTGCGGAGGAGCTGATGGAACTTGAAGACGCATCCCGCGGGATTGTGGCGGAGGTGGGACCATTCTGCGGGGCTCTCTTTGCGCTTTGCCGAAGAATACCAACAAGGGCGGGTGTGATAGCCACCTTCCCGGAAGGGATGGGCAGGTTCTATCAGGAGGAAGCAGAGAAGCTGGGGCTGGCACAGGACGTGAGGGTCATCGAGACGGAACCGACTTTCGAAGCCATCAGGGACGGCTCGATAGATCTCCTCCTTTTCAGGGGTGCATTCTTCTTTCCCGGCCTCTTCTCCCTGGATTTCCGGGCCATCTATCGTCTCCTGAGGCGCGGCGGCAGAGCCTTGGTGGGGGGTGGCTTCGGCAGCCGCACGCCACGAGAAGTTATTGACTCCATCGGGGAGAGGTCCCGCGATCTGAATCTTCAGGCCGGCAAGACCCAGGTTACCATGGAGTACCTCGCTGCCAATCTGAAGAAATGCGGTCTCTCCGATTCTGCCCGGATCATCACTAGCGGCGGACTCTGGGTGCAGGTCGAGAAGCCCTGAGCAGAGGATTCCGCAGCACATCTCCCTTTCCCTTGACACCAAAGAAGGTCTCGGGTAATTTTATGGCACCTTGAGGAGGTGCCCATGGAAATAGGGATACTGGAGGAGATGGAGGCTCCCGAGCTCCGCAACTATCTTCGTTTCTTGCTCTGGCATTACCGGGTGGTAGACGGGTTCTGGTTTCTTTCTGTTGAAGAGAAGTATGACCGCCAGGCTGCCGAGCACCTCGACGAAGTGGTATGGGGCAAGATAGCCGGGATGTCTGCAAAAGATATTGTGGCCCGGTTCCATATCAGGGAGAAGGGGCTGAAGGGATTTGCGAGAGCCATGGCATACTGTCCCTGGACTATGATTGTGGGCTACCACATAGAGGAAAGAAGCGATGAGGTGATTGTCACTGCGCCCCGTTGCGTCACGCAGGTTGCCCGTGTCAAGCACGGTCTTCCCGAGTTCCACTGCCGGGATATGCACCAGACTGAATTCGAATCATTTGCTCATGCCGTTGACGCCGGTATAAAGGTAGAGTGCGTCTTTGCACCGCCGGATCATCCTGCCGACTGTTTCTGCAAGTGGCGGTTCACGCTTTAGGCATTCAATCAGATCATCTTGGTCTGCGAAAGGGGCCGCACAGTGGCAGCCTCGGGATTGAGGAGGCTCGGAGGTTCCTCGCCTGCGAGGACGGCGAGGAGGTTGCGTACCGCGATCTCGGCCATCATACGTCGCGTCTCCGCTGTGGCGCTTCCTATGTGGGGAAGGAGTACCACGTTTTCCAGACGGAGCAAAGGACTTGCCGGGTCGAGGGGTTCCTTTTCATACACGTCGAGGCCGGCGGCGCCTATCCACCCATCCTTGAGCGCCCTGGCAAGGGCCCGCTCGTCAACGGTAGGCCCCCGGGAGGTGTTTATCAGGATGGCATCGGTCTTCATGCGCCTGAGCCGCTCTTCATTGATGAGGTGTCGCGTCTCGTCAGTGAGCGGTACATGGATGGTGACGAAGTTCGAGTCCCAGAGAAGGTCTTCCAACGCCCTGAAGGTGACCTGCAGGCGGTCTTCTTCTTCAGGAGGCAGCCGCCGGCTGTCCGTGTAGAGTATCTTCATGCCGAATCCCCCGGCTCTCTGCGCGACGGCCTTTCCGATCCTTCCCATGCCAATTATGCCTATTGTCTTCCCCGAAACAGAGTGGCCCACCATAAGCGACGGCGACCAGTTCCTCCATTTTTCCGCCCGGACGAATCTCTCCGCTTCTCCGAGCCGTCTTGCTGCGCACAGAAGAAGGGCGAAAGCAAGGTCAGCGGTGGCTTCGGTGAGGACGCCGGGGGTATACCCCACATAGACGCCTCTTCTTGTGGCTTCGGCCACGTCGATATGTTCGTATCCGACGCTCATGGTGCTCACCACTTTGACATACGGGGCGGCATCGAATAATCCCTTGTCTACTCTGTCTCCCACGAGACAAAGGAGGCCGTCTTTATCCCGGACGTTTCTCACCAGTTCCTCGTAGGAAGGTGCCTCTTCGCCATCATGGACAACCGTGTCGCACACTTTCCGCAGGGAGTCCAGGGCTGAGGCCTCAATCTTCCGCGTCACGTATACCTTTGGTTTCATTGCACCCCCTTGCAAGCAGACCACGGGCCCCAAGAGCAGGAGAATTTCAGGCTTCTGCCGGTGTGATCTCTACCACCTTTACCTCGAAAACGAGGTCTTTGCCGGCCAGTGGGTGGTTCAGGTCAAGGGAGACGCGATCCCCGTCAATCTCCTTCACCAAGACCCTCATGGCATTGCCGTCAGGTGCCCTGAGCTGCAGTGTCATCCCCACCTGCACCTCTATTTCGCCAGGCAGCCTTGACCGGTCGACGATTCCCACAAGATCATCCCTGTACGGTCCATAGGCCTCATCCATGGGGATTGTGACCACTTTTGTTTCGTCTACACCCATACCGATGATACCATTTTCGAATCCGGGGATCACCATCCCCTTGCCGATGACGAACTCGAGGGGTTCCCTTTGGGCAGATGAATCGAATACCGCTCCATCCTTGATGGATCCGGTGTAGTGAACTTTAACGGTGTCTCCCTGCTTTGCCTGAGCCATACATTCCTCCTTGTTCTGCTACTGCTGTGTGAGTAGCACCTTTCTTTTTCGTAGCCCTTTCCGTCTCATGGGACTCACAGTTGGCAGGCTCTCCAGAGGAAGCGACAAAACAGGACTGACGGGAAAAAGATCAATCCTCTATATTAAATCAATTGGGGAAGAAATGAAAGTCAATCGATGGGATGGAACTGCCGGGGGACTGCCAATAGATTCATGAAGATAACGGAGTCTCCCGCCCCTTCCCGTATATTTATCCCGGGGGTAGGCTGCGAGGAAATTTCTCCTCCGGCCAGAGAGTTCTTTTGCATTAGTTGAGCAATTATGGTAAATTACACTGTCGTGCTCTCAAGCTATCCCCTCATACTAAATAGATCTACGGAAGCGTAGACTGAATTCACGGCCATATTACGGCAAAGGACAAAACTTGGCAGACATGGAAAGATTTGAAGATTTAGGTTTATCGAAAGAAATCGGAAGGGCTGTTTCAGACATGGGGTTTGAGGAGCCGACCCCGATCCAGGCAAAGACTATCCCCGAGGTACTGGCCGGAGGGGATGTTATAGGACAGGCACAGACCGGCACAGGGAAGACACTCGCCTTCGGTATCCCGCTCCTGGAGAAGATCAACGGCAGGTCGAAAAGGGTACAGGCTCTCATACTCTGCCCCACGAGGGAGCTGGCAATCCAGGTATCGGAAGAATTGAAGCGGCTCGCAAGATACAGGCGGGACATAGTCATATTGCCCGTGTACGGAGGGCAACCCATTGACAGGCAGATTCGCTCGCTGAAGACAGGCGTACAGCTCGTCATCGGTACGCCAGGCCGTGTCATAGACCACATGAACAGGGGTACCCTGAAGCTGGATACGGTAAAAACGGTGGTTCTCGACGAGGCCGATGAGATGCTGAATATGGGCTTCATAGATGACATGGAGACGATTCTCCGGTCGGTGCCTGAAGAGAGACAGATGCTCCTCTTTTCCGCCACCATGCCCAAGCCGATCCTCGATCTCACAAGACGTTACCAGAGAGATCCTAAGATCATAAAGATCATCCACAAAGAGCTTACCGTGCCCAACGTGGAACAGTGCTACTTTGAGCTGAAAGAAAGTTCAAAACTTGATATACTCTGTAGACTCATCGACATGAATTCTCTTAAATCCTCCCTTGTTTTCTGCAATATGAAGCGGACCGTCGATGAGGTGGTTATGCATCTCCAGGCGCGAGGATATGCTGCGGACGGTCTTCACGGTGACCTGAGCCAGGTTCAGAGAGACCGGGCCATGGAGAAGTTCAGGAAGAATAAGACCGAGATCCTTGTTGCCACCGACGTGGCCGCGAGGGGTATAGACGTGGACGATATAGAGGCGGTCTTCAACTACGATCTCCCCCAGGACGAGGAGTACTATGTCCATCGTATCGGAAGAACCGCGAGGGCGGGCAAGAAAGGGCGAGCCTTCACCTTTGTTGTGGGCAGGGAGCTCTACAAACTCCGCGACATCCAGTCATACGCGAAGGTGAAGATTAAGCGGCAACTACCCCCCACGCTCTCCGACGTCCGGGAGGTCAAGACGGTTGCTCTCCTTGACCGTATCAGAGGGGCCATCGAGGATGGCGGTCTGGAGCGGTATGCAGGAACCGTGGAGCGACTCATGGAAGAGGAATTCACGTCGGTCGATATTGCGGCGGCCCTGCTGAAGCTCATCGGCGGCGATGAGGAGAAAGCCGCAGCAGAGGAAGGAAAACCGAGGAAAGCAAGGCAGGATTCTGAGTTGGCCCGTGTGCACATCAATGCGGGCAGGCTTCAGAACGTGAAACCAGGGGATATCGTGGGCGCCATAGCCAGGGAGACAGGAATGCCGGGAGATCAGATCGGCAAGATACAGATTTACGACAAATACAGCTTTGTGGAAATCCCGAGAGAGTACGCCGACGATGTGGTGGAGATGTTTCAGGACCGCCGGGTCAACGGAAACCGGATTCGCATGGGATTCGCGAACAAAAGGTAGCGACCAATGGCCGAAAATCGTTCCTTGCCCCACCTCACGATAAAGGGAAAGAGAATAGAATATCCTCTCATACAGGGCGGAATGGGTGTAGGTGTCTCACTCTCCCCTCTCGCAAGTGCCGTTGCCGCCGAGGGTGGAGTCGGCATCGTCTCGAGCGCGGCTCTTGACAGGCTCCTGACAAAAAGGAACGGGAAACCGTACACCATGTATGAGGCCACCTATGAAGAAGTATCCCTTGCCAAGGCCAAGGGGGGCGTATCCGGGATCAACATCATGGTTGCCCTGGCAAGAGACTATGATGAAACGGTGAGGGGTGCAATCGACGCCAAAGCGGATATGATAATCTCGGGAGGAGGGCTGCCGCTTCATCTGCCGGCAGTCAAAGATCCGGGTGAAACAGCCCTGGTGCCGATCGTCTCCTCGAAGCGGGCGCTGGAACTGATCTGCAAGAAATGGGAAAAGGCCGGTTACCGTCCCGATGCGGTTGTCCTCGAAGGTCCTCTTGCGGGTGGCCACTTGGGTTTCAAGGCTGACCAGATCGAACTTGAGTCGAACAAACTGGAGAATCTTTTTCCCCTAGTGAAAGAGGTCGCCATGGAGAATGGCGATTTCCCCGTTATTGTAGCAGGGGGCATCTTTACCCACGATGATATCATGAGGTTCCTCGAAATGGGGGCCGACGGGGTGCAGATGGGAACGAGATTTCTTGTAACAGCGGAGAGCACTGCATCACCTGAGTATAAGGCAGCGGTAATCAGGGCGAAGAAGGAAGATATCCTCGTTGCCGTGAACCCCGGTTCCCCTTGTGGTTTGCCTTTTATGGTGCTCCGTGAATCGCCCATGTTTCAGGACAGCATCGAAGGGCGCAGACCCCCCAGATGCGACAAGGGCTATGTTGCTTCCAGGGACAGCGAGGGCAAGTTCTCGCGCTGTGTCGCACAAACCGACAACAGGAACTGGTTCTGCATCTGCAACGGTCTTCTCAGTTCGGCGGGGTATAATCGGCAGGTCGAAGAGCCCCTCTATACGGTGGGAGCAACCGGATACCGTGTAGACAAACTGACCACTGCGAAAGATCTGATGGATGAACTTCTGGCAAGAACCAACGGGGCGTAGTAGGCTACCCCTTAAGGAAAGTCCGCAACTTCTGCAGCAGAGGTTTTCTGATTTCCACCTTCAAATAAAGGTCACCGGGGGAACTTCTTTCCTCTCCGTTTAAGCCCATACCCTTGAGCCTGATCTTCTGACCCTCTTTTATTCCGGCAGGGATGGTGATGGCCAGCGCACGACCGCTCATCCGTTCGGTATAGAGCACCTTGCCGCCAAGCTCGGCCTGGCGGAGATCTATTGAGATCACATCCTGAAGGTCTTTGTCTTCGGGTTGGCCCTGTAGACCGAAGGTCTTTTTCAGCAGGAAACCGAAGGCTTTCCCGAGAATTCCCGGAATGACCGGCTCGGTGACGGGAGTCCGGCTACTCTTGTCTCCGAAGCCTGCGCCATAGATTATGAATCCCTTGCCGGAGAAACCGGCCCTTTTGAATTCGAAGGTCCGAAAGCCCTGCCCGTATGCTTGCTGGAATATATCTTCAAAACCGCGAAACCCGAAGTTTCTGGCCATCTCCTCGAAGATCTGGTTGATGTCGGACCCCCGGAAAATGTCCTCCTCCGAGTAGCCCTGCCTGAACCGGTCATGCGCTGAAGGACCGTAGCTCTGCCTGAGGCTGTCGTACCTGCTTCTCTTCCTTTC
>CAYOYU010000005.1:18833-41184 GCA_964408265.1 uncultured Syntrophorhabdaceae bacterium
GAATGGCGTAAGCCTCGTTAATCTCCTTCATCCTCTCCACGGCCGCCGGATCACCGTGGTTCCGGTCAGGGTGATACTGAAAGGCAAGTGCCCGGTATGCTTGTTTTATCTGCGGCAGATCGGCCTCTGCATTTACGCCGAGAACCTCGTAGTAGTCTCTGTTATCCATATGTCCTGGAGTATTATAAACCATTTCCGAGGTCCTGTCAGGTTCTCCAAACTTCTCTATTGACAATAATAATATACAGGGTACTATGTAGGTGTTTGCCGGCTTGCTTAAAGTGTGTCCCCCGAGAGGGGGCATTCAAGAAGCCCAAAGGTCTGTAGTTGCGGCTCACTTTTTCTCACCAGTTGGACAGCCGGGTTGCCAGGTTGAGAAATATGTATTATCCTTAGTCAAGCTGTTGGAGCCCAATGAAAATCGTATACACCACTCTCCGGGAAAACACGCCAGAAGCAAAGAAGACGGCCCGCCAACTGCAGGTGCAGTTCCATGGAACCGATAGTGCAAAGGAGTCAGGCAAAGAACGGAAAGGTGAGACCCGCCAGGTAGGGGTCCGCGCAGATATTGCCCCCGGCCGTGATGCACAGGCGCAGGCTCTACCCGTTGCCAATCCCCTCGAATACGGGTCAACGGAGGGGAAGACACAGAGGAAGGTTGAGCAGAATTACCCTCAGCAGAACGACAGGCAGACGCTGAGAGCCATCTTTATCAGAAAATTTGTGGAAAACCAGGAAGTCACAGTCTCGCACAGGCAGGCCGGGCCGAGGCTTGATATCCTTGTGTGACCCTCAGAATCGATTACCGGGAAAATCCAGTGCCGCCCTCCCGGGGATTCGCATATAGCGTTCCCCAGGATACCCCTCCCTGCATCTTCTCATTCTTTCCGTATTGTATTAGAATCAACCTTAGACGAAACCTTGCCGTAAAAACAGGCAAGGCCGCCTCCTTAAGATAAGGAGGCCTGGAGGTTTCATATGAGCAGACTGAAGGAATTGGGTACACCCGTATTCTGGGCGGAGGGCCCTCCCGGCAGGCTGGACAGGGAGGCCTGGAAGATTCAGGTGGGCGGACTTTGTGAGCATCCCGGAAGTTTCAGCTGGGGAGAACTGATGTCTATGCCGAAGGTTGTGGTAGACGCGAGGCTCACCAGCGTGACCCGCTTCTCAGTACGAGGTGCCTGGGGCGGAGTACGGGTTTCAGATATGATCAGCGCTGCCGGCGGGAAGGAGGGGGTCAGGTACGTCCGTTTCTGGTCAGTGGGTGAAGTCTATGATACTTCAATTCCCTTGGAGACAGCCCTTGCCCAGAAGACCGTGCTGGCATTTGAATTCGACGGAGAATATCTTGAGGAGGATTATGGCGGCCCCTTGCGCGTCCTCTGCCCCTATCTCTGGGGGTATAAATCGGCAAAAAGCGTGGTGCGAATGGACCTTATGGATTCCTACGTGTCCGGTTTCTGGGAGAAACGAGGTTACCCCGACACCGCTTTTATCACCGCGGGGAAAGTGCGGGATATGAACGAGGGGGGCAGGTTCAGGCCGATTCCGGACGGCGAAGTCATCAGGTTTCTTGATGAGTAGGCAGCCCGTCTCCTACTCGTATTCCTTGGGAACGGCACAGATGAAGATGAGGTTTTTGTCTGCAGAGGTGTTCCGGTACTGATGCTTCTCGTGGGGGAGTACAAGGACGAAATCACCCTCAGAGAGTGGCCGCTCCGTTCCTGTTTCGGTGACCACTGCACCCTGCCCGCTGATGATATAGTTCAGGTGCTCGAAGGGGTGGGTATGGTAAGGGGTGTGGCCTTCAGGTTCAATGGTGAATACACGGAAGGAAAAAAGGGGAGAACCGTCGAGCTTCGATATGGGTACCTGCCGGGTCGCCCGCAGAGCCCCTTCCATGGTGACTTGGGTTTTAAGTGTGTTGCCGAGGTTGATAATTTTCATGGAACCTCCTGGACTTGTGGATATTTCGATATATAATAACAGATACCCGCAAAAAGGGTATAGCATTAAGGATGAGAAAGGGAGCATGAAGTCCATCAGCATTACTAAGACAAGGGGGTAAGGAAGATGCCAAAGAAACTGGTGCCAGGAGCAAGCAAAGGTGAAGTGTTTGTGTACGCTCTCAGCACGTGCGGATGGTGCCGCAAAGCCAAAGCACTCCTCGAGGGATTGGGCGTGGAGTACTACTACATCGACGTAGATCTCGAAAAAGATGAGGAGAGGGATGCCGTGACGGCTGAGATGATACAGTGGAATCCGAAACTCTCCTTTCCCACGATAGTGATCAACAACGAGAACTGTATCGTAGGCTTTAACGAAGATGCCATCAAGAATGCCCTGGGGCTCTGAATGCCCATGGCTTGACTGAGAAACGGCGTGAGGCATGCGAGGGAGACGTGAAGTGATGGAGGAGACTGTTCAGATTACCGACGAAGAAGTGGCGCGGGCTTACGATCAACTCAAGGCCGATGCCCTTGGTGCGGGGTATTTCCTTCATCCGGACCGTTCTTTTGTCTCCGATCTTATAAGGGGAATCCTGACCAACGAAAAACGGTATGGTTATGGTCTGTGTCCCTGCAGGCTCTCTTCGGGGGACGGGAAGAAGGACCGGGACATCCAGTGCCCCTGTGACTACAGAGACCCCGACCTTAAAGAATTCGGCCAGTGCTACTGCGGCCTCTATGTGTCGGAGGAGGTCTCGGCCCAACCCGAAAAGTGCATAGGTTGTATACCTGAAAGAAGGCCCGGTCCGGGAAGCACCGCAGGCCCTGAGCGGCTTTCCCTTTCTGTTCCCGGAATGGGCCCCGGACTGACCCACCCTGTCTGGAGATGCTCTGTCTGCGGCTATCTCTGTGCCCGGGACGATGCCCCATCCCTCTGTCCTATCTGCAAGGCGAGACAGGAACGCTTCGAACGTTTTATGTGAGCGGGACCCCTTTACATTGGATGGAAGGTGTCTTATAAACGGAAAAGGTGGTTTTTAACCACCGTTCATCCCAATCCCCGCCACCGGTGGTATTTTACCCTCCTAAACACCGGTGGCACCCTGCCAATTTTCCGTCAGGACACAGACAGGGCGCCGCGGTAAAACTTTGTGACATATTCTTTCACCATCCGTCGTGCTGAGAATCGCGCTCCATTGCTTATGATGGACTCTTTCATTACCCGAACCCAGCCCGTGGGGGTGCCGTCCTGGTCAACATCATAAAAAAGCGGAATTAGGGTCTTCTCGATGAGGGAATAGAGCTGATCGCTGTCAGCTTTTGTGCGGTTTTCCGCGGTTGCTTCGGGAGAACCGAAAGCCCAGCCATTGGTGCCATTAAAGCCCTCCACCCACCAGCCGTCCAGAATCGACAGGTGGGGTACACCGTTGAGGGCAGCTTTCATGCCGCTCGTGCCACAAGCCTCGAGGGGCGGCAGAGGGTTGTTGAGCCAGACATCCACCCCGTGTACCATGTACTGGGCGAGTTGCTCACCGTAATCTTCCACGAAGGCGATGCGCCCCCCGATCACCGGGTCCCTGGCAATATTATATACGCGCTGGAGAATCCTTTTCCCTTCGTCATCCGCCGGATGGGCCTTACCGGCGAAGATGATCTGGATTGGTTTCCATCTGTCACCGAGGAGTATCTTGAGACGTTCCATATCGGCGAGGATGAGATCGGCCCGCTTGTATGACGCGAAGCGGCGCGCAAAGCCGATGGTCAAGACGGACGGATCCAGGAGCGTACCGCCGGCGAGGATCGTGGAGCCGGCAACCTTGTCGGCCACGCAGCGCCGGCGCACCGCTTCTCTGATTGCGTTCAGGAGTTTTGTCTTGAGCCAGTTGTGGGCCTGCCACAATATCCGGTCCGGGATGGAGGATATGCCTTCCCAGGTGGCGGGGTCGTCATGAGCCTCCTTCCAGCGGGGGCCGAGGTATTCATTGAAAAGCAACTCCAGCTTCGGTTCTATCCATGTAGGCACATGGACGCCGTTGGTTACGTAATCTATGGGGACCTCTTCCTCCGGGAGGCCCGGCCAGAGGGGTTGCCACATCTTCCTGGCCACCTCCTGGTGGCGCTGGCTTACGCCATTGTGATAAGCCGACAGCCGCATCGCCAGGGCTGTCATGTTGAAACCGGAGCCAGGGTCGGCGGGATTCACGCCGAGACCCATGAATTGATCATAGTCACAGCCTAATGCAGGGAAGTAGGATGAAAAGTACTTGTCGATCATCTGAAAAGGAAACATGTCATGCCCCGCCGGGACCGGGGTGTGGGGGGTGAATACTGAGGTGGCCCTGACATTTTCCACAGCCTCCTGAAAACTCATGCCCGAAGCGTATCTTTCTCTGACCCGCTCGAGAAGAGCAAAGCCGGCATGCCCCTCATTCAGGTGCATGACCCTATGGCGGATGCCGATGGCCTCCAGTGCAGCAGAACCCCCTATGCCGAGGACAATTTCCTGGCGAAGCCGCTGTTCCAGGTCGCCGGTGTAGAGGTGTTGGGTGATTTTGCGATTCCATGGATCGTTTGCGTCGATGTCAGTGTCCATGAGGTAAAGAGGGATCTGCCCCACCGAGACCTTCCAGAGCGCCACGTGGATGGGGGGCTCGATAAGGGGGACCTTGAGTATGACCTGTGCTCCTGCGCTGTCGAACACCCTTGTTATGGATGCCGCATCACGGTCCAGCATTTCGTCCAGGGTCTGCTGCCAGCCATCCTCAGGGATGCGCTGCCTGATGTAGCCCTCGGGATACATAAACCCGAGGGCTAAAAGCGGCACACCGAGATCGCTGGATTCCTTCACGAAATCGCCGGCGAGAAATCCAAGCCCTCCTGCGTAGAAGGGCAGGGAATGATGGAGGCCGTATTCTGCCGAAAACTAGGCAATGGGAGAGAGACGCTGTTCGCCGAGGGATTCGCGGAACCAGGGCCCTTTGCCCTTTTCCATGTCCCTCCTGAACTCAGCGAGGGTATCGTTGTAAAGGTCCATAAAGGCAGGATTCCCTGCTGCCGCCTCAAAGTAGTCGTGGGGCAGTTCCCGGAGCAATTTTACGGGGTTATGGGTCGTCTCCTTCCATCGCTGGCGGTCCAGTGTCTTGAACAGCATCCGTGCCTGGGGGTGCCAGCTCCACCAGAGGTTGTCGGCGATTTCTGCGAGGCCCGAAAGGTATTCGGGAAGATTGGGATATTCTGTCTGGGCAGGATTCATTCGTTCTACCTCCTGAGCGGATATTCAAAGACGAAAAGGCCGGGAAATTCAGAAGGATCTGTCCGATCATCTCTTTCCCGGTCATTGGGATGGTAAAGGGTTAAAGCACGATGACATCATTTGCCCTGATCTTCATTGCCGAGCCTTCCTTTATGACGCATCAACCGAAATATGTTTTGCGCCATGTATATAGAGTTTATATTAAGACCCCATCGGGCATTGTCAATTGAAGGGGCTCACTCCTCCCCGGGACTTTTCATCGCAACACTCGACATTTTTCATCGATTCTCCTACAATAGAAATAGAAGAAGGGACTACAGATCTTTTCCAAGAAAGGAGAGTGGCATATGACCTATTCAGCAGATTTTGAGAAGGCTCTTCAATTTCGACCCCCTACCGTCAGGGGGCTCTTTCCCAACTCCCGGGCGCTCATCGTAAGCGGCAAGGTGATAGACCGGGCAATGCTGGGAAAAGGCAAGGCTATCGCCATGGCCGGCAACGGGAGGAACTATTTTGTCATCCGTGGCGTCCTCAAGGCTGCCCAGCGTGCCAAGGCAGCGGTCATCATCGAGATTGCCAAGTCCGAAGGCGGGCAGAAATCCTACTGCGCGGTGAATTACTGGAACATGGCGCGTATTGTGGATGCGCTCTGCAACGAACTCGGCATCACCGTGCCGGTGGCTATCCATGCCGATCATTACGGGATAAAGAGCGACAAGGACCTGGCCGCTGCGATGATCGAGATCCCCACCATGTTTGAGGCGGGCATGACCTCTGTTGCCGTGGATGCCTCGCATTTGCCCGATGACCAGAACCTCCTTGCCAATATCGCCCTGAATCCCTTCATCCCCGCATGGGCCGGACTTGAGACCGAAGTGGGCGAGATTAAGGGGAAAGAAGGTCTTTCAACTGTGCCGGAAGCGAAGTTCCTCATCCAGGGGTTGAACGCCCACCGGATCTTTCCGGACTGGATAGCCCTCAACAACGGTACCACGCACGGTATCGAGGCTTCCGACGCGGGAATCCAGGTGGAGCTGACTGCCGAAATCCACCGCGCCCTCGCCCCCTACAAAATCAGCGGTGCCCAGCACGGCACCTCGGGTAACAGCTCCGAACGGCTCCGTCAGATCGCGCAGAAGACCGCCACCACCAAGGCGAACGTGGCCACCGCCCTGCAGATGATCTCCTGGGGGCTGGAAGTGAATGACTACGGCAACGCCCAACTGGACCCTACCGGCAACTTCATCAAGCGTAAGGGCGAGGGGGTGACAGAGGAGCTGTGGGCGGAAATGATCGCTTTCGCTGAAAGCAAAGGATGGAAGAAAGGCGATTACAAGAATCTGAACCTGCCCTTTGAGAATAAACTGCTCGCCCAGCCCGCTCAGGTTCGGGAGCGGATGGCAAAGGCCGTGGAAGACTTTGCTTACAAGATGATGGCGGAAGTACTCAACTCCGGTGACACGGCTCAGATCGGCATTGAGGCACTTCTCAAGGCGGGTTCCCATGACCTGGGTCCAAAGGGGGAACCCCTGGAAGACCCTGCCCGCTGGACAAAGGAGCAGATCATCGAGCGGGCAAAAGGCATAGCCGGAGACAAGGGAGCCAAAGGAAATTTTGACGATTAACCCATATCAGACGTTCCGGCTGTTATCGTAAAGTCGCCGATACACACGAGATTCCGGGGTCAGGTTAACGTGACCCCGGAATCTAAACCCTTCGCCAAGTCGCCCGTCCCGGGCCCTTTCCCTGAAATTGACCAAGCAGAATAGCAGAGCATAGAACCATCGGCTGACAGGGCAGCTCCGTGACCCGGGTTACGCCTCTGGCATGGACTTTGCTTTCTCATGATAGGTGAAACTTCATTACTGAGGAGCAGGGATGGTCAGAAAGATTACGGGTGAGGCTGCGCTATACAGACAGATGGCTCAAAGGCGGTTGACGAGCGGTGGCAATCCGGACGGCAGCAGGTCTTTTATGAGATTTCTGGCCGCTGCCATAGACAGGGCGAATGCGGAAAAGACCGTTCAAAAACAGCCCCCTATCTTCTCCGAGAACCTTGCTGCCGTTGAGTCGGCACGATATGAACCGGTTGTTGACAAAGGCGACGGGTTCAAGAAGGTTCTTGCTGTGGTGCTCCAGCACGAGGGCACAAAGTACGTAAACAGGGATGGCGGGGAAGAGCCCTCCAAGTTCGGCATCCTTCAGGCAACCGCCCGAAAGTATGGATACGAGGGCAACGTCAAGAATTTGTCAATCATCGATGCTCAGTCGATTTACAGCAGGATGTGGGAGGAATCGGGCGCTTCGGGATTGCCCTATCCCTTGAGCCTTGTGCACTTCGATACCTACGTCAACAGTCCTGCGGCCGCCCGAAAACTCCTCGCCAAATCAGGAGGCAACGTCGATCTCTACCTCAAACAGAGAGGGCAACGATATGCCCGTCTGGCCCAGCTCAGGCCCGAGAGATTTGCGAAATATCTGAAGGGCTGGATGAACAGGGTCAAAAGCCTTCAGGCTATTACCACCGAATACCGAAAGGCGGTGAACACGGTGCAGAACGCGCACAATATGGGGTTGTTTCTCCAGGATGACGGAAACCTGACATAGGCCGTCACCGGACCTTCAAAAAATTTCCTTCCCATTCACCAAAACTTCGCCACTTGAGGGTGTTTCCAACAAAAGGTATGAAAAGAGCGCCTCAATTGGTGTATACTTTTCTGCTTGGCTGTCGGGAACATGGGTCCGGCGGAGAAATTCGGAAACCTGTCTGTAAGCGAAACGCAGAAGGAGGTTGCAGTGAAGACAATTGAAGAAATCAATGAGAAGATAAAGAAAGGCAAGGTCGTTGTGGTTACTGCCGAAGAGATGGTCGGCATCACCCGCGAAAAAGGAACGAAGAAGGCCTCCGAGTATGTGGACGTCGTGACAACGGGGACCTTTGGTCCCATGTGTTCCAGCGGCATGTTCATGAACGTGGGTCACTCGAAGCCGAGGATCAAGATCGGCGGAGGGAAATGTTATCTCAACGATGTCCCTGCCTATTGCGGCCTTGCAGCCGTGGACATTTACATCGGTGCCACCGCATCGCCCGATGATGACCCGAGAAATACGGTCTATCCCGGGGCCTTCAAATACGGCGGCGGCCACGTGATTCAGGATTTCGTAAGCGGAAAGAACATCAGACTCCAGGTGAGTGCTTACGGCACGGACTGCTATCCCCGAAAGAAGATAGAGACCTACATCAACAGGGAGAACGTGAACGAAACATACATATACAGCCCGAGAAACAGCTACCAGAACTATAACGTAGCCGTAAACGTGACCAACCGCGTCATCCACACCTACATGGGCGTCCTGAAACCGCATATGAACAGCGCCAACTACTGCAGTGCCGGTCAACTCTCGCCGCTGCTCAAGGATCCCAAGTACCGCACCATCGGTATTGGCACCCGGATCTTCCTGGGGGGCGGCACCGGGTATGTTGCCTGGTATGGTACCCAACATAATCCCGATGCGCTGCGAAGTCCTGACGGCCTCCCCCGGGCGGGTGCCGGAACCCTTGCAGTCATTGGCGATGCAAAGGGGATGAACGGCAACTTCCTTAAAGGTGCCAGCTTTATCGGGTACGGAGCCACCATGTTCGTAGGACTCGGTATTCCGATACCAATCCTCGATGAAGAGATGGCATACTTTACCTCGCGAAGCGACGAAGATTTCTATGCCCAGGTGGTCGACTACGGCCACGACTATCCGGAACGGGTCCCGAAGAGCCTAGGAGAGGTAAACTACGCGCAGCTCAAGTCAGGCAAGATCACGGTGAACGGCAAGGAGATACCCACCTTCCCCATATCAAGCTATTCCAAGGCGCAGGAAGTGGCCGGCATGCTGAAGGCCTGGATAAGCTCAGGTGCTTTTACGCTCACGAACCCCGTCGAGGCCCTCCCGGGTCCCGGTTCGGGTATCAAGGCGCATACCCTGGAGGAGAGACAGCTGACCTTCGATACATAGCCTCCTAAGGCAATATCCCCAGGGTGTATCGTACACAAGTCTGTAGGAATCATGAACCGGAAAGCAATTTCACTCATGTCGGGCGGCCTCGACAGTGCCGTGGCCACGAAGCTCATCATCGATCAGGGCATTGAGGTGGTGGGGCTTCACTTTACCTCGCCTTTCGCCAGCAGAAGAGAACGGGAACGCGGTCTGCAGGTTGTCAGGACCGCCCGGGAGCTTGGCATTCCTCTCCTCACCAGGGATAAAGGCCCCGATTATATGGATGTCCTTCTCCATCCGAAATATGGCTACGGCAAGAACATGAACCCCTGTATCGACTGTAGGATCTTTATGCTCCGCAAAACGAGAATAATCATGGAGGGAGAGGGCGCCGGCTTCGTAATCACAGGCGAGGTGCTCGGCCAGCGGCCCATGTCGCAACGCCGGGGGATCATTGAACTCATAGAGAAGCAGAGCGGCATGATGGGACTCATCGTCCGGCCCCTGTCGGCAAGGCTTTTCCCGCCGTCCATTCCTGAAGAGGAGGGGGTCCTCGACAGAAACCGTCTTCTCGGTGTGGCGGGCAGGGGAAGGACTGCGCAATATTCCCTGGTGGCAACATACGGGCTCAAGGAATTCAGCTGCCCCGGCGGAGGATGCCTGCTCACGGATCCTATCTTCGCATCGAAGCTGAAGGAACTGCTCGCCCACGACCCTGATTTTACGGCAACGGATATAGACCTCCTCAATTTCGGCAGGCATTTCAGGTTTCCCGGGGGCGGCAAGTTCGTGCTGGGGAGAAACGAGGCGGAAAACAACCAGCTCCAGAGTTTCCGGCCGCCTACCTTTACGCTCCTGTACCCTTCGGGTTTCAAGGGGCCCACAGGGGTCTTTAAGGGAGAACTCACCGAGGAAAACTTAAGACTCATGGCAACTATCATGGCCATTTATTCGAAGTTTTCCGGGCCATCGGTAGACATGGTGGTTGACGCAGGCGTACCGGAAACCCATAACTTTGAAAGGGCTGACGCCAACATCGAGAACCTGAAGATTTAGGAGGCTTTCATGCGTATTTTCAACGACTTCTACGTGTACCCCTGGCTTTCATATACAGAGAACAACAGCAACGCAGTCTTAATCGATGGCGAAACACCGGTTCTTATCGATCCGGGTCACCTCCACCTCCTGGGTCATGTCGTGGAAGGAATGGCCAAGGACGGCAAGTCAACAGACCAGGTGAAGATGATCATTTGCACCCACGGCCATCCGGATCATATCGAAGCAGCGGAGGCTTTCGATGCCGAAGTGATCAGGGCCATAAGCTCGGAAGAATACTCTTTCATGGAGGCAGAAGGAAAAGAACTCTGCCTCATGACCGGCTGCACCACGCCGAAGAAGCCCTTTACCCTCTTCCTGAAAGAGGGAACGCTCACCGTAGGTGACAAGACTTTCCGCGTCATTTCCACGCCCGGCCATTCTCCCGGCGGCATATGTCTTTACTGGGAAGAGAAGAAAGTGCTCCTGTCGGGAGATACGGTATTCTATATGGGTGTGGGGCGCACCGACCTTCCGGGGGGCGACATGGAGATGCTGGGCAAGAGCATCGAGCGGCTGGCAACACTCGATATAGAGTATCTCGTCCCCGGGCATGGCCAGATCCTTCAGGGCAGTGAAGGGGTCAGGAAGAACTTCGACCTCATTCTCAGCCAGGTCTTCTAGTCTACACCCCCCCTTTCCATTTCCTCCGGATCATGTTTTCCGCAACAGTTTCGGAAAACGATCAACCGGCTGCAGACCCAATATTGGCAATGATTTATAAGCGGGAAGTCCTTGACGCGAACTTTTGAAAAAAGAGAGTGGAATGGGCCGGCCGATTGGGGGGGGGGTAGCAGTCCCTTCTGGCTGGTGTTTGTGAACCTCATGGTGAAGGATGCAGAGAGGTGCGCACACTGTCGGAAAAAGTAGCCTGTCCCCTTTTCCGGTTCTCACCCCCGGCCTGCCCTGTTGCCTTCTGTAATTCCGTCGGATCTTCTGATATACTTAAACCTATGTCTGCAGACAGAAAAGAAGACGCCCGGGAACTCTTTCTCGCGGCCTGCCGATACGACAGCGACCCCTCTGACCGCACCAAGGCTATTGCCACGTACCGGGAAACGCTCAGGCTGGACAACAGGTTCACCGATGCCTGGAACAACCTCGGTTTTGCCTATTTGAGGGGAGATGAGTACGAAGAGGCCCTTGCCTGTTTCCAGGCGGTCGTCGATCTTGAACCTGCCAATGCCGGAGCCTGCAATAACCTCGGATATGTCTACGAAAAGATGGAGCGCCTCGGCAGCGCAAAGACGCTTTACGAGCGTGCCCTTTCCCTTGATCCCGGCGGCGTGGAGGCAATGGTCAACATTGCCCACATTGCCGACCTTGAAGGCGACTACCACGGCGCGGTCCAGCAGTACAAAAGGGCAATCAATGCCGACCCTGATGCGGTATCACCCCACTTCTGCCTTGCCGTACTCTACGATCGCCACGATATGTTCGACGAAGCCATCAAAGAGTACGAGACTGCCCTGTCGATTGAGCCGGACCATGAGAAGGCACTCTTCAACCTGGGGAGTATCTATGCCCAGGAGGGTGATTACAGGCGGAGCATCTCCTGTTTTGAACAGGTTCTGTCACTGGATCCTGCGAATGCCGAGGCATGGAACAATCTCGGCTCCGTCTGTGAGGAATCGGGAGACCACGACAGGGCTTTCTATGCGTACAGGAAGTCCCTTTCCCTCAATCCCCGTCAGGCAGAGGCGCACCTCAACCTGGCCAGAATGGATTATCAAAAGTATCAGTTGAGAAAAGATGAGACAAAACTGAAGGAGATCATCAGGCGGCTTCAGTTCGTTCTTTCCGTGAATCCCAGGAGTACCGAGGCGGCACGTCTTCTGGAAGCCATCCAAAAAGAGAACTCCTGAAGCAGGAGTCGCCCCCCTTTTCCACCTGTCAGACTACTTTCTTTCTCTCCGCCAGCGTAGTGAGCACCAGATCCCTGATCTCGTGCCAGACTGCCACAGGGTCTGTTCCGTGAGAGGCCGTGAGTTTAGGATATTTCTCCATAGTCTGAGCTGCAAGCACGCCTGCCAGTTTTACCCGGTAGTCGTCGTTGAAGGAGCCCACTTCCTGAAAGATCTGCTCCGGAATATCCAGATGGATCATGATGCCGTTTACCCTCACCTCGGTAAAATCCCGCTCCGGCAGCCTGACAGGCTCAGGCATGGGCTCGTCTATCTCCAGACATTCCAGCGTTGGTCTTGCTGCCTCCTGTTCCTCAACCGCAGGTGCCTCAACCGGGGGTTCCTGGATAGACAATTCCGGAACCTGGATTAGGTTAAGGGGCTGGACAACTTCCTTTGCTGCAACGGCCGATTCTCCCTTCAGGGGCTTTGCCGGTCTGCTGCGCGGTTTTCTCTTCTGGATTGCCGGTCCTGTAAGTTTCTGGAAGCGTTCGCCTATCTGCCGTACCACATCCTCTTCGATCTGCTTGAGGCCGTTTGTCTCGCCGGCCTTGAGGCTGAGTTTGCAGATCTTGTTTATGAGACGGGGCACCCCGAACTCGGAGTAATTCCATAACTGCTCCACTGCACTGTCGGTGAAGATCCTCTCTCCCTTGCCACCCGCCAGTTTCAAGCGAGTTTCCACATAATTCCTGACCAGGCTCTGGGACTCTATTTTATCGATCCTGCTGTATGTACCGATCCGCTGAAACAAGTTCGCCCGTTTGGGATGCTCCAACCTTCGGGCAAGTTCTATCTGCCCGGCCAGGACTATGGTGAAGAGATTCCTGTTGTCGTCCTGCATATTCGTGAGGAGCCTGAGGCTTTCAAGGTTCGCAGGCGACATTGCATTGGCTTCGTCAATAAAGACGAGGACCTTTTTGCCTTCATCTATGGTGTCGAAGAGGAGCCTGTTGAAGACTTCCAGAAGATCCACCTTCTTCTTTATCTCGCACTGGCTCCCGGTGAGCTGGCCTACGATCTCCTTCAAAAGCTGCACAAAGGACATGTCGGGATTGGTTACAAAGGCAATCCGGTACTTCTCCTGGTCCAGGGAGTCGATGATCATCCTGAGGGATAAGGTCTTACCGAGACCTACATCGCCGACGATGACGGCGATGCACTCGTTCCCTTCCTCTATGGCAAAGATCGTCTCTGCTATGGCATTCTCGACGGAAGTGTGAGAATCGACATACATGGTGGGATCAGGGACATTGTCGAAAGGCGGTTTGCTGAGTTTCCAATACTCGTAATACATGACACTCTCCTTGTTGTAACGCTCTCGGCGGAGTCCGGAACACCGGCCTCCGGCCACACTATTGGGGCTCAGCGGGCAGAAGTTTGTTCAGCTCATTATTCCGGGATATGTATTCGAGGATATCTTCCAGCATGAAACGTCTCAGGCGCCCAATCTTGTAACTTCTCACCTTCCCATCTTTCACCAGCCGCGAGAGCATCGCCCGGCTTATCTGGAGCATCTCCATGACTGCGATGCTGGTCAGCATCCTGGTGCCGTAGGTGTACTTGAGATGGAGATTGAGGATGATCCGTCCTTCACCATCGCTCCTGATGTCTGCCGAAGCGTCGCCTAAAATACGGCCGAAAAGTGTTTCGACCCCGCCGCCCTCGTTCATTATCCGGCACTGCTCCGGGGTAAGAAGGATCCGGACAACCTGGCCTCCCGGCTGATTGCCGACTTCCTGCCCGGATAATGCCTGCTCCCCGTCCCCTGCCGTTGCATCGAGGGGTTCTTCAGAAGGGGAGAAGCAGGGTTCTCTCCTGAGCGCCGAACTTCCATCGTTGACGACGATGGCATCCTGGATCTGTTCGCCCAGGGATGTCATTTTTCTCCGCTTCACAATACAAAACTTTTCCATCAGTCCTGTTATCGGTGGAGGCGAAGAAAAACTTAAGGAGATTTTGTTCTATTTTTTATTATTGCCGCAAAGGGTGCCTGCGTTCCACCATGAGAAAGCCGCAGATGGCTGCAATCATTGCCAGAATGGCTGAGACGCCGAAGGCTGCCTGATATGTCCCGGTTTTGTCGAAGATCACACCTGCCATGTACGTCCAAAACCCGCCACCCAGAAAATGGACCGTATTGATGACGCCGGTGAGGAGGCCGAGGTGGGTAACGCCATAGAGTTTGCCGATGAGCATGGGCGTCAGCGGTGCGGTGATAAGGTGGGTGAAACCGAAGAAGAGAGCAAATACGTAGAGGGATGTGACGGTTTTGTACTTCAATACTATAATATAGAGGACGACTCGAAGGATGAAGGTGAGGACAATGGGCACCTTGCTTCCGATTCTGTCTGCCAGCGGGCCCGCCAGAAGAATGCCTGCCAGACTCATGAGACCATAGAGGCCGAGCATGTTTCCCGCCGTGATTGGTGATATTCCGTAATCCGTGGCAATAGGGATCAGGTGAGTCGTGGCGAAGTAGTCGCCGCTTCCGCAGATGAACATGGTCACCATAAAAAGCCAGAAAGACCGGGTTGACATTGCCTCTTTCAAAGTGAAACCGGGAAGGATGACTGCCTGGGGTCCCGCTGCGGCCGGTTCGTTCCCGGTTTTCCCATGCCCCAGCGGGTCCAATCCGAGATGATGGGGGTCACCCTTGATCACGAATATGGCTAAGAGCAGATTCGCTATGAACATGATGATACCGATATAAAGGTATGAGGCTCTCCACCCGTAGCTCACCGCCACAAGACTCAACAGAGGAACAAGGACGAATTGGCCGATGGAGTTTCCTGCCAGGGAGAGGCTTATGGCCAGTCCCCTCCACTTTTCGAACCATTTGCTCGTGAGCGTTGCCATGAGGGGAACTGCAGTGCCGGCAAGACCGCAGGCAGCAAGTATCCCATAGGACAGAAAGAATTGTCCCACTGTATGGATGAACGAGGTGAGTATGAATCCCGCTGAAATAAAAATAGATGAAACGATGATGACCCACTTGGGGCCGTACCGGTCGTAGAGCTTCCCGACGACGGTGAGGGCCAGGGCAAAGATGATCATATTGACGAAGAATACGAGAGATACCGTCCCTCTGCTCCAGCCAAATTCCTTGATGATCGGTTTGAACATGACACCGAAGGCGTATCGGGCGCCGGAGTTGAAGAAGAGGATGGTGAATGAGGCTGCCACTATATACCAGCCGTAGAAGATGCGGGCCGGTTTACCGGGCTGATTCATGGATCTCCTTATGAGGCATTTTTACCTTTCCGCAGCGAACGCCTCAAAGGATACCACCTTCAGGGTGCATGCGCAAGGCAGATATATGTCCCTTCTTAATGTGGGGGTGCTATTCGATTCATTCCGCAGGGCATCCGGGGCACCCTGCGGAAATCCGTTTAAGTCCTGATTGTTACAGCCGGAACTGCTCCACGAGACCCTTCAATTCTTTTGAGAGCGATGCCATCTGCGATGCGGCCCCTGCGTTGTCCTGTATCCGCTGCGCTGTCTCCTGCATGACACCGGAGATTTGCTGAATATTGGAGGCGATCTCGTTGGTCGTCGCTGTCTGCTGTTCTGAAGCGACTGCAATCTGGTTTACCTCCGAGGCGACGGTGTTGATCTGCTTCAGGATATCCTGGAGGGCGTCTCCGGACTTGGTCGTCTCCCGGGTCCCGTGCTCCACCTCCTTCACCCCCTCTTCCATGGAGGCGACGGCTTCTTTTGTCTCCGACTGCATGGCGTTGATGGTCTGGCCGATCTCCTTGGTGGCCTGGGTGGTCCGTTCGGCGAGTTTCTTTACTTCGTCGGCTACGACGGCGAATCCCCTGCCGTGTTCCCCGGCCCGGGCAGCTTCGATGGCGGCATTCAGAGCAAGGAGGTTGGTCTGGTCGGCAATATCGTTGATGAGACCCACTACCTGGCCGATCTGATCAGACCGACCACCGAGGCTCTTGATGATACCTGCGGACCGGGTGACCCGCTCACTGATACGGTTCATCACCGCAACTGTCTCCTGGATGACGGCCTCTCCCGTGTTAGCCGCGTTATTGGCCCTTTCCGAACTCTTTGCGGCCATGACGCAGTTCTGGGCGATTTCCGAGGAGGTGGTGGACATCTCCTCCGATGCCGTTGCCACGGAGTTCACCTGAGCAGCGGCCTGCTCCACGCCGGTAGCCATCTGCTCGGCGGCACCGTCGAGGGTGACTGCTGCCTCAGATACCTTCGTGCTCCCCTGGGCCACCCGGGTAATGGTATCGTGGAGGGTATCTATGAAGGAGTTGAAGTGTTTGCCCATCTCCCCTATTTCATCCTTCGAGGCAATGTCGATTCTGCGGGTGAGGTCCCCCTTCGATATATCCTCAATCACGGCGACGGTATTGTTGATGGGGGAAAGAATGAGCCTGGTCATGAAGATGCTCACCCCGAGAGAAAGAAGGATGGCGATGCTGAGGACCGCCACGGAGATCATGACGACCCTGTTGAAACTGGTCAACGAGAAATTGTAGCGCTCCCTGCTCAGTCTATTCTCCAGTTCCAGCAGTTCCTGGAGGTTCTTGTTAAGGACCTGGAACTTGTCGTCTGCAAGCTTCATCAATGTGGTGGCAAGGTTGAAATCAGCGGTGGCCATATCGAGGACCCTTGCTACCGCCTCTTTGTACTCTTTCACGTGCTCCGCCGCAGCCCCGTAGTATTTCTTTTCATCCTTCGTCAAATTGCCTGCGGTCAGAGCCTTCCCTATGGATTCCATTGTCCTGTCAATAGCAGCCAACTGTTCCTTTGCGAGGTCCTCGGTCTTCTTTGCGTCGAAATTGACGCTTGACCAACTGAGGACCTTGTAGACGTTGGCATGGGCGTTGGCGATATCGCTTACCGTCCTGGAACTGTCCTGATATCCTTTGAACCTGTTGTTGAATATGTCATTCAGCGCTGACTTCTGGGTATGAAGTCCCACGTATGATACTCCTCCGAAAATAAGAAGAAAGATTGTAACCACCGCCGGGGACAGAAGCAGTTTCTTATACATCTTCAGGTTCATCAGCAACCTTTTCATCTCTTCCTCCATTCCCGGGCCCTCAGTGCGGGACCGGGCTTATAGGCGCCCTACTTATAGGCCCCTGCGCAGAGAATGATGTCGTCAACCTTGGAAAAATAGGTGGTTTTGGCCTCGACTTTCTTCGCGTCCGGATTCAGGTACTTGTAGTCGACCCACCCGGACCCTTTCTTCTTGGCGCCTTCCATAATATCCTTCCTGAAGAATTTGCCATCATTGTCAGGGACTTCCAAAAGATTCTTGCCGATGATCTTGGGATTTTTCGGATGCGCGATGACTGTTCCGGTAAGGTCATAGGCAAAAACGTAAAGGTCCCCTTTGTCGAACTGTCCCTTTGCCTTGGTCACCTCCGCTATGGTCTTCTCTTTACCGTTGGCTTTCATGAATGCTGCGGCCTTGTCCACGAGCGCTTTTGCCTCGCCTGTAGTCCCTGCCGCATAGAGGAATGTGACGGAGCCAAAAAGAAAGAATACCGCAACCATCAAAGCAAATAGTTTTTTCATTTCTCTACCCCCTCAATTTTTACTTAAGATGCTCTTGTGAACCTAATCCAGAACCTAACCGTGAACCAAATGGTGAACCTACCCTGATGAAACGGGAACCCAAGCTTTACGCTCAAAAAGGGAAGCCGCACATTTTTGTATACCACCTGCTTATCGGAACGGAACGGATTTTCTTAAGGATTTAATGCTGGACGCTATCTTCTCGGGACTATTTCAGGCCCTTTTTGTCCTGTCTTGCAAGATGAGTCCTGAATTCTTTTGTTTCACAGAACAATCCCTGTAGTCGCTCTCTGCCGATCCCCCTGTTTTGGCGGACACTTGCGCTGTTTGAGGCATTGGTATGCCTTTTGCTATTCAAGGAAGGGCCGGGGCACGGTTCCGGTCGGCCGGCGGGTTCTTTGTTGGCAGGCGCACCGCAGAACTGCCGTGAAACAGTTCTGAAGCGAGGAGGACGCGATGAAGCAAAAAATAATTACACTCTTTTGGAGTCTAGTTCTGATCGTGGGGCTAGCGGGTTCAGGCCATGCCCTCAGGGCCTACCTTAACACCTTCAACACCACATACGGAACGACGGCAACGGTTCTCAACAACTGTACCCTGTGCCACATACCGCCTGGCCAGTCAGTGAACAACATTAATAATTACGCTTTGGACTACTCGAATGCCGGGTACAGCTTTCCTGCAATTGAGTCTCTTGATTCCGATGGTGATGGATATTCGAACATCGTCGAGATCAATGCGAGAACCTTCCCCGGGGATCCCACAAGCTTTCCTGCCGCGGCCGGGGATACGACGCCTCCCACGGTAACTGCCTTCGTGATTCCCGCCACAAGTTCTTCCCTTGCCGTGAGTATCACCACTTTCACCGCTTCTGACAACATCGCCGTCACAGGCTACATCATAACGGAGACATCGGCAATTCCCGCCGCAGGCGCTGCCGGATGGAGTGCAACACCGCCTACAAGCTACACCTTCGCATCAGGAGGCGCCAAGACCCTCTACGCCTGGGCCAAGGATGCCGCAGGAAACGTCTCTGCGTCGGCTTCCGCAACGGTGACGATTACGTTGCCTGATACAACGCCGCCCACGATAACCGCCTTCACGATCCCTGCCACGGCAACGTCGCTCACCGTCTCCATCACCACCTTTACGGCAACGGACGCGGTGGGCGTCACAGGATATATGGTAACGGAGTCTTCGGCGCCGCCCGCAGCAGGTGCTGCAGGCTGGACCGCAACAGCCCCTGTAGATTTTGTTTTTGCCACAGCAGGCGCCAAGACCCTCTATGCATGGGCCAAAGATGCCGCAGGGAACGTGTCCGCCCCGGCTTCCGCATCAGTGACAATCACTCTCCCTGACACGATCCCACCCACGGTGACCGCATTCGTGCTCGGCCAGCCTTCGGGGATGACCGTTCCAATCACCACCTTCACGGCTGCAGATAACGCCGGCGGGGCTGGAGTAGCAGGATATATGGTCACGGAGACCTCGGCGGTCCCGAGTCCCATCTTGGCCCAGTGGGCCGCCGTGGCCCCGACAAGCTTCACCTTCAGTAGCGGCGGAAACAAGACCCTCTACGCCTGGGCCAAGGATGCCGCAGGGAACGTGTCCAACGTTCTTGTGACGGCGACCGTTACGATAACGCCTCCTGATACTACGCCGCCAACAGTTACCGCCTTTGTTATCCCTGCCACGTTGCAGGTTCAGACTATAACCCAGGGTGTCGCGGTCCCTATCACCACCTTTACGGCCACCGACAACATTGCCGTCACAGGCTACCTCATCACTGAATCGGCTACCGCCCCGGATCCTGGCGCCCCGGGCTGGACCGTCATTGCCCCAACTTCCTACACCGTCATCACTGCAGGCCAGAAGACCCTCTACGCCTGGGCAAAGGATGCATCGGGAAATGTGTCTACGTCTCTTAACGCGTCCGTCACGATCATCTTGCCCCCCATTTACAACCCCACAAATCCGGTGCCTGATGGTGCAATTAATGTCTCCCTTACACCAACACTGACGATCACCGTCCATTTCCCCTCTCCCGACGGCCATGTTCAGCGTTCGGCCACCTGGGAGGTCTGTACGGACAATACTTTTGGAGCAGACAAGATGGTTTTCAGGAGTGCCCTCGATGTGGTCAATCTGACTTCCATTGTGGTGCCTTCGGGGGTGCTCAAACCGAATACGATGTACTTCTGGAGGGCCAGCGTCATCGACACCGGGGGAGATCTGTCCAATCCTTCTCCCACAGCTTCCTTCACGACACTGGCAGTGGCCATGGACACGGCTTTTGGTGTGGTGCCTGATTCTATGACGGTGAAGAAAGGCGGCGTTGAAGTCACGAACCTCTCCGTTCTTACCCCAACAGACGGGACCATCTCTACCCAGCTCCTTGCAGACACCACCGGCAACCAGGCCCTGAACGGAGGAGCCACATCGGATCTGACGAAACCTGGCCTCATGATTGCCAAGCAGAAGGGCGGCACAACGACCGATATTATGGGATTGACCACAGCAGCCGGAATACGAATTGACAGCATGTCCACGACGGATGTAAGTGATCCCTCCTTCACCAATGGCACGCCTCCCGGCAACCTGAGCTTGCCATACGGTATGGTCTCTTTCAGAGTATCCAATGTGACCCCCGGCGCGCCCGTGGTAATCAAAGTTTACCCCGCAACGCTCCTTCCGGACAACGCAACATGGCTAAAATACAGCGCCAACAGGGGCTGGCTGAGGATTGACAATACGGGGACCTATGACAGCAGCAATAACCTTTTGAGCGCCAATACCACCTTCAGGGCTGTGAATGGACACGGGGAACTCACCATCAAGGATGATGACGTGGCCGATTACAGCACGGAAGTGATCGGCGGCAAGGCCGTGGTTCTCGATCCCGGCGCACCGGCCGTACCAGCAGCAGGCGTTCCGGTGGTGGCAGGAGGGGGCGGAGGAGGAAGCTGCTTTATCGCCACGGCGGCCTTCGGCTCCTATATGGACCCTCACGTGAAAACCCTTCGTGACTTCAGGGATATCTTTCTCCTCTCCAACCGCATGGGAAGGGCCTTTGTTGCGCTCTATTACAGGGTTTCCCCGCCCGTGGCAAAGGTCATCGCCGGCAATGAATTGTTGAAGCAAGGCGTCAGGGTTGGCCTTATGCCCATGGTGATTTTCAGTACCCTTGCCCTGAAGATCGGCATGGTCTGGACGGTCCTTCTTGGATTGTTGCTGCTTGCTGCCGGGTTCTCTATTTTAAGAAGAGTTGCGCGGTGAAGCCCGAAATGTGACCTATGGTCATAAGGCCGGTGTGCTTTCGAGCCACCGGCCTTTTTCTTGTGATACCCCCCTTAGCAGGTATGGTGAGCGCGCCTCCGCAAGCCTGCCGAACGCCGGTTTGAGCTACTTGAGAAACTTACTTAAGATTTACTTGACCATCTCAGATAAGAAATACTTGACAAGATTGCTGGTGTATAGTTATATATACAGCTTATGATCCTTATCCGGTCATATCGTGTTGGTCCCTCGGGTACAAAACAATGGTCTGTTGCGCTTCGTCCATGTACCTTCGCAGTTTCTCGCTTTGCAGGGAAACTGCCTGTGTATGGCGGGTGTAAGGGCAAGGATGGGTCGAGGAGTCGGACCCCGGTATTGCCGGTGAATGGCGGTCGGGGAGGGTAGCGTATCCTCGACAGCGTCTGATCGGATGATGATGGGATAACCATCGCATCTTGGAGTAGAAATCAAAAAGGGGTGGGGAATGAGAAGAAACTTATTCGTTTCTATCGTGAGCTTTACGCTTATCTTGGGAGTATTCAGCCTGGCCTTCGGTCTCAGCAGGTATCTGACAACCTTTAACACGACCTACGGTACAAGTGCAACTGCTCTAAATACCTGTAACCTTTGCCACATACCCCCAGGCCAATCGGTTGATAACCTGAACGGGTACGGGAATGACTACTCCACTTATGGGAGCTACCCTGCCATTGCATCTCTCGACTCTGATGGAGACGGGTTCACCAACATTGCAGAGATCAATGCGCGGACCTTTCCGGGCGATGCTACGAGCTATCCTGTCTCGGCTGATGTAACCTTACCGACCGTTACGACATTTACCATCCCCGCCACTGCTACCTCTCTTACCGTAACGATTTCTACCTTCACGGCAACGGACAACGTAGGGGTAACGGGTTACATGGTCAATGAGTCCTCCACCAAGCCCGCATCCGGCGCAGCAGGCTGGTCTGCAACTGCTCCAACCAGTTACGTATTTGCTACCGCCGGTGCCAAAACGCTCTACGCATGGGTAAAGGATGCCGCAGGGAATGTCTCCAACAGTCTCTCTGCAACGGTGACGATCACCTTACCCGATACGACCTTACCGACCGTAACCGCATTTACCATCCCGGCGACTGCAACCTCATTGACGGTGTCCATCACCACGTTTACCGCAACGGATACCGTTGGCGTTACGGGTTACCTGGTCAATGAGTCCTCCACCAAGCCCGCATCCGGCGCAGCAGGCTGGTCTGCAACTGCTCCAACCAGTTACGTATTTGCTACCGCCGGTGCCAAAACGCTCTACGCATGGGTAAAGGATGCCGCAGGGA
>CAYOYU010000005.1:41284-52497 GCA_964408265.1 uncultured Syntrophorhabdaceae bacterium
CTTTCACTGCCACTGACGATGTGGGTGTAACCGGCTATCTGGTCACCGAGTCCTCCACCAAACCCGCTTCCGGTGCCGCAGGGTGGTCTGCAACTGCTCCGACGAGTTACGTATTTGCTACCGCCGGTGCCAAAACGCTCTACGCATGGGTAAAGGATGCCGCAGGGAACGTGTCCAACAGCTTAAGCGCATCGGTGACGATCACCTTACCGGATATCACGGCCCCCACCGTAACCGCCTTTACCATCCCGGCCACTGCTACCTCTTTGACGGTCTCCATAACGTCTTTCACTGCCACTGACGATGTGGGTGTAACCGGCTATCTGGTCACCGAGTCCTCTACCAAGCCCGCATCCGGTGCCGCCGGATGGACCGCAACTGCACCGACAGGTTACACCTTCGCCACCGCCGGTGCCAAGACCCTCTATGCCTGGGCCAAGGATGCCGCAGGGAACGTTTCCAACAGTCTCTCTGCATCAGTAATGATCACCGCCGTAGGTCAGGAGGCCTACTGGTCAGCCACAACGGTACCTACCAAACTTACCACGGCGCAGATACCTCTGGGGCAGGCGCAGACCTTCCGGCTGAATGCGCTGGTTCCAACAGGGGGTACCCTGAAAACTTATTCCATCAGGGTCACCTATGACAACACTAAGGCTTTGCTGGTGAGCGCCGTGGCTGCGGCAGGCTCAACACTGCCGCCCACAAGTATCAACACGGGCACGCCCGGACAGATTAGCATCGATGGTTCAAATGCAACAGGCAGAACGGGCCCCGAGACCATATCACTCATCGATGTGACGGTACAGGGCGCAGCCCTAGGCACTTTCCCGCTAAACGTCTCCATTCTCTCTTTTGGGGAAAACGCTCAGGTTCAGTTTCCGCCGACGCCGGTTCCTCTGAGTATCACGATCCTGCCGGCCGGATCTACGATGAGCGGCAATGTGAGCTACCCAAATGGCGCGGGCCCAGTGGAAGCCGTGTCAATGAACGCGGCCCAGGCTGGCGGAGGTACCGGGCAGGCCGCTACCAATGCAGCGGGAGACTATTCGATCCCCTCGCTAAATGATGGTGTATACCTGCTCACACCGTCGAAGACAGACTGCACCTTCGAACCTTCCCAGAGGAGCGTGACAGTAAACGGGGCTAACCTGACCAATCAGAACTTCATTGCTCATTGTCTCGTGTCCACCACAAACCCAACGGTCCTCAACTCCCAGGCTATCCAGGTGACCTCGACCGATCCTGCCGCCAGGGCCCTCGATCCGATGAGCTGGCAGTTGAATGTGGGCGGAACAGCTGTTCAGGTAACCGGTGTCTCCCAGGTATTCGGTACCAACACCTTTATCCTGACAACAGGCACGCCATTGTCTCCGAGCAGTGCGTACACCCTGAACCACACAGATCTGCCTGCGACGCCAGCGCACAAGGCGTATCTTGTGGGAGGAATGAAGATAGACAAGAACGGGACCGATACCCTTACACTCAAGGCACAGATACCCGCGGGCCAGACACTGCGGGCTTACAGTATTGTCATTAACTATGACAATACACTCCTCGACCTCGTCTCAGCGGTTCCCGTGCCGGGTGTCCTAGCTCCCGCCAATATCAATACAGCCACCCCTGGTCAGGTGGTATTCAACGGGTTCGATAACACAGGTGTCACAGGAGCCGGTGATCTCAACCTGTCCAATATCACGTTCCGCGGCAAAGGCAGGGAAAGCGGCACTATCGTATCAATCACTGTAAATTCTTATGGTTACGATTCAACTAACCAGTTCAAGCCGTTTGCACAGGACTTTGCTTTAACGATAGCGTCATTGGTCAAAGGTGATTGCGATGGAGACGGGACGGTCAACATTGTTGATGCTTTGGTTTTGGCCAAGTATGATGCCGGTCTCATAACCGAGGACCAGATGCCCGGTTTCTCGGTGTGCGATGTGGATAATTCCGGCAGCGTAGACGTATTTGACGCTCTGAGGATCGCAGAGTACGTTGTTAAACTACTTCCTGGTCTCTAAGAGGAGGATCGCATGACTTCAAATCGTATTGTCTATATGTTGTTTGTTGCCTTCTGTGTTGTAGCGCTGGTCATGGGGATCGCCGCTCCCGGTTTTTGCCAGACGCCACAAAAGATCTACTGGACGCACCCCGGTTCTGATTTAGAGGAAACGGCGGTATCCATACCGGCAGGTAATACCCAGGCTTTAAGGCTTGTGGCACAGGTACCCGCAGGGCAAATCCTCAAGGCCTACAGCATCGTGGTAACCTACGACAGCTCACAACTCTCCATAGAGAGCGTCAAAGGTGTTCCCGATTCACCTTTCGCTATGACCAATGCCAATACAGGAATTGCCGGTCAGGTCACCTTGAATGGCCTCAACGCAGAGGGTGTCATCGGACCGCTGTCAATACCAGTCGTGGATGTGACCTTCAGAGGGGTTGCAGAGGGCTCCTCCCGGGTCGGCGTAACCGTGAAAGCCTTCGGAACCAGCTTCCAGGCACAGTTTCCGCCGACATCCATCCCGCTGACCGTAACGGTCAGTACGCCGCAATAAGCATGCGCAATGGCCGGAGGCTCTTTAATCCAGGGGCCTCCGGCCTCAGTCGTTCCCTATCTGTCCACATCGGCGAAGATTTCCACCATGGCGCCCATCACCAGCGCCACTGTGAATGCAAGGAGCAGCTTCACCGCTGAATTAACCCCACCGGTCCGGTTGGCCAATGTAACAGATGCGATCAGGGCTGCGACGAGCGCGGTACCGAGTCTATCTGTGGCCGTTGCAAGGGCTTCGAAGATTGCTGTCCATTCCATGGTTACCCCCTTTCACCTTGCCCCTTCTCCTGCGATGCGATTGACCCGTTGGCGGGCATCATGGCGGACCTCTGCCGCTCTCCGGAAGAAGACCTTGGTAACCTCCGCAGCCACGGCATTGGAGAAAATAAAGGGTATCATAAGCAGCCAGTCTTTGATTCCCAGTGGAACGGTATCAAAGAAAGGCCTGAGAAAGGGGACATATACGATGAGTAGAATCAGCAGGGCCGATCCGGCTGTTGCCCATACCATCCATCGGTTGGATAGAACACCGATGCTAAAGAGTGAGTATCGCTGGGAACGCGCCGTAAAGGCCCGGACAAGCTCGGAAAGGGAGAGCGTCACGAATGCGGTGGTTTGTGCTGCCGCCACATTATCCGGGTAACGGTTGAGGGCGAGATAGTAGACAAAGAGGACTGCGAATGTCATTACCAGTGCCTGAACAACGGTAGCTATCTGCATCTCCCGGTTTATGACGGGCTCCCTGGAAGACCTCGGCGGTTCCTTCATGATGCCGGGATCGCCTTTTTCGAGTCCGAGAGCAAGAGCCGGGGCGCCGTCAGTGACGAGGTTGAGCATGAGTAGCTGCACGGGTCGAAGCGGGACAGGTATACCTACGAGCATTGACAGGAAGATGATCAGAATTTCCCCGATGTTGCAGGAGATGAGATAGAAGACAAATTTCTGTATGTTGGAGTATATGACGCGGCCTTCCTCGATGGCAGACACTATGCTGGCAAAATTGTCATCGGTGAGCACCATGTCGGCCGTCTCCTTTGAGACATCCGTGCCCGTGATGCCCATGGCGACGCCGATGTTGGCGCGTCTGAGCGCGGGCGCGTCGTTCACGCCGTCCCCTGTCATGGCCACTACGTGGCCCTTTGCCTTGAAGGCGTCGACGATCTTTGTCTTGTGCTGCGGCGAAACGCGGCAGCAGGCATCGAGATGGTCTATCTTATCGAGGAGCTCCTTTTCGCTCATTTTATCAAGCTCTTCACCGGTGAGCACGATCCCGCCCTCAGTAACAATCCCTATCTTCCGCCCGATAGCCACGGCCGTATCCTTGTAATCTCCTGTGACCATAACGGTCTTGAGGCCCGCTCTGTGGGCTACCCTTACCGCTGCTTCGGCCTCTGGCCGTGCCGGGTCGATCATACCAAGAAGACCCACGAAGGTGAGATGGTTCTCGATGGATGCGGAGTCATCTACCCGATCAGAGGATTGCACAGAGCGGCAGGCTACACCGAGTACGCGCAATGCCTTCCCCGCCATCTCTTTGTTGACGGAGATAATCTCCGTCCTCTTCTCTTCGGTGAGGGGTATCGGCTGTCCGTTGACAATGACCGAATCGGCAAGCTCGAGGATCACATCAGGGGCCCCTTTGACGATGGCAAGGACAGGCGGACAATCAAAGCAGAGCGAAGCTGTGTCCGAACAGGACTGGTGGATTGTGGTCATCCGTTTGCGCTCAGAGTCGAAGGGGACCTCGTTGGTCCTGGGGAGAACTTTCTCCGCCCCCTCCCTCGAAAGACCACCCTTGGCTGCAGCAACAACCAGGGCTCCTTCGGTGGGATCACCCACCATCCTCCAGGTGGCGGAGCCGTTCTCGCCCACCTTGTCAAGCCTGGCGTCATTGCAGAGAAGTCCGCCGTGAAGCAGGAGCGATACTGATGGATCTTGCCGGGGATCGAATATCTGGCCGTCCATAGTGAATACGCCCTGTGGAGCGTAACCCTCTCCGGTAACATCGAAAAGCTTCCCGCCCGCCCATCCTTGGACCACGGTCATTTCGTTCTGCGTAAGGGTCCCCGTCTTGTCTGAGCAGATCACGGTGGCGCAGCCGAGGGTTTCTACGGCGGGAAGTTTTCTGATGAGGGCGTTACGGCGAATCATCCTCTGCATCCCCAGGGCAAGACAGATGGTGACCACTGCAGGGAGACCCTCCGGAACGGCGGCTATGGCGAGGCTGACGGCGGTCATGAAGAGTTCGATGAGGTCCTTCTTTTCTGCCGAGAGGTAGGACATCAAGCCCTGGTCAAATATCATGCTGATCCTGGTATCCCGGAAAAGACCGTAGAGAAAGATGATGGCGCATACGGCAAGGCAGACGATTCCCAGCAGGCGTGCAAGCTGGTTCAGTTTGCCCTGCAGGGGCGTCTGTTCATCTTCGTAGGACTGGAGCATTTCGGCGATGAGGCCTATCTGTGTTGCCATACCCGTGGCGAAGACAATGCCCTTACCCCGTCCGTATGTGATGAGTGTTCCCATGAAGGCCGAGTTCTTCCTGTCGCCTAAGGGTATATTCGCTTCCAGCACCAGGTTTGCATTCTTGTCCACGGGTACCGATTCACCCGTTAAAGACGCTTCCTCGACCTTGAGGTTCACGCTTTCTGCCAGGCGCAAGTCGGCGGGAACATAGTTGCCTGCCTCAATGACCACCACGTCGCCGGGGACGAGTTCCGAGGAAGGAACCGAAATCTGGTATCCCTCCCTTATTACCTGGGAGTTTGGTGCCGCCATCTTCTTCAGAGCTGCGAGGGCCTGTTCGGCCTTCGATTCCTGGACGACACCCACTACGGCGTTCAAGACTACGATGATCAGGATGGCAATGGCGTCGATCCACTCCCCGAGCGCAAGCGAGATCACTGCTGCAACAATAAGAATAATCACAAGGAAATTGTTGAATTGCCCGAGCAGCAGACTTAGGAACCCAGGTCTGGGCCGTTCCTGGAGTTCGTTTCTGCCGTGGCTTTCGAGCCGCGCTGCAGCTTCTTTGTTACTGAGCCCCAGCTCTATGTCGGTATCGAGATTCTGTGCTACTCCTTCCAGGGGTACCGCATGAACACTACGATTTTCCATGAATCATCTCCTCCCAGAGAGTCGTTCCCAAGGCATCCATCGGGACGCCCAGTTACCAAGCCTTCACTTACCCGGGCAGCGAGGCTGCCTTCGGTTCCGGCACTCTTAGGAGGCAAAAAAGACCTCTACCGGAATCCCGGTAAAGGTCTCGTCAATCAGCGTTTCACTGACCGATGCACCGGCCCGCATTCAGCGCGGACGTATTGTCGATGCTCATCGTAGTCAACTACTCCCCTTTAGGGCACTAAAAGGATAAAGTATATCCGGAATCTTGTCAACTAGATTCTGAAATAAGGTTGTGTGTTAAAATTCGGACAAAACCAAACAATCTCAATGGGTTGGAGAAGGCCATGCAATTCGTTGCAGCCTGTGAAACATCAAGGGGCCGCGAAACGAGTCGCAGCCCCTTGATGTTCAAAAAAGAATCAGCGAAAATGTCAACTTTGCGTCAGGCCGGGTCTCGGGTAGAGACCCGCGGCCTTCACGATCTCAGCGACCTTCTGCTCCCATTCTATGGCCATGATATGGACCCCGGCCACTCCTTTTATGGATTTCACGTGCTCGATCATCTCGACGCACATCTTGATGCCCTCTTCGGCGACCTGTTCCTTGGGCACGCCTTTCAGGCGGTTGATCAGTTCTTCCGGCACGTCCATGCCGGGAACGGACGTCTGCATATATCTCGCCATGCCGATGGACTTCATGGGGGTTATGCCGGCAAGGATGTACACTTTCTCGTGGACTCCGAGGTCGCGGACCATTTCCATCCACTGCTCGAACTTCTTCATGTTGAAAATGCACTGGGTCTGGACGAACTGGGCACCCGCCGCCGCCTTCTTCGCAAGTCTCATGGCCCTTATTTCGAAGGGATCAGCAAAGGGGTTCTCGGCACAGCCTATAAACATGTTCGGTCTTCCTTTTACCTCTTCCCCGCTTAAGAATTTCCCTTCATCTCTCAGTTTCTTCACTGTCTGGATCAATTGCATGGAATCGATGTCATAGACGTTCTTTGCTCCGGGATGATCTCCGAAGCGCTGGTGGTCACCGGACAGGCAGAGAAGATTGTTGATGCCCCATGCCGCGGCACCGAGGATGTCGCTCTGCATGGCTATCCTGTTTCTGTCCCGACAGACCATCTGCATCACGGGATCGAAGCCCATCTCCTTCAGTATCAGAGAAGCTGAGAAGCTGCTCATCCTGACCATGCTGGTCTGATTGTCAGTCACATTGACGGCATCGACCACATCCTTCAGGTATGCCCCTTTCTTCCGCACCACCTCCGCATCGGAGCCCCTCGGGGGTCCGCATTCCGACGTAACGGCAAAGGCACCGCTTTTCAATACCTTTTCAAGGTTGCTTGCCGTGCTCATATCTTCAAGTCCTCCCTTATGCGTTTTCTCGGACCGCCGTCACGGCTTGTAGACCAATCTTTCAGCGGCTGAACCTCGAGATACTTGTCGAGCATATTCATTTCCTTGTACCGGTCGACAATGAGTTGCCATCCGCAGGGAATATCTCTGTTTACCTCGCACTTTCCGCCCTGTGAACCACCGCAGGGCCCGTTAAAGATGCTCTTGGCGCATCGCGTTACAGGACAGACGCCGAGTGTCCTGTCGAGAATACAGTTGCCGCAACCGAGGCACCTCTCAGCCCAGACACCATGCTCCTCCGTTACGCCGTCGAACGTCGTATTGACCGCAGGGAGTACCAGTTTGTGCCTGTAGTGCTCGCCGACAAACTGAATTCCACAGCCGCAGGCCATGGAGATCATAACCTCGTAATCATTCACCAGGGGCTTCAGGTTCTCCACGTACTCAGGGTCGCAATTCCGCTCCAGCGTGAATTCCCCGACCTCGATCGGCTTCCCTTCCTTCTGCCTGTACAGTCGTATTTCGGACGCCAGGACGGCAACTTCCTTGGCGCCGCCCACGGCACAGACCGTCACGCATTCGTTGCAGCCTATGAGGAGAACTTTCCTGTACGGCTCAAGCATTCCTATGATTTCCTCAAAGGGTTTCCTGTTTGCTACTATCATGGTCTAACTCCTTTTAATGAGGGTCCGAGGGGTCGGGGATCGAGTGAAGTTCACTTGAACCCTTGACCGCCTGGCCACTTGACCCCGACATCTTTCTTGCCGGACTGGGACCGAGAGACCGGACCTTCTCCGTCATCTCCCTGGCAACCTCGGCAAACCGCTGCCCCTGCGCCGAAGACATATTGTACATTGCAACCCTTTCGCCGCCGATACCCGATTCGTCGAGAAGGTGTTTCAGGTATTCCACGCGCTTCCTGGCCCTTATATTCCCTACGAGAAAATGGCAGTCCCCTTCCAGGCAGCCCACGAGGTAGACGCCGTCGGCTCCATTCTCAAAGGCCTTGAGGACAAGGATTATATCCACCCTGCCCGTGCAGGGCACCTTGATGATCTTTATGTTTGAAGGATAGGAGAGCCTCATCGAACCTGCCAGGTCCGCCGCGGTATATCCTCAGTATTCACAGCAATATGCTATGATTTGTGGCTCAAAGTGTTCCATCTTTACTCCTTCGGAAAATAGCTAAATCCCAAATCCTAAGCTCCAAACTGAAACCATCCGCCTTGCTGTCACATTTAGGATTTTGTGATTAGAAATTCGGATTTTCACTTACACTCCTCCACCATGTCGCTCGTGAGTTCACCGAATAGTGCCTTGGCCTTCTGTTTCAACTGGACGTCACCGTAATGCATGAGGTCGATGGCCTTGGCAGGACACTCGGCTGAACAGGAGCCGCAGCCTTTGCATTTCGTAATATCGATCTCGGCTTCGCCCTTTTCGTTGATCACCGGCACCGAATAGGGACAGACTCTGACGCAGGTGAGGCATGCAGCGCATTTCTCGCCTTCCACCCTGGCGACGACACCTCCCGCAGTGATTTGGTCTTTGGAGAGGATCGTGATGGCTCGGGCCGCCGCACCTTCGGCCTGGGTAATGGTCTCCCGGATGTTTTTGGGTGAATGGGCAAGACCGCACAGGTACATGCCGTCCGACGCAAAATCAACGGGCCGAAGCTTCATGTGAGCCTCGAGGAAGAATCCTTCATTTGTCCTGGGAACCTTGAGAGCAGTGGCCAGTTCCTGGTTGTCGCGGGGTATGATGCCGGCGCTCAGCACGAGCAGATCTGTGGTGAAGGAGAAATCCTCCATCAGCGAGGGGTCTGAGCAGGAGACCATGAGGAGGCCATCTTTCTCTTCCACAAGGGGTGGCGCCGGCACGTCAAAGCGGATGAAACGGACACCGAGCCGCCGCGCCTTGAGATAGTACTTCTCCAGGAATCCATAAGTCCTGATGTCCCTGTACAGGATGATCACATCCGTGCCGGGGCTGCTCTCTTTGATGGCGATGGCATTCTTCACTGCCGTGGAACAGCATACCCTGCTGCAGTAAGGCCTCTCCTCATCCCTTGAGCCCACGCACTGGATCATCATGACCCTGTTGAGGGCGGGAAGGGTATTGTGAGCGACTCTTTTTTCCAGGTCCATCTGGGTGATTACCCTCAGGTCCTCGCCGTAGCGGTACATGCCGCGGGGCACGAACTCTTCACCGCCCGTGGCGATAACGAGGACGCCGTGCTCTATCTTGGTCACGGCCTTCTGCGGACCGCTAGCAACGCCTGTTTCGAAGTTCCCCTTGAACCCGCTGTGTTCCACGATGGAACTTTCCGTAAGCACGTGGATCAAGGGGTGGGTCGCGACCTTTTCCGCTGTCTCGGCAAGAAGTGACTGCACGTCGAGACCTTCTAGCGTATGGAAGATATGGCGCAGGTTTCCCCCGAGTTCCTTCTCCTTTTCGATGAGGTATACCTCAAAGTTCTGTCCTGCAAGCTTGAGCGCTACGGTCATTCCTGCAATGCCGCCGCCCACCACGAGGGCCCGTTTATTCACATCGAGGCTCACCTCTCGCAAGGGCCTGATGAAATTGGCATTCATTACTGCCATGCGCACCAGTGCCTTTGCTTTTTCTGTGGCACTGGCCTTGTCGTTCATATGAACCCAGGAACATTGATCTCTGATGTTGGCCATTTCGAAGAGATACTTGTTGAGCCCCGCATCTCTGATGGTGGCCCTGAACAGGGGTTCATGGGTCCTCGGGGAACATGAGGCGACGACGACCCTGTTCAGTCCTTTTTCATCTATGAGCTGCTTCATCTTCTCCTGCGTATCCTGGGAACAGGTAAAGAGGTTTTCATCGGCCAGTGTCACATTGGGAAGGGACCTGGCGTATTCCGTCACTTCAGGAACATTCACCACGCCGCCTATGTTTATGCCGCAGTTGCAGACGAAGACGCCTATCTTCGGCTCATCTGCCTCCACTTCCTTCTCTTCGGGCAATTCCCGTATGACAAGGTCTTTGCCCCGCACGTCGGCTATGACTGATGCCGCTTCGCAGGCAGCACCGCTCGCCTGCATGACCGTTTCAGGGATATCCTTCGGTGATTCACAGGCACCGCTCGTAAAGATTCCTTCCCTCGACGTGGCCAAGGGGTTCTCTTCCGCGGTCCTGATGAAGCCGTACTCGTTCAGTTCCAGATTCATGATGGCCGAGAGTTTTGCCAGGCTCTTTGTGGGTCGTAAGCCGACGGAGAGGATCATCATATCGAAACTTTCCGTTTTCAGCTCTCCGCTGTCGTCCACATAGATAACTTCCACGTCCTTTGTCTGCGGGTCTTCCAGGATCCTGGAGACCATGGACTTCACGTATCTCACGCCATGCTCGTTCTTGGCCCGCTCGTAATACTGATCGAATCCTTTGCCGAAGGCCCTGATATCCATATAGAAAATGGTGGGCTCTATGTCGCGCTGGTGTTCCCGGGCAATGACCGCCTCTTTCGTGGCGTACATGCAGCAGACAGACGAACAGTATTCGTTCACCTTGTCCCGGCTCCCCACGCACTGGATAAACCCTATCTTCTTCGGAATCTTTCCGTCAGAGGGTCTCATGACGTGTCCGCCCGTGGGCCCAGTAGCGGAAAGGATCCTTTCGAATTCAACGCTCGTAACGACGTTGGGATAGATGCCATACCCCAGTTCGGGTTTCGCCTTGGCATCATACTCTTCGAATCCGCTGGCGATTATGACGCTGCCCACTTCGATCCGCTCTTCAGAGGGCTCATCGAAGTAATCGATGGCCTGGGGCTTGCAAAACTCCTCACATATCCGGCATCCGAGACATTTCCTGCAGTTGAGGCACCGTTCGGCCTCCTCCACTGCCTCCTTCTCGTTCAGGGCATGATAGACCTCGCTGAAGTCCCACCTGTCGGCCACATCAGTCTCAGGCACCACTGCCCTGGCCTTTTTTTCCACAAAGGCCGGCACTTCCTCCACCACTTTGTCTTCCTTGGCCAGGCGGCCTTCCTTGAGATCCCTTCCTTCAAGGTAGCGCAGGACCGACTCCGCTGCTTCCCTGCCCTGTGCTACGGCATCGATGGCCATTTTGGGACCTGTCACCGCATCGCCGCCTGCAAAAACGCCTGCCGTTCCCGTGGCGCCCGAGACGGCATCAGT
>CAYOYU010000005.1:52507-55728 GCA_964408265.1 uncultured Syntrophorhabdaceae bacterium
GTTCCCTTAAGAAAGCGGTGTCGATTGCCTGTCCTATCGCGAGGATCACCGTATCGGCATTGAGATAGGTAGTAAGGGAATCATCGAACTGAGGATTGAACCTGCCTGCTTTGTCAAAGACCTCCGTACATCTCTTAAACTCGACGCCCCTTAACTTTCCCGAGGGGGCATCGATCAGCCTGGGTCCCCAGGAGGTATGGATCTTTACGCCTTCTATGACCGCCTGTTCGATCTCCCATTTGTGCGCCGGCATCTCTTCCCATTTCTCAAGGCAGATCATATGAACTTCCCGGGCTCCCGACCGTTTTGCCGTGAGGGCCACATCAACGGCAACATTGCCGCCGCCGACCACAAGGACAACCCCGTCGGTCTTTATTTCTTCTCCCTTGTTCACCCTTCTCAGGAACTCGATGCCGCCAAAGACGCCTTCCGCGCTTTCACCCTCGATGCCGAGGCTTCGTCCTCCGTGGGCCCCGGTTGCCACATAGACGGCATCAAAGGCATTACGAATCTCTTTGATGGAGATATCTTTGCCCACCACGGTATTGAACCTGACCTGGACGCCCATCTTCTCCACGACAGAAACCTCGCGGGCCAGTTCCTCTTTGGGCAGCCTGTAGGCCGGGATCCCGAGGTAGAGCATACCCCCCAGCTTATCGTGAGCTTCAAATATGGTGACCCCGTAACCGGCCTTCCGCAGTTCAATTGCCGCGGCACAGCCCGCTGGGCCGCCACCGACGATGGCGACGCTCTTTCCTCTGTCAGGACCCACCTGGGGAACGGGAATCTCCCTCTTGTCCTTCTCGTAATCGGCTACGAAGCGCTTGAGGGCGCAGATTGCAATGGGCTGATCAACTTTCTTGCCCCGCAGGCAGACCTCTTCACAGGGATGGGCGCAGATGCGGCCGATGACTCCTGGGAACGGGAGCCTCTCCCGTATCACATCGAGGGCCTCAAGAAATTTCCCCTCGGCAATGAGGCCTACATAATCACGGGCATTCAGGTTTATGGGGCACCTGTTGACACATGGTGCTATCTCCCGGTCTATCATGTATGTGGAGGGTATGGCCTGGGGAAAGTTGATGAATGCACCGCTCCTGCGGTTCATGCCTTCGTTGTAATCACTCTGTACCTCGATGGGACAACTGGGAGCACACAAAGAGCAGGATGTGCATTTTTCGGGCTGAACCCTTCTTGGCCTGCGTTTCAAAGTGACCGAAAAGTTCCCCGGTTCACCATCGAGTCCGATAACCTCAGTGTTCATAAGAAGATCTATATTCGGATTACGGCCGACCTCCACCAGTTTGGGCGCCATGATACACATGGAGCAGTCATTGGTGGGGAAAGTCTTGTCGAGTTGGGCCATGCTTCCGCCGATGTTCGGCTTCTCATCCACGAGGTAGACCTTGAAACCTGCCTCCACGAGGTTGAGGGATGCCTCCATGCCACCTATTCCCCCACCGACGACGAGGACCTTGCCAACCTTCTCCTTCGTCACCTGAGCTTCCTTATCTATGTTGTCCCGTTCTGCCATGGGTGATTCTCCTGTCACTCTCATACTCTCTTTTTGAAGATCGTTTCGCGGTCCTGATGGTCTCCCATCTCCACGAGATTCTTCTTGATCATCTCTTTCATATGTTTAAATACCGCCTCTTTGCTCATATCGAGGGTCTCCGACACCTGCCCCACGGTCTTCCCTTCCTGTCCAAGAATTTCCAGTATACGGGCACGTTCGAAAGCTGACTGGAGGAGCGGGAGGAAGACGAGACGGAACTGTCTCTCCGTAAAACGTTCTCCATAAACGTTTCCCTCTTTCAGGGCATCCCTCTTTCCCAGAAGGCGCTTCAGCCTCTCTGCTCCCTCGGGGTCGTGCTTTCCGATGAATTCAAGTTTCTCCGTTGTCTCCATAAGTCTACAGTGCCCCCTCCTTTGCCTGTTCCCGGGGGGCCAGTTTCACCACTTTCTTCACAAGGTCCGCCACGGGTATAAGATGGGATGTGCTGCCGGAAAGTTTTCCAAAGAGGGCAAGCTCAAAAACTTCTGAAAGGAAAAGGACAGGGAGATTCTCCGCCGACCTGCCGAGCAGGGGCAGAAGGTCGAGGTTCATCTGGCAGAGTGGGCAGGGTGTTACTATTGCATCTGCACCCAGGTCAATAGCGCATTCCATGATTTTCGATGAGAGCCGCAGTGTCATATCCTTGTTCGTCAGGGTTTTGCTCGCACCGCAGCATTCCATCTTGAAAGGCCATGTGGCAAGTTCCGTGCCTGCTGCCCACAGGAGTGTATCCATGCTCGTGGGGTTTTCCTTGTCGTCAAAAGGTTTGATCCTCATCATACGGGTAAGGACGCAGCCGTAATAGGGGACAATCTTGATACCGGAGAGGTCATGGACGATGCTCTGTGCGATCCGCTCCACACCTATGTCGTCCTGAAGGACCTCGATGATGTTCCTCACTTCCACCGCGCCAATGCATGTGGCGGGTGCAATTGCTTTATTAACCGCTTCGCGAAGCCTGCGGTCCTTACGCATCTTCTCGTTAGTAATCCTGGACCTCGCGTAACAGGCCGAGCAGGGCGCGAAAAAGTGGTTCCCTTCTTTCTCAGCAATGGCAAGGTTTCTTGCCACAAGCATATGCGCCAGGGTCTCATCCACGGTGTGGGCCGCAGATGCCCCGCAACAGGACCAGTCGTCCAATTCCTTCAGCTCGATGCCGTAAAAGGAGAATACCTCCTTGATGGAGGCCTCATAGAACTTGCTCGATGTCTTCAGGGAACAACCCGGATAATAGGTTAGTCTCCTCATATGTGCTCCGTCTCGCCTTCCCAGGTTTTTATCTTCTCTTTATCCATCTTTTCGAATATTTCCTTCACCTGCTCCCGGTTCTTTATGTTGTGCGGAAGGATTCCCATCCTCCCTTTGAGGAACATGCTGAGCCCCATCCTGCTATCCTCAAAGTAGTTCTTCACGCTTTCCAGAAAGAGTTCATCAAAGAGCCAGGTGTCCCGCTCTGCTGCCTACCCCTCCTTCATTGCCACCTTCCTCAAGGTGTCGAAGACGTGGGCGATGTCGATATCATTGGGGCACCGGATGCTGCATGTGGTGCACTGGAGGCATGTCCAGAAGGTCTTGGCCGTAAGGACCTTCTCTCTTTCTCCGAGGATGATCTGCCGGATGATCCGGTGGGGGTAGACGTCCATCTCTTTCACCACAGGACAGCCTA
>CAYOYU010000006.1:0-5174 GCA_964408265.1 uncultured Syntrophorhabdaceae bacterium
GAACCTGCCTGACCACCTTAAGCCAGACCTTTCCTCTCTTGTGGAGATTGCTCATCAGACCTTTCATGCTCTATTACCTCTCTTATCCTTCTTATTCTTCAGCATACCTTGATCCCTGTCACCTAATGATTACGAAAACCCCGAGCAATGTCAAGGACCGATGCGGGGGGTGTCAGGGCTCGATGGTCCCCATTCAACAGGATGCAGGAATCTCCTTGATCTGTTCCTGTTCTCCTGGCGGCTTTCCAACAAAGGCTTTTACGGATACTGAACGAAGATGACCTTACCGTCTTTGTATTCTTTATTGGTCGCTTTGTCGATGAATTTGACCGAAAGGGTGGCCATGAATTTACCGTGAGGTGAGATCCCCATATTGCTGCTGGGAAAGGGTACCTTGTAACTGACCTGCCCGTTAAGGGGGATATTGGTTACGGGCTGGCAATTGGTGGCCGCCGGCGCCATTACTTCCAGCATAACCGTTCCCGATGAACCGGGAGATAGAAAGGTGCTTTCCCATTCTACGGGGTAGCTCTTCCCCGCTTGCCAGAGATCGGATTGGCTCGGCTTGTTGATGGTGATGGTGGGCGAGATGGCGTCTTTGACGGCCTGAGGCATCTTCTGATCGCCTGTTGATTTCACTGCCGGATTTGGAGCGTTAACGGTCGGTCTGTTCTTCCCGGGACTCACGTCCCCACTCACGGCATGAACAGTTACTGCCAGACAAAGGCCCAAAAGGACCAGCACAAAAACTCTCCGCATCGGACACCCCCTTGATTATGGCCTGATAAGAAGCCGTCTTTCGGCACGAGATTAAGTATATCACCGAAATGGAAGATCACCTGCAAGAAATAGTTACCTGTTCCGTGCCTGCAAGCGGCAATGGCCCGGGGTCGCCCAGGAGCATGCAACCTTTCGCGCCCAATGACTTCAGCAAAGAAAGACCTTCGTAAATAAGGGATTTTCCAATACCTTGCTTCTGCAATTCCGGTACGACGGAGATGTATAAACCTTCCTTCACATGTCAGTCTCTGCTTCTCGTTTGACCGGGCTCTTCGCCGGGTAAGACCTATGGGGTTCCCGACTGTCAGTCACCTGCGGTCTGCCTGCAAATCCATTGACTGAATGGTTCATGCCCCAAGGAACTCACGCACTATGGAGTCATGCAGTTCCGGTTCCTCAATAAAGGGCATGTGACCGGACTTTTCGAACATGACGAACCGGGCCCCGGGCATGAAGCCTCTGAGCTGCACCGTGTAGCGCGGGATTGCGACCCGGTCGAACCGCCCCGCAAGGACGAGCGTGGGAACCTGAATGCTGCCAAGCTGGCTGCGAAAATCGAACCCGGCAAGGTCGCCGCCGAGCACGAAGCCGGCATCGGGGCCCGCGATCTGGCGAAAGACTTCGGGGTTTGTATCCACGGCAAGGTCTGACTTGCATGGGTCATAGAAATAGAGAAGACAGGGTGGGACGCGATCCTGGACCTGCCGGTACGCCGGATCGCCTGAAAGGACCCCCTGCGCACGCAGTTGCTGAAGCTCCGCCCACACCTCCGGGTACTGATTCTCTATTTGGTGGTTCCAGCTGTCGTTGCATCCCTTCTGCCACATTTCCGCGCTGTGACAGCTGTTCGCCAGTATCAGCCTGCTTAGTGACCGGGGGAATCTAAGTGCATAGCCCTGAGCCACTATTCCCCCGTACGAATGACCGTATACGGCTATCTTGCCGAGGCCGAGCGCCTCTCGTAAACCCTCGATGTCCTCTATGTCGCGGTCGAGGCTGTATCCGGCTGGATTCTCTGCCCGGTCAGACTGCCCGCGCCCGTGGGCATCGAAGAAGATGAGCTGAAAAGAATCGGAAAGACCTTCGAAACTTGGATAGAAGTAGGAATGGGAAGAGCCCGGACCGCCGGGAATCAAGAGAAGCGGGCTTCCTTTACCTGTAATTCGATACCACAGGCTATGGCCATTGACCTCGATCCTCCTGCCCTGAGGCTCCACCGCCTGTTCGGAGGCAGAGATGAATCCTTCAGGTTTGACTCTGGCGCCATCGTTTCTATTCAAATTCCCGTCCATTTACCTCGCCTTCACCTCTTCAGCTATGGCAGGATTGCAAAGACGCGGGCAGGAAAACCGGACCCGCCCAGCGGCTTTGGAAAGGCCGCTACCAGCAGGGCACCTACCTCCGGCACCTCGGACAAATTGGTCAAGAGCTCTATCTGGTAATGGTTCTGCTTCAGTATGTATGTCTCCAGTGAATAATCATCTCTGGAGGTTGCAATACCAGGGTCTGTATCGGTCGTCTCGTGGCCGGAAGCAGTGATCTTGCGATCTTCATAGAGGTATTTCAGCACCTCCAGACTCCAACCGGGGTAATGGGCAATACCTTGGGCATCCTTGTTCTGCATGGCTTTCATGTCGGGCCATCGTCTGCACCAATCCGTGCGCATCGCCACAAAAGCGCCTTGCGGGATAGGGCCATGCCGTCTTTCCCAATGTCTGACATCTTCCATCGTGATGACATAGTCCGGATTCTTGGCTGCCTTCTCGTGAACATCGATTACGACCAAAGGCATGATCATCTCTTTCACATCTATCTGATCTACGGTCCGCATGCCTTTCACAAAGTGAGCAGGAGAATCCACATGGGTTCCCCACTGGCCAACGAGAGTAAAGGACTGTGCATAAAAACCGCTGCCCAGTCGCCCGACGCCAGGCTCGTAGCCGTACAGAACCTCTCTCTTCTCATCAGGAAAGCCCGGCCAGTGAGGAATTCCGGGTGAGAACGCATGGGTGAGATCAACGAATCTCTTGGTCCTTATTACCTGCCCCACATCCGTGAGGCTAAGCCTTTCGGAGACCGAAGAGCAGGACATCAAAACCACTATCATCCATGTGATCACAATAAATAGTCTCGTAAATACTCCGATGCCTTTCATGGAATTCCTGCCATCCCATTTACCCGTCTTCTTCATTGAATCCACCTTTCAACCGGCATTCATCCCTCCCATCTTCCAGATTGAGTAAAGCCTTTTCCGGCTCGCACAAGAATCGGCTCCTGCTGATGCGCATGGTCTAAGCAGCAACTCACAGGAGTTGTCAGCGAAATGAAGAACATAAGCAGGCACCCAGTTGGTCGGGTCAACGGCGGCTAAAAGACGTCCGCCGAATCGGTTTCTCAGGCACCTTTCAAGAATTCAACTGCTGCGCCCTTGTCTTCGGTTGAGAAGGACTTCATATGGATGCTCTTAAATATCTTGGCTTCAATGCTGACAATCTCTTTCAACCATTCTCTGTCGGTTACAAGTGCGACCTTACTTATATTGGATATCCCAACTTCATACAAATATCTGAACTCTTCAACTAATGCCGCTATTTCGATACCTTCAAACGATTCGATCACCTCAAAAATGACTATATTGCCATAACGATCAATCTTCTCCTTTGCATCGGAAAGAACCAAAGTCATATCGTTCTCAGTGACTTTTCCCCACATGCGAAAGGCAACGGCATTATCAATTCCAATATCTGTCATTTCTACCATAAACACCTCCTTCACTCGGGTAATGGTTATCGAGATAGAAAAAGCGAGTTCGTCGCACCACCGATTCCTCCTTCGTGCCGACTGTCTTCTGGATAGCCATAGAATACCATTTCAGGGATTCTTCATGGGATTTTTCCAGCCCGTCCTTTCGCTGCGTCCGGTGTGCTGCCCGTTTGCCCGGACCGTAAGAGCGAACGGTGAGATTCGGACGACGCTGGGCCTACTTGATAGCCTTCAGCACCGCGAAGGCGCCCTGGCCGTAACCGGGCCGGATATCATAAACCGTGGGATCATCACTGGGAATGCCAAGAATGGTCTGGCGGAACTCAATTTCCCGAAAGCCCGCATTCTCCATGAAAGCGGCGATCTCCGGGGCAGAGTAGAAATGGGCGGACTCATAGAACTTGCTTTGGTCCTTGCCCGACTCGTAGAACTGCCCCAAAGGCGTCTCCCTGTCTATGAAGCCAACTATCATCCGACCTCTCGTCTTAAGGGCGCGGCTGATCTCCAGGAGCACCGGGGCACGGCTTATCAAAAAACAGTCCACCGTAACCATGAGCGCGAAATCAAATTGATCGTCACGGAAAGGCAGGTATTCCCCTAATGCCCTGCAAACCGCTAGACCCCGTGCTGCTGCGATTTGTGCCATCCCTTGGGCGGGCTCGACGCCTATCCTTAGCCCAAGGGGGATTGCGAACCGTCCCGTCCCAGCGCCGACCTCCATACCGAGGCCCCCATCGGGAACGAACCCCTGCAGGGTGAGCAGTTCGGCATGGTAGACCTGTCGATGTTCGTCAAACCATCGGTCATACTCCAGGGCGTTTCTGTCAAAAGCGGTTATGGCATCCACGGTGACCTTCCGGATCATTTTTCCTTTCCATGGCCGGCGGCCTCCCTTGAAGTCTCCGGACAGGCTGAATAAAGGACATTTTACCGCAACTTTGATCCCAGCTGAAAGATTTATGTCGAAATTCCCGAATCGACGGTGAACCGGCCCGTGACGCCATGAGGCTGCGACGTGGATGGTATCGATCACCTCCCGGGCGAAGGCGTCGCTCATTATGAGATGACAGGAATATTGTGGTATAATGGCTTTGTTTCCAAAGATAACCCTTCCCGGTGGGCTTTTACTGCTATGATCTCTGCTAATAGATCAGTGATTCCTCTTCTTTTCATCTTTTGTCTTCTCATATACTCTGCTCCGGCTCTCCTGGCCGCCGAAGCCCTGAAAGAAGGGACTCACGATCCCACCTCAGGCGACGGCACACTTACAGAGGATGTTTTGGCGGTTCTTTACCGCCCCACGGAGACAAACTTCAGCGACCTTGGCCCCAACAGGAAGAACATCCGCGTCCTCGTCCATTACGGCCGCACGGAGTTCTTCGTCAGCAACGGCAAGATGATGGGGCTGGAATACGAGGCATTTGCGGAGTACGAGAAGTTTCTCAACCTTCACAGGAAGAAGCATACACCGAAGATCAGGATCATCTTCGTCCCTGTTCGCTTCGAAGACCTCATCCCTTTGCTCCTTGAAGGGAAGGGGGATATTGCCGCCGGCCTCATCACAATCACCGAGAAGCGGGCCGAAAAGGTTGCATTTACGAAACCCTACGTCCAGGATGTGTCTGAGGTAC